>SCSF01000078.1 GCA_004298435.1 Beijerinckiaceae bacterium
AATGCGATTTCGGATTCGTCGATCACGAGCCCCGGCGCGATCACAAAACGCGGCATACGATCTCCAGCCTCTTCGTTCGAAACAGCCATCAAATTCATTAACCGCGTTGGTTTAGCCGCGTTTAAGGATTTTCGCACAATTTTAGCGGATGTTGCGTCGCGTCCCGCCGTTCGCCGCCCTTGCGGCTGTCCTTCTTCCGCTCGCCGGCTGTTCCGATTACGGGCGGGCGCGGCGGCCAGCCTGGCGAACCCAGGCGGAAAACGCCTGTGTCGCCGAGCATCTCATCCACACCTCGGCCTATGTCGAGCCGGAGCATCCGATCGACGGCCCCGGCGTCTGCGGCCTGACCCAGCCCTTCCGGGTTACGGCGCTGCTCGACGGACAAGTCACGCTCAACGGTCACTATACGCTCGATTGTCCGATGATCGCATCGCTGAACAATTGGGTGCGCGATGTGGTCGAGCCCGACGCGCAAGCGCGATTCAACGAACGCGTCGTCGAAATTATGAGCATGGGCTCCTACAATTGCCGCGGCATCAATAATGTGCCGGGCGCGCGACTCTCCGAACATGCTTTCGGCAATGCCATCGACATCAGCGGCTTCCGCCTTCAAGACGGCAGGGTCATCTCCGTCGCCCGCGACTGGTCTCACGGCGATCAGGCCGCTCAGGCTTTCCTGCACGACGTCGACGGCGGCGCCTGCGGCTATTTCACGACCGTGCTCGGACCCGGCTACAACGCTCTCCACTCCAATCACTTCCATGTCGATCTCGCCATGCGCGGCAACACATCGACAGGGCCACGCCGCATCTGCCGTCCAAGGCCGCATATGGCGCCGTTGCCGGAGCATGCGCCGGATGGTCTTCCAGAGCCGCCGCCGCTCGACGAGGAAATGGATATTTCGCAGGCAGGCACCGGAAACGGACAGGCCGTAGCTCTGCGTGGCCCCGGTGGTGGCGGTATCGACGGATCGGTTCCGCCACCAGCGCCCACTTTACCGCATAACGGCTTGCCTGTGCCGGGTTCGGCTTACCGCCCCTATCATCCGGTCGAACAGGCGGCTTCGGACTATCGCCCCTACCATCCTGCGCAACAACAGCCTGCGCCCGCCTACCAGCCCTATCATCACGTCCAACGGACAGCGTCAGCCTATGGCCTCGTCCCGCCCGGCGATGTTGGCGGTTATAGTCCACGCCGCACGAGCATCAGCCGGACAAATCATGCGCCTGAAGGCAGGCCGGCGGAGTGGGATCTCACGTCTGCGCAGAGATAGGCGGCTGCCACACCGTCATTGCGAGGAGCATCGCAGGCAAATTTGCGCAGGCTGCGCAAACTTGCCTGCGTAACGACGAAGCAATCCAGCCGGCTTTTCTGGATTGCTTCGCCTTCGGCTCGCAATGACGATGCGAGATCAAAAGCGAGAAAGCGCGTTGAAACAAAAGAGCCGCGGCTCTGACCCTTCAGAACCGCGGCTCCAATTCATCCGGTGAAATCGGAATTATCCCTGCGCTTCCTGCGCTTCGGCCTTTTCCTTGGCTTCGATGTCCTCGCCAGTCACCTGATCGACGACGCGCATCGAAAGCCGCACCTTGCCGCGATCGTCGAAGCCGAGAAGTTTGACTTTGACCTTGTCGCCTTCCTTCACCACATCGCTCGTCTTGGCAACGCGGCCCTTGGCGAGCTGCGAGATGTGGACGAGGCCATCCTTCGAACCGAAGAAATTCACGAAGGCGCCGAAATCGACCACCTTCACCACCGTCCCCTCATAGATCTGGCCGACCTCGGGGTCGCTGGCGATGGACTTGATCCAGTTGATCGCAGCCTTGATCGAATTGCCATCGGCTGACGCGATCTTCACGGTTCCGTCGTCATCAATGTTGATCTTGGCGCCGGTCTTTTCGACGATCTCGCGGATCACCTTGCCGCCCGTGCCGATCACTTCGCGAATCTTGTCGGTCGGGATTTTCATCGTCTCGATGCGCGGCGCGAACTCGCCGAGTTCGGCGCGTGCGCTCGTCAGGGCTTTCGACATTTCGCCGAGGATATGCAGACGCCCGTCCTTGGCCTGGCTAAGCGCGACGCGCATGATCTCTTCGTTGATGCCGGTGATCTTGATGTCCATCTGCAACGAGGTAATGCCCTCCTCGGTGCCGGCCACCTTGAAGTCCATATCGCCGAGATGATCCTCATCGCCGAGAATGTCGGTGAGCACGGCGAAGCGCTCGCCCTCGAGGATGAGCCCCATGGCGATGCCGGCCGTCGGCCGCTTCAGCGGCACGCCGGCATCCATCAGGGCAAGCGAGGAGCCGCAGACGGTCGCCATCGAGGAGGAGCCGTTCGATTCGGTGATCTCGGAGACGATGCGGATCGTGTAGGGGAATTCCGCCGCTGTCGGCAGCATCGGATGGATGGCCCGCCAGGCCAGCTTGCCGTGGCCGATCTCGCGCCGGCCGGGCGAACCCATGCGTCCCGTTTCGCCGACGGAATAGGGCGGGAAATTATAATGGAGCAGGAAGCGCTCCTTATAGGTCCCTTCAAGGCTGTCGATAAACTGCTCATCTTCGCCCGTGCCAAGCGTCGCGACCACAAGCGCCTGGGTTTCGCCGCGGGTAAAGAGCGCCGAACCATGCGTGCGCGGCAGAACGCCGGCCTGCGCGAGGATCGGACGCACAGTCCTCACATCGCGGCCGTCGATGCGCGTCCCCGTGTCGAGGATGTTCCAGCGCACGACCTTGGCCTGCAAATCGTGGAAGACGGCGCCCACCGCCTCGCGCGAGAAGCGCGGCTCCTCGCCTTCCGGAAACAGCGCTGTCATCACTTTCGAGCGCACTTCGGCGACCGCATCGTAACGCTGCTGCTTGACCGTATGCTTGTAGGCTTCGCGGAGATCGGCCTCGGCAAGCTCGCGAACCGCTGCTTCGACATCGCTGTGATCGGCGACAACGAGTTCGCGCGGCTCCTTCGCTGCGCGTTCCGCAAGGCGGATGATCGCATCGATCACCGGCTGGAAGCCGCGATGGCCGAGCATGACGGCTTCGAGCATGGTCGTCTCGGAAAGCTCCTTGGCTTCCGACTCCACCATGAGCACGGCTTCGCCGGTTCCGGCAACGACCAGATCGAGCGCCGAATCCTTCAATTCCGTCAGCGTCGGATTGAGCTTCAGCGCGCCATTGACATAGCCAACACGCGCGGCGCCGATCGGCCCCATGAAGGGAATGCCCGAGAGGGTGAGCGCCGCCGAAGCCGCCACCATGGCGAGGACGTCGGAATCGCTTTCGAGATCGTAGGACAGGACCGTCGCGACGACTTGCGTCTCGTTGCGGTAGCCCTCCGGAAAGAGCGGCCGGATCGGCCGGTCGATCAGACGGGAGATCAGCGTCTCGCGCTCACTGGGGCGGCCTTCACGTTTGAAATAGCCGCCGGGAATACGCCCCGCGGCAAAGGCCTTTTCCTGATAATTGACTGTCAGCGGAAAGAAATCGACGCCGGGCTTCGGCGCTTTCGCCGAGACCACGGTGGCGAGGACAGTCGTTTCGCCGTAGGTCGCCAGTACGGCGCCATCCGCCTGACGGGCGATTCTGCCGGTTTCGAGCACGAGCTTGCGCCCGGCCCAGTCAAGTTCTTCGCGATGGATTTCGAACATCTAGCCTGGTCTTTCTCTGGAAGACGGCAAAGGCTGGAGCATTAACACTCTCTGGCCATGAGCAAGACGGCGAGAGGCTGGCCGAGGCGTAGAGCCCAAGTGCAGCACGTCGCGGCAGCGTCTGGCGATCCTGCCATGGCTGGCTTTGCCGGGGCACGGCCGAAGGCCCATGCCCTCGCACCGCGAACGGAAACACAACAGGCTTCCGCAACCGTATAATAGAGCCGTTTCGGCTCTATCTATTTGTTTTGACGCGTTTCTTCCACGCAAACCGCAAACCGCTTCGCCTGAAAGCGTTTTGGGGCGCGTCTTCCATGCAGGAAAACACTCCCCCGTTTTTTCTCGGAATACGACAGGTTTCAAGCGGAAATGCAGTTTTACGTCCCCCGAACATCCTTCGGGGAACGCGACAGCAGAGACTTGGCAAGTCGATTCCGTCAATGGGCGAACAGCCGGGTGGGGCGATAGCCGATCAGCGTCTGATGCCCAGGCGCTCGATCAGGCTCTTGTAGCGCGGCTCATCCCGGCGCTTCACATAATCGAGCAACTGACGGCGCTGCGAGACGAGCTTCAGGAGTCCACGGCGGGAGTGATTGTCCTTGGTGTGAACCTTGAAATGCTCGGTGAGATTAGCGATCCGTTCGGTCAGGATAGCGATCTGCACCTCGGGCGAACCGGTATCGCCAGCCGCATGGGCATAGTCCTTGATGAGCGCCTGCTTGCGCTCTGCCGTAATCGACATCGGTGGTCCTTTCAGGTTGGGCTCCGCCGTCAGCCAGGCCGGGATGTCGTCCAGCAGGGTTTGGGAGGAGCGCATGCGCCGATGCGGCGCGAAGGGCGTCTTATACAGGAAAATAAGGCAAGGGGAAGTGGCCCGGGGCGGACCGGGGGCTGCTTCGCCCGAAAACGCTACATTCTCTTGTTTGACGCGTTTTCTTCACGCGAACCGGAAGCCACTTCGCTCGAAAACGCTTTTATTCATCCAGAAACTTGATCGCAGGCGAGAACTCGCTCTCGGGGATGGGCTCGCGGAAATTCACCGCAAAGCCAATCTCAAAAGCCCGGGTCACTTGCGCCTCACGGCGGTCGCGGCCGGCGAACACGACAGGCGAACCGACAGGCGGCACGACCGCCGCCTTGATCAGCGCATCGACCGGCGACACGTTGATGATCCAGCCCTTTCGCAAGGCGCCGGAATGGTCGGTGAAACGACAGTTTTTGATCTGCGGCTCAAGTCTGGTGACCGTCGTCCTGGATGCGGCAGCCGGTTCCTCGAGATCGGCAGTCCGCATGGCAGCCGCCAGAAGCGCAAGCCTGCCGCCCAGCATGGTTTTGCATTCGCCCGCAACGGCGATTTTGAAACCGCGCAGATTTTGGGCGGCGAGAGCGCCGTGAAATTCACCTATGCGATCGAGATCGAGATGCATACGCGTCCCGAGCGGCAGCTCGTCGGGCAGTTTGAAACGATAGCCCGGCGTCGATTCGTCATAGATGAAACTGATGAAGTCGGAGCTGATTTTCTCCGTCAGAAAAGCGCTCGACCGGCCATTCGGCAGGGTGCAGAGGCCAGGCAGGCCAATCTCGACCGGCAGCCCGTAATGATAGAGCGACGAAGATCCGCCATCGCCGCTTGCTGCCTGTTCATCTGAAGCGGCGGCGGCTGGAGCGGAAAAGAGCTCCGAGTAGCGGCGTCTCTCCACCAGGAGTGGATCACGTCGCGTTGGCACCGCCGGCGCATCGAATACGTTCTGGCCCGGCGGCGGCGCATAGGTCCAGATCATGTAGCGATGGGGTCGATTGGTCATCGGAACTGTCTTGGGCAAAATGGGATGGGCAACCCTGCGAGGACTCCAGCGGCAGCCTCGAGTCCAACCTGATGGAACTCAGCTCAAACGATATTTGCCAAAGGTTGACAGATCATTCAGCCAACCCCTGACGGAGGGGAACTCGCCTGCTTTTTTTGCTCTATAGCGTTTTCAAGCGAAGTGGCTTCCGGTTCGCGTGAAGAAAACGCGTCGAAACAAGTAATTAGAGCCGCTTGAAGTCAAAACGGCAGGTTGAACACCCGCCCCGGTATCAACTCGCCCTGCTCGATCGCCCCGATGGCGACGACGACGCCGCAGCAGGAGGCGAAAGCCGGGCCATCCATCGGCGTGTCGCGTCCGCGCAAAAGGATCGATTGGCCACGGCGCAGGCGCGCCGCCAATGCGCGATCGACCGGAATTTGCGGAACCTCTGTCAGCCCGGCTTCGACCCGCAGCAAAGCTTCGGCTGGAGCCTCCGAAAGCTGCGGTAGGGTTACGGCTTCGCTCTCGATGAACGGGCCGACGCGGGTGCGCCGCAATGCGGAGACATGCCCGTAGCAGCCGAGCGCCTGGCCGAGATCGCGCGCCACAGCCCTGACATAAGTCCCCTTGCCGCAATGCGCTTCGAAATGCGCATGGTCGGCATCCGCAGCGACGAGGGTCAGCGAATGGATCGTCACGGGACGCGGTTCGAGATCCGGCGGAGCCCCGTCGCGGGCAAGATCATAGGCGCGCTCGCCCGCCACTTTGATGGCGGAGAAGGACGGCGGCCGCTGTAAAATGTTGCCCATGAACTGCGGCAAGGCCGCGTGGATCGCAGCAACCTCCGGGCGCAGCTCCGAGCGCGCGATGACCTCGCCATCCACGTCATCCGAATCCGTCTGCGCACCCCAGGCGATGGTGAAGCGGTAGGTCTTTTCACCATCCTGAACGAAAGGCACCGTCTTCGTCGCTTCGCCGAAAGCGACGGGCAATATGCCGGTGGCGAGCGGATCCAGCGTGCCAGCGTGGCCTGCTTTTTTGGCGTTGAACAAGCGCTTCAGGCGGCCGACCGCATAGGTTGAGGTCATCCCCGTCGGCTTGTCGAGGATCACCCAGCCGTTGACTTCGGTGCGTTGCGAACGCGGCGCATTCATTGAGGCTTGTCCAGCGGCAAGTCTGCATCCGCTTCGAGGTCGCGCTTCACGTCTTCCCGATCGAGCAGCGCGTCGATCTTCGCGCCATAATCGAAGCTGCAATCCTGCTTGAACCGAAGCTCCGGCGCGAATTTGAGATTGATCCGGCGGGCGACCTCGCCGCGAATAAACTTGCGGTGCCTGTCGAGCGCTTCGATCACTTCCTTCATGTCTTTGCCGCCAAGCGGCATGACGAAGATGGTGGCGAGCTTCAGATCGGGGCTCATGCGCACATCCGGCACGGTCACGACATGGGCGTGCAGCACCGGGTCGATGATCCCGCCTTTGGTCAAAAGCTCCGAAAGCGTGTGGCGGATCAATTCACCGACTCGCAACATGCGCTGCGAGGGCTCGCCGCCCTGTTGATGAGTTCTGGACATGGATTTCTGAGATTCCGGTGTTCAGCCTTTGTCAGGCTCAGCCTGATCGCCGCACGAGGTAACCGATTTCGCGCTCAAGACGTCAGGCTGCATATCCTGTCTGGTTGCCAGTCCGGGAGGCTCGCCCCGCGACTGGTCCTGCACCGGCCCTGGCCGGCAGGAAAGAAAAGCAGGAGCGGGGCGCTCGCCCTAGAGCGAGCGCTTGATCTCCTGCACATTGTAGCATTCGATGACATCGCCGACGCGCATGTCCTGATAGCTCTCGAACGCCATACCGCATTCCTGGCCCGCGACGACCTCCTTCACTTCGTCCTTGAAGCGTTTGAGAGTCGATAGCTTGCCTTCGTGAACCACGACATTGTCGCGGATCAAGCGAACGTGGGCGCCGCGCTGAACGACGCCATCCGTAACGCGGCAGCCGGCAACCTTGCCGACCTTCGAAATGTTGAACACTTCGAGGATCTGCGCATTGCCAAGCATTTCTTCGCGCAGGGTCGGCGCCAGCAGGCCCGACATCGCCGCCTTCACATCATCTACGAGGTTGTAGATGATGTTGTAGTAACGGATTTCGATCCCGTCCTGCTCGGCGAGCGAACGCGCTTCCTTGTGCGCGCGAACGTTGAAGCCGATGATGACGGCATGCGAGGCCGCAGCCAGCGTCACATCGCTTTCGGTGATGCCGCCAACGCCTGCGTGGATCACGCGCGCCGCAACTTCATCCGTATTAAGCTTTTCCAAGCTCGCGATGATCGCTTCGACCGAGCCCTGGACATCGCCCTTGATAACGAGCGGGAACTCCTTGCGGCCCGCTGTCTTGAGCTGACTCATCATATCCGCGAGCGACCCGCGCGCGACACCGCGCGCCGCCGCCTTGTCGCGTTTCTGACGTTCGCGATATTCAGTGATTTCGCGCGCCCGCGCTTCGTTTTCGACGACAGCGACGAGATCGCCAGCCTCGGGTGAACCCGAGAAGCCGAGAACCTCGACAGGGGTCGATGGACCTGCCTCCTGCCGCAGTTGCCCCTTGTCATCGAGAAGCGCGCGCACCCGGCCCCACTGCGAACCAGCCACAACAATGTCGCCCGTATGCAGCGTGCCGCGCTGAACAAGAACGGTCGCCACCGGTCCGCGGCCGCGATCGAGACGCGCCTCGATCACCGTGCCCTCGGCGGAGCGCATGGGATCGGCATGCAGATCGAGAATCTCCGCCTGTAGCGAAATCATCTCGAGCAACTTGTCGAGGTTGGTCTTCTGCGTGGCGGAAACCTCGACCTCGAGCGTCTCGCCGCCGAGAGACTCCACCTGAACCTCATATTGCAGCAATTCGCTGCGCACCCGCTCCGGCTTCGCATCCGGCTTGTCGATCTTGTTGATCGCCACGATGAGCGGCACATGGGCGGCGCGTGCATGCGCGATCGCTTCCGCGGTCTGCGGCATGACACCATCATCTGCCGCGACAACGAGGATCACGATATCGGTGACTTTGGCGCCGCGCGCGCGCATGGCCGTGAAGGCAGCGTGGCCGGGCGTATCGATGAAGGTAATTGGCAAGCCGCCCGGCGCCGTAATCTGATAGGCGCCGATGTGCTGTGTAATGCCGCCAGCCTCGCCCGAAACGACATTGGCATGCCGGATCGCATCGAGCAGCGACGTCTTGCCGTGATCGACATGGCCCATGATGGTGACGACAGGCGGCCGCGGCACGAGATGTTCGTCAACATCCGGCGTCCCGAAGAGACCTTCCTCGACGTCGGATTCCGCGACGCGCTTGACGGTATGGCCAAGCTCTTCCGCGATGAGTTGCGCGGTATCGGCATCGATCACGTCGGTGATCTTCGCCATCTGGCCCTGCCGCATCAAAAGCTTGATCACGTCCACGCCGCGTTCCGACATGCGGCTCGCAAGCTCCTGGATAGTGATCGTCTCCGGCAGGATCACCTCGCGGACAATCTTTTCTTTCTGCTCGGCGACCTGACCTTTGCGCCGCAGGACGCGGCGGCGGAACGACGCGACCGAGCGCGTGCGCTCATCCTCCTCGCCTGTCGCGCTGGAGACAGTGAGGCGGCCACGGTTCTTCGGCTCGGCTCCGCGAACCGGGCGCGGAACGATGACCTTGGGCGCAACGCCCGGCCTCCGAATGATCCGCTTGGTGTCTTCATCTTCGATAGCAGGGCGAGCCGTGGCTGCGGGCGTTGCCGTAGCCGTCACAGGCGCAGCGGGCTTCCGCGCGGCAGGCGCTACGCTCGCGACAGGGGCCGGCGCGGGTGCGCCACCTTCGAGACGGCGCTTGGCCTCCTGCTCGGAGCGGCGCTTCGACTCGGCTTCCTGCGTCCGGCGGGCATCTTCCTCACGCTTGCGTTCGGCCGCGGCGGCGCGTTCCTCGCGTTCGCGGGCCTCGCGCTCTTCCCGAAGCTTCGCCTCGATCTGGGCCTGCCGGCGCTCTTCCTCCTCGCGCTCACGCGCGCCAGACAAAGCGTGGGCACGCGCCTCGCGCTCCTCTTCGGTCAAGGGCCGCAGGACAACACCGGCGGAAGGCCGTGCTCCCTGAGTTCTCTGCGGCGCTTCCGCGCGCGGACGCTCGGGCGCGGCAGGGCGCGGCGGGGCGGCCGGTTGCGGAGGCGGCGGAGCAGCCGTCGTCTCGCGCGGCGGATGCGCCTCGCCCGGTCCGATCGTCCGGCGCTTCACCTTTTCGACAACGACCGCCTTGGAACGGCCATGCGAAAAGCTCTGGCGCACAATGCCTGCGTCGACCGGCCGCTTCAGCGACAAGGTCTTCGTCGGCGCGACGCTCAGAGTATTATCGCCGGAGTTTTTCGATTCGCTCATTCGTTCCCAATCCCAGGGGCCTAGGCCCGTTCAAACCGCGTGGCGGAACAACCGCCAATCCTGATGGTCGTCCTGTTTCGATGCCCGCAGAGGCGAAACAAGCCGAACCCGAATTCCCCCCGCCAGCCCTGCCTCGGACGGCAGGCCGATTTCCACAGCGCCTGGCTAACGGCGCCATCCAACGCCAACCAAGGCGCGAAAAATTAAACGGAAACCGCCCTTTAAGCGAAAAGCTCAGGCGAATTCCGGTGCGGCCCCAGCATCGGCCGCATCGCCCGCAATGGACGGGCCGGACCGATACAGGTCCAATTTCCGGCACCGGGAAAGAAAGGCGTCAGCCGCCGCTCCCTCGATGAGCGCTGCATGTACCACATTTGCCAGCCCAAGTGCCAAACTCAATTGCGACGAAGTGAAAAGATTCACCTGTGGCTTCATTCCGATGGCTCCTCCGCGCCGGTGCAGAACCTGTCTCAGCTTGCGGCCGCCATCGGCGCTTGCGTCGCGGGCTTCGACAAGGGCAGCGATCCCATCTTTCATAATCGCTGCCTCCACCTTGGCAAAACCCGTGACGACCTGCCCCGCCTTATTAGTCAGCGATAGCGCCTGAAGGCAGTCCCGCGTCAGCAGATCATCGATTTCCGCGGGCAAAGCCGCCGAAACCACGACCTCGGCCTTGAAACCCCGCGCAAACGCCTTGCGCTTGACCGCCTCGGCGATCTTGTCCGCCTGCGCCGTCACCCAGACGCCCCGGCCCGGCAGCTTATGCCGCAGATCCGGGACGACCTGCGCATCAGGCCCGAGAACGAAACGGATCATCTGCTCCGGACCGCTCCTGGCGCGCGTGACGAGGCATGTTCTCTCGGAAGTCATCTTCGCTTCAGTCGCCTTGTTCAATGAAGGGCTCCCGCAGCTCGTTCGCTTCCACGCGCATTCCCTAGATATGCAGCAGATGCGAAACGGCCAGATCAAAACGCATCCGGCGCAAAGTGTTTCGCTGAACTACTCTTGCGCCGTCTCGGCCTCCGCGGCTGCGGCGGGCTCAGGCTCGATCCAGCCCGCCTTGACACGCGCGGCCATGATCAGCGCCTCCATATCCTCACGCGACAGATCGGATCCATCAAGGAAGCCGGCGTGCTTGATCGTCTCGCCATCCTTGCGCTCGCTCCAGCCGGCGAGATCGTCAGTGGCGCAGCCGGCGAGATCCTCGACCGTCTTCACGTCATTCTCACCAAACTTCACCAGCATAGGCGTCGTGACGCCATCCACTTCGCGCAATTCGTCGGCAACCCCGAGTTCCCGGCGTCTTGCATCCTGCTCGGCTTCGACCTTCGCAAGATGATCGCGCGCCCGCGTCTGGATTTCAGTCGCCATCGCCTCGTCAAACCCCTCGATTCCGGCAAGTTCCGTCGGCTCGACGAAAGCAAGCTCCTCGACCGAGCGGAAGCCTTCGGAAGCCAGCAACTGTCCGACGAATTCATCGACATCGAGCGCGCCCATGAAGGCGTTGGTGCGCTCCACGAATTCCTTCTGGCGGCGCTCGGATTCCTCGGCTTCGGTGAGAATGTCGATGTCCCAGCCGGTCAATTGCGAGGCCAGCCGGACATTCTGTCCACGCCGGCCAATGGCGAGCGACAACTGGTCATCGGGCACGACGACTTCAATGCGGTTGGTGTCCTCATCGAGAACGACCTTGACGACTTCCGCCGGCTGCAAGGCATTGACGATGAAGGTCGCCTCATCCTGCGACCACGGAATGATATCGATCTTCTCGCCCTGCAATTCATTGACCACCGCCTGCACGCGCGAACCACGCATACCGACGCAGGCGCCGACAGGATCAATCGAGGAATCGCGCGAGATCACCGCGATCTTCGCGCGCGAACCGGGATCGCGCGCAACAGCTCTCACCTCGATGACGCCGTCATAAATCTCAGGTACTTCCTGACGGAAGAGCTTCGCCATGAACTGCGGATGCGTCCGCGACAGAAAGATCTGCGGGCCGCGCTGTTCGCGGCGCACGTCATAGACATAGGCGCGCACGCGGTCGCCAACGCGGAAGACCTCGCGCGGGATCATTTCATCGCGCCGGATCGTTGCCTCGCCACGTCCGAGATCGATGATCACATTGCCATATTCCACGCGCTTCACGACGCCGTTGACGACCTCGCCAATGCGATCCTTGAACTCCTGATACTGCCGGTCCCGCTCCGCCTCGCGCACCTTCTGCACGATCACCTGCTTGGCGGATTGCGCCGCGATGCGGCCAAAATCGAAGGGTGGCAGGGTCTCGGCGATCCAGTCGCCGACCTGCGCCGCCGGATTCTTTTTGCGCGCCTCGCTGAGCAGGATTTGCGTCGCGTCATTTTCGATCTGATCGACCACGAGCAGAAGGCGCGAGAAACGGACCTCACCGGTTTTCGGATTGATCTCCGCCCGGACCTCGGTTTCCTGACCGTAACGCGAACGCGCCGCCTTCTGCATCGCGTCTTCCATCGAGGCGAGCACGATCTGCCTGTCGATCGATTTTTCCCGCGCGACGGCATCGGCGATCTGCAACAACTCGAGCCTGTTGGCACTGACGGCCATGGCATTTCTCCTTTTGTGAACCGCACGCCGCCCGATTTTCCGGGCGCGCCCGCTTCCTGACTATCTTCCCGGCCCCGACGAACCTTTCACCGGACGGCCCGGCTTGCTTTTCTTGAACTCGGCCCTGACGCCCGCCGGCAGCAGAGGCTTGGGCTTGCCCTGAGCAGGCTTGCCAAAATGCGGCTTGTTCCCGGCGAAACGGCCCGGCCCGCGCCGCGGCGCGGAAGGTTCCGTCTCTTCTCCTGCCGCCTGATCGCCGCCGGAGTCGCCCTCAGGCGCCGCAGTCTTCTCGGCCGATTTCGCGGCGCGCAGAGCTTCGCGGATCAGATCATCCGTCAGAACGAGCTTCGCCTCATCGATCTCGGCCACCGGCAGCCAGACATCCGCCGTCTCTTCCGGCCTGGCGTCAGAGCGATGCAGCTTCATCCGCATCGCCGGACCGTCGCCCTCAAGCGTTTCGATCTTCCCGCGAAAACGCTTGCGGCCGTCGCTGCCCTGACCGATCGCCATTTCGACGCGTGCTTCATGTCCGATCGCGCGGACGATGTCGGAGGCACGCATCAGCGGCCGGTCAATGCCTGGTGAAGAAATTTCGAGGCGGTAAGCGCCATTAATCGGATCATCCACATCGAGCACAGGCGACAAAGCCTGGCTCGCCGCCTCACAATCCTCGATGGTCATACTGCCATCGGGCCGCTCCGCCATCACCTGAACCGTTGTGCCGGCCTGCCCGGAGAGCCTCACCCGCACGAGGCGCAGCCCAAGATCGGCGAGCACCGGCGCAGCAAGATGCGCAACGCGGGCGGCAACGCCGGTTTCGGTCGCAAAGCGCGGCTCGTCGAGCCTGCATTCATCGGCTATAGCGCGGAGATCAAGCCCCATGGGCTGCCCATTTCCTTCACGCACGAGTCCTACGGCAATAAAAAAGAGCGGGTCCCGGAGGGAACCCACTCTCAAACATCGATCATCTGACGATGACCGTTATGAGAAGACAAGATGTTCTTCTATATGCACCTTTTTGCCCGTTCGGCAAGATGCGCGCGAATGCGCTCGGTAGTTAGGAATGGAAAAAAACAGTGAGAGGCGCAAATTAAATGCACCCAGAACGGGCG
>SCSF01000011.1 GCA_004298435.1 Beijerinckiaceae bacterium
GAGGGCGTGCCGATGTCCGCGATGTGGCCGAAACGGCGTTTGACGGTTGTCAGCCGCTCGCAAATATCCTCTGCCGTCCAGGTGAGCAGAAAATCCGCGGCACCCGATCGGAGAGCGCGCGCAAGGCGGCGGCGCTGCAAGGCTCGGTCGAAGATGGATGGGGGAGACGCCATTCGCGCTTATCCGAATTCCTGGCTCGCAAGTCCAGTCGAACAAGCTTAAGCTCGCCCTGTGGACTTCGACGATACATCTGCGACAGGCGCGATCTTTGTTGCTGCCGAAAGAACGGCCACGCAACGCATTTGGAAGAGTGCCGCGATCGTGCCCGGATTGAAGCGCGGCCTCGAGCGTTCGCGCGCCAGTGCAAGCCTCCTCGCCGATCTCGTCTTTCCGCCGTCCTGCCTCTGCTGCCGCGGAGCGGTCGGCAGCCACGGCGCGCTCTGCTCAAACTGCTGGAGCGGAATCAATTTCATCGAGAAGCCTTATTGCGACCGGCTCGGCACGCCCTTCGCCTATGACCTCGGAATCGAGGGCTTGTTGTCGCCGGAGGCGCTGGCCGATCCTCCTGTCTATACGCGTGCCCGCGCCGTGGCGCGCTTTGCGGATGGGCCGGTGCGTCAATTGGTGCATCGGCTGAAATATCACGACCGGATGGATCTCGCGGGGCCGCTCGGCGCCTGGATGGCGCGCGCCGGCAGAGAGCTTCTGGATGCGGCCGATCTTCTCGTCCCCGTGCCGCTGCACAGGCGGCGGCTGATGTGGCGGCAATTCAATCAGGCGCAGGCGCTCGCCGCGGCTATCGGGCGCGCCCGAAGCATGAAAGTCGAATCTAACCTGCTGCACAGGATCAAGCGCACGACGCCGCAGATCGGCCTTTCGCGGGTGCAGCGGGCGAGCAACATGCAGGGCGCGTTCACGGTGCCGGATGAGGCGAAGCCCTTCGTCGAGGGCCGCGCCATCGTCCTCATCGACGATGTGCTGACCTCGGGGGCGACAATCAACGCCGCCGCGCGTGCGCTTCTGCGGGCAGGCGCCGCCCGCGTCGATGTGCTCGTTTTCGCGCGGGTTGTGACAGGCGGCTGAATGCCCATATAGGTCGCGGACGCCGAAAGAGATTACGAGAGAGCAAGCATGACTGCGCCGGTTGAAATCACCATCTATACGACCCGGACCTGCCCCTATTGCAGGCGTGCGAAAGACCTCTTGCAAAAGAAAAATCTCGCTTATCGGGAAATCAGCGTCGATGGCGATTTCGAGGCCCGCGCGCAGATGACCGCGCGCGCCAATGGCCGCACGACGGTGCCGCAGATCTTCTTCGGCGAGACGCATATCGGCGGCTGCGACGATCTCTATGATCTGCATTATGACGGCAAGCTCGAGTCGGCGCTCGCGGAGGCTGCCCGTCAGGCCGAATTGGAAAATGAATGACGTTAACGTCATTGCGAGGAGCATAGCGACGAAGCAATCCAAGCGCTGTTTGAGCAACTGGGTTGCTTCGCTTCGCTTGCGATGACGGCCTCGTATCGAGTGCGATTTCCGAAGACTTGGTTTGAGCTCACCCATGCGTCAGCCCCGGGCAAGTATTCTTTGCCCATGATGGCCGATGCGGCCGCGAGCTCCATTGCCGCCACGTCTCTATATGCGCAGGTTGGCTCGCTCTTGCGCGGGAATGTCTTGGCATGGCCTGGTCGTCTTCCTCAGCATCGGCGCAAGAAGCTCCGGCGCACGTCACATCCGATGTCGCGATCGATGCGATATTGAATGAGGCGGCAAGTGCGTTGCGCTATGGCAGTGCAGCAGCGGCTCTGGCCTCGATGCGTGGCCTGAGTCCTGATCTGACGGATAGCGCCGAGCGTTGCGATCTCGCTGGCCTCATTCTGCTCGGGGCTGGAGCCGCCGGCGAAGCCCTCATCTGGTTCGATCGGGCGAGATTGCTGCAACCGGATTCCTGGAAAACCGCGGCGCATGCGGGTATCGCGTTTCTCGAACTCCGCCGGTTCGAGGATGCTCTCGCTGCGTTCGATGCGGCAGTGGGTCAGGGTTTCGTCGATCCGGCGACCTATTTTTATCGCGGCGTTACCTTGCGGGCTCTCGGCCGCAGAGACGAGGCAATCGCCGCGCTCGATCAGGCTCTGCGTGCGCAGCCCGACTATCCCGAAGCCCTGCGGATCGGCGGCCTCATTCTGAGTGAAGCGGGACGCACCGAACAGGCGCTGACGTTTTTCGAAGGCGCGCTGCGATCGCGGCCGCGCTATTTCGAGGCCTTGCTCGACCGCGCCAATCTGCTTCGCGAGATGGAACGCTACGACGAGGCGCTCGACGCCTTTTCGCATGCGCTCACATTGTTCCCCGGCAATGCCGATCTGCTCAATAATCGCGGCGTGGTCTTCATCGATCTGGGCGAGTTCAAGGAGGCCCGTGCCGATTTCGACGCAGCGCTCGCGGCAAAGCCGGATATTCCAGAAGCTCTGTTCAATCGCGGCACGGTGCTGTTGCAGGCGGACGCGCAGGCGGCGCTCGAGTCCTTCGATCAGGCGATTGCGCTTCGGCCTGTCTATCCCGACGCCTATGTCGGGCGTGGCGTCGCGCTCAAGGAATTGAGCCGCATGGAGGATGCGCTCGGCGCATTCGACATCGCGCTTGCGCAAAAGCCTGACTCGGCGCATGCGCGGAACAACAAGGGTGCGGTGGAACTTTTGCTCGGCGATTTCGAGCAGGGCCTCGCCGGCTACGAACACCGCTGGATCATCGGCCAGACGCATAAATTCAAGCTGGAATTCCCAATTCCCGAATGGCGCGGCGAAATCAGGCCCGGTGAAAAAATCATCGTGTTCGATGAGCAGGGCATCGGCGACACGATCCAGTTCTGCCGCTACCTGCCGCAGCTTGCTGAAGCCGGTCTCGACGTCACCTTCTTCTGCCGTAGCAAGGCGCTCCGGCTTCTCGGGAGCCTGGCGCACAAAATCCGCTGCGTCGATACTTTCGGCCCTGAGGAGCGCTTCGACAGCCAGATAGCACTATCGAGCCTGCCTTACGCGCTTGGCACGCGGCTTTCGAGCATTCCGGCCAAGGTTCCTTATCTCGCGGCGGAGCCTGATCTTGTTGCCGCATGGGCCAGCCGGCTTGCGCAAGGCGGGTCGATGCAGGCGCTCAAGATCGGCCTCTGCTGGGCCGGCAATCCGAATGTCCGCGCCGATCCGCGCCGCTCGATCCCGCTCAGATACTTCTTGCCGCTGATGGCGCTCGAAGGCGTGCGTGTCATCAGCCTGCAAAGACATCACGGCCTCGGCGAGATCGACAGCCTGCCGCAGGCTGCCGCGCTGGAAACGCTCGGCGAGGATTTCGACGGTGGAGCGGATGCCTTCATCGACAGCGCCGCCGTGATGCAAAACCTCGATCTCATCATCTCCTGTGACACATCGGTTGCGCATGTCGCGGGGGCGCTGGCCCGTCCGACTTTCGTGCTGCTCAGGAAAATCCCGGACTGGCGCTGGATGCTGGACCGGGAGGATTCGCCCTGGTATCCGACAATGCGGTTGTTCCGACAGCCATGCCCGGGCGACTGGAGCGCCGTCGTCGCCGATGTCGTGGCAGCCGTCGAGGCGATGCGGGATCAGGCCCTTCGCTCAGCCGCGATAATGTAATTGACGTCCATGCTGCGGCTCTCGCGCCATTTGCCGCTCAATGGATCGAAACCAACGCCGGTCTCGTCGATGACACGGAGGCCGGCGTCGCGCATGGCGGCGGCAAGTTCGCCCGGCTTCACGAATTGCGCCCAGCTATGCGTGCCTTTGGGCACCCATTGCAGGACATATTCGGCGCCGAGAATTGCGAGCGCATAGCTTTTCAGCGTGCGGTTGAGCGTCGCCGCGACGAAGAGGCCGCCGGGGCGCGCGAGGCCGGCCGCGCAAGCGATAAAGTCATCGACATCGCGCACATGCTCGATGACTTCCATAGCAAGGACCACATCGAAAGTTTTGCCCTCCGCCGCGAGCGCTTCGGCTGTGGTGCAGAGATAGTCGATGGCGAGGCCGGATTTTTCGGCGTGACTGCGCGCCATTTCGATATTGGTTGGCGCGGGGTCGATGCCGGTCATTTGCGCCCCGAGCCGGCTGAGCGCCTCCGACAAAAGACCGGCGCCGCAACCGATATCGAGAATGGCGATGCCGGCGAGCGGCTTGTCAGTCGGCATGCCGGCCGCCCCCTCGCCCTTTGCCCGCTGACGAGCCCGCCGGTGGGAGATGAGGCGGCGCAGATAATCGACCCGGGTGGGATTGAACGCGTGCAGGGCCTTCATTGGGCCGTGCGGGTCCCACCAGTCTTCCCCAAGGCGATCGAAGCGGGCGACCTCCTCCGGATCGATGCTCGGCGCCTCAGGGGGAATTTCATTAGCCGGCATACAATTTCCTTCGCGTGAGGCTGGAGCCATTCGGCCGGATGGAACAGGCCTTGAAGCTTCACACCTTTGATTTAACGCGCTTTCTTTACGCGAAGTGGAAGTCACTTCGCCCGAAAGCGCCTGGGCGGCCAAAAAGGCTTTGCCCGATCCGGATCGTCATGTATACGCGCCTCATCCCTGAGGCGCGAGCACTCCCGCCGCGCAGCAATCGTCATCGATCGAAGAAAGTCCGACCGGACCCTATGTCCCGTCTCGTTATGAAATTTGGCGGCACCTCCGTCGCTGACATGGAGCGTATCCGCAACGTGGCCAACCACGTCGCGCGTGAAGCCGCCAACGGCCATTCCCTGGCCGTGGTCGTTTCTGCCATGTCGGGCAAAACCAACGAGCTCGTCGCCTGGTGCAAGGACGCTTCCAAACATTACGATCAGTCGGAATATGACTCCGTCGTCGCCTCCGGGGAGCAGGTGACGGCGGGATTGCTTGCTATTGCATTGCAGGAGCGCGGTTTTGCAGCGCGTTCCTGGCTTGGCTGGCAGGTGCCTATTCTGACCAGCGACGTGCATGGCTCAGCGCGGATCCTCAGCATCGATGGTGGGGCGCTACTCGACGGTTTCGCCAACCGCAACGAGATTGCCGTGATCGCCGGATTTCAGGGCCTGCACAAGGAAACAGGGCGGATTACGACGCTCGGCCGCGGCGGTTCGGACACCAGCGCCGTCGCCATCGCCGCAGCGATCAAGGCCGACCGCTGCGACATCTATACCGACGTCGACGGCATCTACACGACCGATCCGCGCATCGTTCCGAAGGCACGCCGGCTCGACCGCGTCGCCTTCGAGGAAATGCTTGAAATGGCGTCTCTCGGCGCCAAAGTGATGCAGGTGCGCTCGGTCGAACTTGCGATGGTCCACAGAGTCAGGACCTTCGTGCGTTCTTCATTCGACGATCCGGATAATCCGCAACCCGGGACCTTGATTTGCAGCGAGGAGGATATTGTGGAGCAGCAGATCGTCACCGGCATCGCCTTTTCACGCGACGAAGCGCAGATCACCTTGCGGCGCGTGGCCGACCGGCCGGGCGTGGCGGCCGCCATCTTCATGCCGTTGGCCGAGGCCAACATCAACGTGGATATGATTGTCCAGGTCGCCTCGGACGATACCGTTACGACCGATATTACATTCACCGTCTCGGCGACGAATTTCGACCGCGCCAAACTGATTCTCGAGAAGGCAAAGCCGCAGATCGGTTATGCTGCGTTGCAAGGCGTGAACGACGTAGCGAAGATCTCGGCGATTGGCATCGGGATGCGCAGCCATGCCGGCGTTGCGGCGCGCGCGTTCAAGGCGCTTTCCGAAAAAGGCATCAATATCCGTGCTATCACGACATCGGAGATCAAATTTTCCGTATTGATCGACGCCGCCTATACCGAGCTCGCAGTCCGCACGCTGCATGCAATCTATGGCCTCGACAATCTGTGAAGCGGCAGCCTGCGTAACGGTAGAGCCGCAGCTTGCGGTCCACAGCCTGCTTTGTCTATACGAAGCAGGTGGTATGAATCTCGCTATATGGTGAAACGCGCGGATTTCTTTGGGCCTTCCGCGAACCCGCCCGCCCCGTTGTCGGTTTCATAAGCATGTGAGTTTGCGTCCGTTATCGCGTGTTGTCGCAGCCCGCGGCATTTTGTTTGGGCGGATGCCAGCCCACATATGAGCCGCCGTCGGATAGGGCGACGTGCCGGCGGTGATCTGTTAGAGCGGAATGCGAAAAGAGATCCGGTTTTCGCTCAAATCCCGTTCTGACTTATTGGGATCGATCACGTTATATGCCTTCAGGCTGATTCGACCTGAACGCATCGTGATATGGTTGATGGCGAAGAGGCTGGAGAGCCCGAAAAGGAGCAGTCATGTTGGGGCCTCTCGGCGGACCGAGACTGCTGCTGCGGCGGCTCCGCGAGGTCATGGCGGAGCCGATCAGCCCGCAGGAACGCCTCGACAAGATCGTCACGCATATTGCCGCAAACATGGTGGCGGAGGTTTGTTCCGTCTATGTCTTGCGCGCGGACGAACGGCTTGAGCTGTTCGCCACGGAAGGTCTGAACCGCGACGCCGTCCATCTCACCACGATGCGGGCGGGAGAGGGTCTCGTCGGCCTGATCGCCGAGACGGCCGAGCCGCTGGCGCTCGCGGACGCGCAGCATCATCCTTCTTTCTCGTACCGGCCGGAAACCGGCGAAGAGATTTACTCATCCTTCCTGGGCGTCCCGATCTTGCGCGGTGGCAATACGCTCGGCGTGCTCGTCGTGCAGAACCGTGCCCGCCGCCTTTACTCAGAGGAAGAGATCGAGGCGCTGCAAACGACCGCCATGCTGCTGGCGGAAATGATTGCCTCCGGCGAGCTGCAATCGATCGGCCTGCCAGATGAAGATATTGCGCTGCGCCGGTCTCTGGCGCTTCAGGGCGTGCCGATCGCCGATGGCGTCGGGCTCGGCCATGTGGTCCTGCATGAGCCGCGCATCATCGTCAAACAGCTTGTCGCGGAGGATCTCAAGAAAGAGCTGGAGCGGCTCGACACCGCCATCGACGCAATGCGCAAATCGATCGATAGCCTGATCGAAGACGGCGATATGGGTCCCGGCGAACATCGCGAGGTTCTCGAAGCCTTTCGGATGTTCGCGCATGACCAGGGCTGGATAAGGCGGCTGCGCGAGGCGGCTGGCACCGGCCTGACCGCGGAAGCCGCTGTCGAGCGCGTGCAGAACGATGCGCGCGCAAGATTGCAGCGCCAGACCGATCCCTACATGCGCGAGCGCCTGCACGATCTCGATGAACTCGCCAATCGTCTGCTTCACGAGTTGACCGGGCGCAGCATGGTCGCGGCGCATGCGGACCTTCCGGACAATTCCATCATTGTCGCGCGCAGCATGGGGCCGGCGGCGCTGCTCGATTACGACCGTTCGAAGCTCCGGGGTCTGGTGCTCGAAGACGCAGGCGCATCGAGCCATGTCGCAATCGTCGCCCGCGCGCTCGGCATAGCCGCTGTTGGCAAAGTCGCGAATATTATCGATCTTGTCGAGCAGGGCGATGCACTGATCCTCGATGGCGCGACAGGCACGGTGCATGTCCGCCCGACGCCGGATGTCGAACACTCCTATGCGGAGAAGGCGCGGCTGCGGGCGCGCCGGCAGGAGCAATATCACAAGCTGCGTGACCAGCCTGCCATCACCAAAGACGGCGTGCCGATCGAGATCAATATGAACGCCGGGCTCCTTGTCGATCTTCAGCACATGGAAGAGACGGGAGCGGAATCGATCGGTCTCTTCCGCACCGAAATCCAGTTCATGGTCGTCTCGAAGTTTCCGCGCATGCACGAGCAGGAGGCGCTTTACAAGACTGCCTTCGCCGCGACCGGGGGCAAGCCGATCACCTTCCGCACGCTCGACATCGGCTCCGACAAGGTGCTGCCTTACATGACGAAGGTCGAGGAGGAAAACCCGGCGCTCGGCTGGCGCGCGATCCGCATCGGGCTCGATCGTCCGGGCCTCCTGCGCGTGCAGCTAAGGTCAATGCTGCGGGCTTCCGGCGGGCGCAATCTGCGGATCATGTTCCCGATGATCGCCACCGTGCATGAATTCGAGGCAGCGAAAGTGCTCGTCGAGCATGAACTGGAACATCTTGCCCGGCACGGCCGCGCTCCGCCTGCCGATCTCAAACTCGGCGTGATGCTGGAGGTTCCGTCCCTGCTCTGGCAGCTCGACGAGATTTGCGAGCGCGTCGATTTCGTTTCCGTCGGTACGAATGACCTGGTGCAATATCTCTTCGCCGCGGATCGCGACAACAAGCTGGTGGCCTCGCGTTATGATTCGCTTTCCGTGCCGGTGTTGCGCGCATTGCGCCGCGTCGTAAGGAAGGCCGACGCGCATAAAGTGCCGCTGAGTCTGTGCGGCGAGATGGGCGGTCAGCCGCTTGAGGCTCTGGCGCTTCTCGCCATAGGCTTCCGCAGCCTCTCCATGTCGCCGGCCTGCATCGGGCCGGTCAAAGCCATGATCCTCGCCGCCGATGCGGCTGACGCTGCGAATTTTGTGACCGCGTTGCTCGATACGCCCGAGGAAAATCTTTCGCTGCGCGGGGCTTTGCACAAATTCGCAGAGACGCACCAAATTCCAGTTTAGAGCGTGGCGAAACTTGTTCCTGAACCCTCGTCGCGATTTGAAATTCTCAGTTCCGATCCATCATGCTGCCTGAAGAAAAACTCGACCTCATTCTCCGCCGTTATGCCGAAATTTCGGATCGCCTTGCAGAGGGACCCGACGCCACGGCCTATGTCGCCTTGTCGCGCGAACTCGCCGAGATCGAGGATGTTGCGGGCGCCATCCGTGATTATCGCGCCGCGTTGCGAGAGATTGAAGATCTGAAAACCCTGATTGCAGATCCTTCTGTCGATGCCGAGATGCGGACGCTTGCCGAGGCGGAGAAAGCGGAAGCCGCAGACCGCGTGACTGTGCTGGAAAACCAGTTGCGGCTTGCGCTGCTGCCGAAGGATGCCGCAGATGAGAAGAGCGCCATCCTCGAAATCCGCGCCGGCACTGGCGGCGACGAGGCGGCCCTGTTCGCCGGGACGCTCTTTCGCATGTATCAGCGCTATGCCGAACTCAGGGGATGGCGTGTGGAAATCATCTCCGCGAGCGAAGGCACGATGGGCGGCTTCAAGGAAGTCGTCGCCGGAATCTCTGGCCGCGGTGTCTTTGCAAGGCTGAAATTCGAATCCGGCACGCATCGCGTGCAGCGTGTGCCGGAGACTGAGACGCAAGGCCGCATCCACACGTCGGCCGCCACTGTCGCCGTGCTACCGGAAGCGGAAGATGTCGACATCGCCATCAACGAAGCCGATCTCAAAATCGATACGATGCGGGCGCAGGGCGCCGGCGGCCAGCACGTCAACAAGACGGAATCGGCAATCCGCATAACCCACATTCCGACGAACACCATCGTTTTCGTTCAGGACGAACGTTCGCAGCACAAGAACCGCGCGCGTGCTATGGGGCTGCTGCGGGCCAAGCTGTATGACGCAGAGCGCCAGAAGCTCGATGCCGAGCGCGCTGCGGATCGCCGTTCGCAGGTCGGCTCAGGCGATCGCTCGGAGCGGATCCGCACCTATAACTTTCCGCAAGGACGCGTCACCGATCACCGGATCAATCTGACGCTCTACAAGCTCGACAAGGTGATCACCGGCGACGCGCTTGATGAAGTGATCGATCCGCTCATCACGCATCACCAGGCGAGCCTGCTGGCCGCTGGGGAGAAGTGAATCGCAAGCCTCTCACGCGCTTTTTGATGCGTCTTCACCAGGCGAAGCGGCAACCACTTCACTCGAGACGGGCGCCTGCCGTTTCGGCAGAAAGCTCACGAAAAGCCCCACTGCCAGACCATCAAGCGCGGCGAAAATCGTATTCGATGCGAGCTCCGCGGGGGGCATGACTGCCGCTGCTTCGGCGTGCATGAAATGTATCGCGACGAAACCGGCGACACAGAGCGCTGCGAAAGCGGCGAGTGAGCTTGCGCGCGGCGTCAGCGCCAAAACGAGCAACGGTGTGATCAGCGCGCCGGACAGCATCAGCGCAAGACCAAACAGGCGTCGCGCATCCACGTCATGGCCAACAAGCCAGAGGCTCGCCAGAACGATAAGGACAAGGGCTGTAAGACGCGCAATGGCCAACCGGCGGGTGATCGGCCCGCGCCGCCGCCGCTTCGGATGCGCTATGTCATGGCCGAAGCTGGTGACGATGAACTGGATGCCTGAGGCGGCGAGGCCCATTCCGAGCACGATTGCGAAAGCCGCCGCCAGCCGCGCAAGCGTTGGCTCGGAGCCTTGCAGCACAGGCAGGTTTTCAAGCAGATAACCGCCGCTCGTGCGGAAATCGTCGATACGCAGCCGTTCCGATGGGCCAGCTTCGGCCGCGCATGCGAAAGTCAGCGTGACGGGGTCGCTCGCATGCGTGCCGCAGATGGCGATGTCGCCGCGGCCGCTTGCCGCCAGAATCTGTTGCGGCAGGTTTTGCGGCATCCTCCCGCTCGCGGATGCGTTGAGCGCCAGCGCTGAGGCTGCGACTGTCGCCGTTACGAGAATTGCGCAGAGCAAAAGCCACAGCGCTCCAGCGGCGCCCGCGCGCCAGGCCCTTGTTTCGTTGCTCGCTGCGACCGATCCGGCGAAAAGCGGACCAAGCGAAACGAGCCCGAGCGCGATGGCGGCGACAATCCGAAGGTCCATGCCGGAATGGCTGCCGGTCACGCTGGCGATCGCCGCTGCTGCCCTGGACCAGAGCGCGGCATTGCCGAGCACGGGAACCGCCAGACTGCCTCCGGCAAGAAGGCCGATCCCAAGCGGCAAGGCGAGCGCCACGATCGTCACGATAACCGCCGCGGCGCAGACCCAGATGACGCCGGATGATCCGGCGGGCACGATCAGCAGCAGCAGCAAACCGCCGAGAACAGCGGTGCCGGCGCCGCGAGCGACGCCCGCTGTGGCGATCAGGCTTTGCAAAGCGATCTCGAGTCCGCCCAACGCAACGCAGGCGGCGCAGGCCGACATGACCAGAACGGCGGGCCAACGGACAGGAAAGCCCGGGAAGCGCGCGGCAATGAAGCCGGCGAAGGAGTAAGCGCCGCTACGGCGCAGAACCGGCCCCGTGACGAACAGGGCAAGAAGCGCGCCCAACGCAAAGCCTGCGGTGACGGAGCTATTGCCGGCGCCAGAAGGCAGGGGTGGCAGAAAGGGAAGGAAAAGTCCCACAATGCCGCCGCTGAAGACGAGGCCGACATAAGGTGCGGGAAGCCTGCTTCCGGCGGCGAAGAACTCCGCCGGACGCATGGTGCGCGAGCGAATCGCGACAACCACCAGGCCCGAGAATATCAGCGAGACCATGCCGATGCGCAGGAGATCGTCGCGCAGGCCGATCCGGCCGAGAACCGCGAGAAGACCCAGCCCGAGAGCAAAGGCAGCGAGGGCGAAGCCCATCCCGCCGTCGATGTGGGCGCGGTCGCTTTGAGCGTCGGAAACGTCGTGTTGGGTCACACCGACACCCAGGGCCGGATCACGAT
>SCSF01000079.1 GCA_004298435.1 Beijerinckiaceae bacterium
GTATCATTGTGCATATGAACGCCGAGATGATCGCCGGGAATATGTTGCGTGACGTCCTTGACGATTGCCTCGATCTCATGCGGCAGGGTTCCGCCATTCGTATCGCAGAGCACGACCCAACGCGCCCCCGCATCGTAGGCAGCCTTTGCGCAGGCGATCGCGTAATCGCGATTGGCCTTGTAGCCGTCGAAGAAATGCTCGCAATCGAGCATGGCTTCGCGCCCTTTGTCGCACACAGCCTTGATCGACTGGCTGATGCCGTCGAGATTTTCCTCGGGCGTGCAACCGAGCGCAACACGCACCTGATAATCCCAGCTTTTGGCGACGAAGATGATGGCGTCGGCATCGGCGGCAAGCAACGCTGCGATCCCCGGATCATTGTCGAGCGAGCGGCCGACGCGTTTTGTCATGCCGAACGCGGTAAAGCGCGCGTGTTGCAGCTTCGGCTTCTTGCCGAAAAACTCGGTGTCGATTGGATTGGCGCCGGGATAGCCGCCTTCGATGTAATCGATCCCGAGCGAGTCCAGCAAAGCGGCGATGTGCTTTTTGTTGTCGAGCGAGAAATCGACGCCGGTCGTCTGTGCGCCATCACGCAAAGTCGTGTCGAAAAGATAGATCCGGGAGCGGCTCATTGGGCAGGTCCTTGCGAGGTTCGCAATGTCTCAGTTGAATCGAAGCGTTTCTGCATGTGCGTATTGCCGAGCCACACGTCGCCGAGGGCAGCGGTTTGGCGGTGCAGCGCGAGAAATCCGCGTTTCTCGAAAAACGCGCGCGCCGTGTCGCTGGCGTCGACCGTCAGATGCTTCGCGCCGCGGCCGCCAGCAAGCTTTTCGGCTGCGTCGCAGAGCATCGTGCCGACGCCGCTCCGCGCGACGCTCGGATGCACATAAAGCATGTCGATGTCATCGAGTCCTTTGACGCTGATGAAGCCGACCGGGGAGCTTGCAACGGTGGCAATCAGTGTCAACTGACCGGCAAGATGCGCGGCAAAGGCATCTTCATCATCGGCCTGTTCGATCCAGGCTTCTTGCTGGGCTTCGTCGTAATCGTCGCCCGTCAGCTCCGCGATGCTGTCGCGAAAAATCTGCGCGAGAAGCGGGCCATCGGAGGCAAGGAAAGGCCGCAGCGCAGGCGCAGGAAAAGCAGCGGCGGTCATCGCTTCACCTCCCAGCTTGTCGTGCCGTCCTTGTTGTCTTTCAGGGCTATGCCCATCTCGGCCAATTCGTCGCGGATGCGATCGGAAGCCGGCCAATCCCTGGCTTTCCGCGCTTCGAGACGCGCGTTGATTTTGGTCGCGACGAGGATCTCATCGACCCGGAAGCTCGCCGGCTTCCAATGCTCCCATGCGTTGAGCTCTTTCTCGAAAAACCCGAGAAGGCGCCCGCAGGAGGCAAAGCGCGCGCCAGCAAACGCGACCTCTTCCGTTGCATCCTTGTAGAGCCGCCGCATCGCGGTGATCGCGTCTGGCGTGTTGAGATCGTCCTCCAGCGCGGCGATGAATTCGGGAGCCAGCATGGCTTCCGAGTCCGCAAATTGCTTGGCGACCGGATACCAGCGATCGAGTTCGCGCTGGCTCTCGCGCAGGCTGGCCAGAGTCCAGTCGATCGGCTGGCGGTAGTGTGTCTTCAGCATGTTGAAGCGCAGAACCTCGCCCGGCCAATCCGCGAGCAGTTCGCGAATGGTCACGAAATTCCCCAGGCTCTTTGACATCTTCTCGCCTTCGACCTGGAGGAAGCCATTGTGCATCCAGACATTGGCCATCACGTCGTGGCCGAAGGCGCAGCAGCTTTGTGCGATTTCGTTTTCATGGTGCGGAAAAACGAGATCGATGCCGCCGCCGTGTATATCGAAGACCTCGCCCAGATAGGCCGAACTCATCGCCGAGCATTCGATGTGCCAGCCCGGACGGCCGCGACCCCAGGGGCTGTCCCAGCCGGGCTCTGCCTCGCTTGAGGGCTTCCAGAGAACGAAGTCGAGGTCGCCTTTCTTGTAAGGAGCAACGTCCACGCGCGCGCCGGCGATCATCTCGTCGAGCGAGCGGCGTGAAAGCTTGCCGTAATTCGGCATGGAGGGGACTGAGAAGAGAACATGGCCGTCCGCCACATAGGCGTGACCACCCGCCAGAAGCTTCTCGATGATCTCGATCATCGCCGCGATGTGTTCGGTGGCGCGTGGCTGGATAGTCGGCGGAAGGCAGCCGAGCGCCGTCGCATCCTCCTGAAAGATCGCGTTGGTTTCTTCAGTCAATTCGCGGATGGAGATGCCGCGCGCGGCTGCCCGCGCATTGATCTTGTCATCGACGTCGGTGATGTTGCGAGCATAAGTGACGTGCTCGGCGCCATAGAGATGGCGGAGCAGGCGGAACAGCACGTCGAAAACGATCAGGGGACGCGCATTGCCGATATGGGCTTGGTCGTAAACGGTCGGCCCGCACACATAGAGCCGCACGCGGGCAGGATCGATCGGCTGGAACGCATCCTTCCGGCGGGTCAGAGTACTGTAGAGCTGCAAAGCCATAGCTTTCCCTTCAGCCTGGCGCGGGCCGGGAACGGTTCTGAACTCCAAAATGAAGACGAGACGGCTCCGGCCAGCGTTGCGCTAGCCAATAATGCAAATTGTCCGGTCGATGCGGATTGAGCACGTCATGGCCGGAAGATGGGGGAGAATGGGGCGCGGGTCAAGCCGTTCCGGTGGTGAGGGTTTATGCCGGGTCAAGACCGTTCGGGCGAGGCAGGCAGGGCCGGATCAGGCCGAAATCCTTGGTTTTCGGCGGCTTCCGAAGAACTTGGTTAATCTAATTTTAGGCGCCATGGCAGAGGATAGG
>SCSF01000080.1 GCA_004298435.1 Beijerinckiaceae bacterium
CAAGCTTCTCTGGTCGGTGAAGGATGGCGACCCGAAGAAGGGCGAGACCGGGACATCAGCGCCGCTCATCGTCAAGAACATGGTTCTTGTCGGCAATTCGGGCGGCGAATTTGGCGTGCGTGGCCATTTGACCGCTTATGATCTCGACACCGGCAAGCTCAAATGGCGCGCCTATTCGACAGGTCCTGACAAGGACATGCTCGTCGATCCCGAGAAGACGACGGATCTCGGCAAGCCGATCGGCAAGGATTCCAGCCTCAAGACATGGAAAGGCGATCAATGGAAGATCGGCGGCGGCGCGACCTGGGGCGCGATCTCCTACGATCCGAAGCTCAACCTGATTTATTACGGCACATCGAACCCCTCGACATGGAATTCAACGCAGCGCCCCGGCGACAATCGCTGGTCAACGTCTGTTTTCGCGCGCGATGCGGATACGGGCGAAGCGAAATGGGTCTATCAGTTCACGCCGCACGATCAGTGGGATTTTGATGCCGTCAATGAAATGGTCCTCGCGAATCTCGACATCAACGGCAAGGATACGCCGGTCCTGATGCACCCGGATCGCAATGGCTTCCTCTATGTCCTCAATCGCGCCAACGGCGATCTGATCAGCGCCACGAAATATGATTCCGTCGTCAACTGGGCGACGAAGATCAATATGGACAAGAGCTCGAAGGATTACGGCCGTCCCGAAGTCGTCGCGAAATATGCTCCAGGCTCGAAAGGCACGGACATCAACTACACCGGCATCTGCCCGGCGGCGCTTGGCACCAAGGACGAACAGCCTTCGAGCTGGGATCCCGAAACGAAGCTTCTCTATGTGCCGACGAACCATGTCTGCATGGATTATGAGCCGTTCCGCGTGAGCTATACTGCGGGGCAGCCCTATGTCGGTGCGACGCTGTCCATGTATCCGCCGAAAGGCTCCAGCAACATGGGCAACTTCATCGCCTGGGATCCGGTCAAGGCGAAGATCGACTGGAAGATTCCCGAGCTGTTCTCTGTGTGGTCGGGTGCGCTTTCGACCAGTGGCAATGTCGTCTTCTACGGAACGCTGGAGGGTTACTTCAAGGCCGTGGACGCGAAGACCGGCAAGGTGCTCTACAAATTCAAGACGCCGTCCGGCATCATCGGCTATCCGATGGCTTATGAGCACGACGGCAAGGAATATGTGGCGGTGCTCTCCGGCGTCGGCGGCTGGGCGGGCATCGGGCTTGCGGCAGGCCTCACCAAGCCGACGGCTGGCCTGGGTGCGGTTGGCGGCTACGCAGCCTTGTCCAACTACACCGCGCTTGGCGGAACGCTGACCGTGTTCGGGCTGCCCAATAGCTGATCAGGCTACGCGTCCGGGCGCGATCGGCCTGGACGCGCAAAAAGCAGCCCTGCCGTCTTTTTCCCGACGAGAAGGCAGGGCTGTGGCTAATTTATTTTGAGATTAAAATCGCGCGGAAGTCGTTGACGTTCGTCAACGTTGGGCCAGTCACTACGCTGTCGCCGAGCGCGCTGAAAAATCCATGCCCGTCATTCGCAGCAAGACTTTCCTGCGGCTTGATACCCTTGCTCCAGGCGCGGGCAAGCGTGTCCGGGCTCACATAGGCGCCGGCGATCTCTTCGGCGCCATCGACTCCGTCGGTGTCACCTGCGAGCGCGTGAATGCCTGGCGCGCCATCCAGTGCGAGCGCGAGCGAGAGAAGGAATTCAACGTTGCGGCCGCCGCGCCCATTGCCGCGAACCGTCACAGTCGTCTCGCCGCCTGAAAGCAGCACGCAGGGGGCTGCGAAGGGTTGCTGACGGCCTGCGATCTGGAGCGCCATCGCCGCCATCACTTTGCCGACGTCGCGCGATTCCCCTTCGATCCGATCGCTGAGAACATACGCCGCGACGCCTTGTTCGCGCGCCAGATTTGCGGCTGCATCGAGCGCCATTTGCGGAGTCGCAATCATCCGTGTCTCGGAGTTTGCGAGTTGCGGATCGCCCGGCTTCACAGACTCGCCACGGCCGCTCACGAGAATGTCGCGTACTTTCTCAGGCACGGCGATGCCGTAACGCGCGATGATCGCCAGTGCGTCGGCGCAGGTGGTTGCGTCCGCGATCGTCGGCCCGGAACCGATGTCGGCTGGATCGTCGCCGGGTATATCGGAGATCAGGAGCGTCACGAGATGGGCCGGATGGCAGGCGCGCGCCAGCCGTCCGCCCTTGATCGCGGAAAGATGTCGCCGCACGCAATTCATCTCGCTGATCGTTGCGCCGCACTTCAGTAATTCGCGCGCAACATTCTGTTCGTCCGTCAGATCCAGACCTTCAAGCGGCAGCGGCAGCAAAGCGGATGCGCCGCCCGATATCAGGCAGATGACAAGATCATCTGCCGTGAGGCCTTTTACTTCGTCGAGGAGCTTGCGGGCGCCGTCGAGGCCGGCCGCGTCCGGCACCGGATGCGCCGCTTCGATCACCCGGATCTTTTTCGTCGGCACGCTGTAGCCATAGCGGGTGACGACAAGCCCTGAATAGTCAGCCGGCCAGGCGGCTTCGAAAGCGCGCGCCATGGCGGCAGCGGCTTTGCCAGCCCCGATGACGATCGTGCGCCCCTTTGGCGGCGGCGGAAGATATTGCGCCAGAACGCGGGCGGGATCGGCAGCAGCAACGGCTGCATCAAACAGGGACCGCAGCAAAACGCGAGGCTTGTCAATCATCGCCGGCCTAATATCCTTTGTTTGTGATTGTCGGCCATCGCGGCCATGAGGCGCGCGGCGGGAGTTCCGCAAGCCGTTTGCGCGGTCCCCTTACACCAGGATCCCGGCTTCGCATAGATCACGCCCGGGCTGCGGCAAAGCGCGCGCGAGGGATACCTGGAATGCCAGACTCTCGAACAGCCTCAGATAACGTAGCTCAGGATCAACTCGTCATCCTGTGCGGCGGCGCGCATTTCGGCGAGCGTGCGGTTGTCGAGCACGGTGGCGAGCGCTTCGCGGGCCTCCAGCATCAAAATCCTGACGCCGCAATGACGCTCATCGGTGCAATCGTCGCAGCGGCGGTAGGAGGTTTTGCTGGCGCACTGGATCGGCGCGAGCGGCCCGTCGAGGATGCGGATGATATGTCCTACCCGGATCAGGTGCGCGGACCTCGCGAGCGTATAGCCGCCGCCCTTGCCCTTCTTCGAATTGACGAAGCCGGCATTGCGTAGTTCGCCCAGAATCGTATCGAGGAATTTTTTGGGGATGTTATTCGCTTCCGCGATCTCGCTGACGAGTGAGGGCTCTCCCGGCTCGCGAGCAGCCAGATGCACCATGGCCTTGAGCCCGTATTTTCCTTTTTTGGTGAGCATTGCGATTGAATCGCCGAATTCCTGGAACCCCCATCCTCACGATTCAATAGGAATTGCTCTGCGGAATGTCCACAAGATTTATGGACTGGACCAAATAATGGCCGGTTTTTGGGTGAATCAGCTCAGCCACAGGCGGATTTAAGCCGCGCGAACCCCGCTTCGAGGTCGGCCTTGAGATCGTCGGTGTCCTCCAGCCCAATAGAGAACCGAAGGGCAGGGCCTTCCGGAGCCCATTTTGTCGCTGTGCGGTAGGTGCGGCAATCGAACGGGATGACGAGGCTTTCGTAGCCACCCCAGGAAAATCCCATGCCGAACAGCGTCAACCCATCGAGAAGCGCGGCCACCGCCTTTTGCGGACAAGGCGCGAGGACGACTGAGAAAAGGCCCGACGCACCGCTGAAATCCCGTTTCCAGATGGCGTGGCCCGGACATGAGGGCAAAGCCGGATGCAGCACCTGCATCACCTCTTCGCGGCCCGCGAGCCATTCCGCCATGATCAGTCCCTGCCGCTCGGCCTCCCTCAGCCGCAATTCCATGCTGCGCAGGCCGCGCAGCGCGAGAAATACATCTTCCGGCCCGGGGCACATGGAAAAGAGGTCATAGGTTTCGCGCAGGCGCGGATACCAGGCTGCATTGGCGGAAACGAGCCCCAGAAGAAGATCCGAATGGCCCGAGAGATATTTCGTACCGGCTTCCACCGCCATATCGATGCCGAAGCGGTGCGGCGGGAAATGCAGCGGCGTCGCCCAGGTATTATCGAGAACCGTGCAAATCCCGTGCTTTTGGGCGACAGCGGCGATAGCTGGAATATCCTGGATTTCGAAGCTCTGCGAGCCCGGCGTTTCGAGAAAGACAAGTCGCGTTTTGGGCGTGAGAAGCGCTTCGATTCCGCTGCCGATCAGGGGATCGTAATAGATAGTCGAGACTCCGTTGCGGCGCAGGAGCGTGTCGCAGAAATTGCGCGTCGGCCGATAGACGGAATCGGTGACAAGGATCTCGTCGCCGGCTTGCGTCGCCGTCAGAAGCGCCAGCGTGATCGCTGCGAGCCCGGAAGGCGCGAGAACCGTACCAGCAGCGCCGCTGATCTCGGTCCAGGCAGTTTCGAGAGCCTCTGTCGTCGGAGTGCCGGAAGTTCCATAGGTGAAGCGGGCGTTGCGCGAAATCAGATCGGCATAAGTCGGAAAGAGCACCGTCGAGCCGCGATAGATGGGCGTATTGACAAAGCCATATTGCTCGAAAGGATGGCGGCCGGCGTGGACAAGTTTCGTCCGGCTTCCGAGCGTCTTGCGTCCTTCGGGCGTGGTCTTCGTCATTATGTCATCCATTTTGGGCGCTGCTCTTGCGGAGCAGTCCGGGAGGCGGCGCGAATGTCGGTGCGGGGCTGGTTCGGCTGGAAGTGTTTCTCCCTGAACCTTATGCCACGGTTGCCGGCTTGCATAATGGGCGCGAGTCTGGATTGCTGAAGGGCGTTGCCCTCATTTTATCCGATTCGTCATGCTGCCTCGGCTTGACCGTGGCTGCGCCGAGATATTTTTAATCGCCGTGCCTGCGATTGGGTCACAGGCCAGGAAGGGTGGAGTACAATATTCGTGAGAAGCGCGGCAGGAAAAATTTTGTTGCTGGCGGTGCTGATCTGTTGCGGCGCGGCTGTCGCGCGGGCCGGGACGCTCGATCAGGTGAAGGCGCGGGGACATCTGATCTGCGGCGTGAACCCTAAGCTCGCAGGATTCGGCTCTGTCGATTCTGATAATCGCTGGAGCGGCTTCGATGTCGATTATTGCCGCGCCATCGCCGCCGCGATCTTCAACGATCCGAACAAGGTGAGCTTTACGGCTTTGCTGCCCAAAGAGGGTCTTGCAGCGCTGCGCGCCGGGAAAATCGATGTGCTTGCGCATAATGCGATCTGGACTCTGTCGCACGAGACATCGCAGGGCGCGATGTTCACCACCATCAATTATTTCGATGGTCAGGGTTTCATGGTGCATCGAAAGCTCAATATTTCATCGGTTCTCGAATTATCGGGAGCTTCCATCTGCGTCGAGAAAAACACCACGAACGAACTCAATCTCGCCGATTTCTTTCAATCGCATCAGATGACTTATCACGCAGTCGACCTTGACAGCGCTGATGCTGCCGCGAAAGCCTATGCGGATGGACGCTGTGATGCGCTGACGAATGAATCGACGGCGCTTTACGCGCGGCGCGTGAAGCTGCCAGATCCCGGCGCCAACGTGCTTTTGCCCGAGATCATTTCAAAGGAGCCATTCGGTCTTGCCGTCCGCCAGGGAGACGATCAATGGTTCAATCTGGTGAGGTGGGTCCATTTCGCGATGGTCGATGCCGAGGAATCGGGAGTCACTTCGCAAAATGTCGATGACAAGCTGACATCGGATGATCCGAAGACGCGCCGGCTTCTCGGGCTTGACGGCAATTTTGGCGAAGGCCTCGGCCTCACCAGAGACTGGGCCTACAGAATCATCAAGCTCGTCGGCAATTACGGCGAGGTTTTTGATCGCAACCTCGGCAACGGATCAGCGCTGAGAATTAAGCGCGGATTGAACGCTCTCTGGTCGAAAGGCGGTCTGCAATATGCGCCGCCCGTGCGCTAACTGATTTTGGCGCGAATATTAACGCCTCAAACGAATCCCAATTCCATTCATCCACTTTTCCGCGATGCTTTATGCGCAGCGCGTATGCCGTGCGTCTGTATAAATCGTGCGAGCTAAACTGTTCATATCCTTCAGCCAATATTCAGGCGCGCTATGCGAGCTTGATGGGCGGGGGGCTCCAAAGCTGTTGGAGGCATGTATGAACAGTAGGATCAAAACAGCCCTCGCCGCGGGACTCGCCTTGGGCGGCGTTACTTTCGTCGCTCAAGCCGCCTCGGCGATGCCGGCTTCAAGCCTCGACGCAGGCATAGCGACGACAAGCGAAATTCAAAGCGTTCAGCAGAACATGCAGCAA
>SCSF01000081.1 GCA_004298435.1 Beijerinckiaceae bacterium
TGGCATCATTGGCACCACTGGCACCATCATCACTGGCATCATTGGCATCACTGGTGATGACGTTGCGCGATCCTGCGGACATTTATGCAATCGGCTGAAACAGCACATAGCCGAATGACTTGCGGAACGTATTACGGCGATCCTTGCGCGCGAGCAGATTGCCGAGCATGACCCACAACCTGAAGACAAACGGCAGCGCGATGGGCCGCTTTAGGCGTTCCGCCTCCTGCGGGATATAAAGCGTTTCCTTCGCCTGCCAGCCATGCTCCCGGAAGAACGAAAAATAGTCTTCCGGATCGAATTTGAACGGCGCGTTTTTCATCTTCAGGTTGTTTTCCCTGCGTCGTCTATGGTGGCGCAGGGCCTCGGCTGAAAGATAATCCACGATCCAGTAGCGAAACGCCGGTTCCGCGCGTAAAGCATCAGCAAGCGCGCCGACATCGGCGTTGTCCAGATAGGGCACGACGCCTTCTGTCAACACGAGGATCTTGTCCGATTTCGCAGCGATCTCCGCGAAGAGCTGACGCCGCTTATCAGCCTCGGATAGATCGAGCGCGATGCGTTCCAGCCGGCATGACGGTGTTTCGCCCGCAAGCCGGTCTTCCTTCAGAGCAATGATTTCTGGGAAATCCACCTCGATCCAGCGCAGTGAGGCGGGAAGGTTCATGCGATAGGGCCGCGTGTCGAGTCCGGCGCCGAGATTGACGACCGTATTGATGCCGCCGTCGATTGCGGAGCGGATGAACCCATCGATGATATGTGTCCTTATCGCGAGCAACCACGCTCCGAAGCGGGCGCCGCGCCGCATATCGGCGACAATCGCCTTGCCATGTTCGCCCGCGAGTTTCGCTGCCAGCGGATCGTGAAAGAGCGCATCGGGGCGCTCCGTTTCCATTGCGCGGTAGACTGCGACCATGAAGGCAGTATCAGAAACATTTTGAATGAGCGGGCCGGCCATCGCAGTTCCCTGATTTGACGCCTTGCCTTGCGGCAAGGTGATGCTTCAGCCTTGCAGCTCATCGCAATCGCGGCGAAAATCGTCTGCCGCGGCCCGGGAGGCCGGGATGGAGCTGATCGGATGATTTCTTTCTGGTTGCGGCTGCCTGTTGTGGAGATGCTTGCGGCGCTCGTCTTCGTTTTCGGGGCAGTCGCGATTTGCCTTGTGCTTCTTTCCTTCGTGCTTCCGACCTCTCCGGCGATCCGCAGCTTCCGTGGTGTCGTTGCGCCCTTCGTCGGAAGTGTGGCGGTGATGTTCGCCATTCTGCTCGGCTTTCTCGCCAGCGACATATGGGGACGCCAGCAGCGCGCCGCCGCCACCGTCCGGCTGGAAGCTGAAAATCTTCAGACACTGACGGGACTTGCCGCCGCATTCGGTCTGCCGCCCGAGCCGCTTGGGGCGGCTGTGCGCGGCTATGCCAGGGCGGTTATCAGCAAAGAGTGGCCAAGCATGCAACATGGCGACAGCGCGCCTGCGGCAGAGGAGGCGCTGGACCGTCTGCTTAAAACGATCGCGCGGCTGGATTATTCCGGCCCGGGCAATGGCGAACTCCAGCGTCTGTTGCTCGACGGGGGCGTAGCGGTGAGCAATGCGCGGAATGCCCGTTTGAGTTTATCGCGCGACGAATCCGAGGAACTCAAATGGCTCCTCGTCCTGGCGCTTGGGATAACCTGCCAGATTTCGGTCGCTCTGGTTCATCTCGAATCGATGAAGCCGCAGATCGCCGCTCTTGCGCTGTGGACGACAAGCCTGGTTTTTGTGCTGGGGCTGCTCGCGCTTTACGATGCGCCCTTTGCATCGCCGCTGGCGGTCTCACCTGATCCCATTGCGCAGGTGTTGTTGCAACCGGCAGCGGTCAAGGCTGTTCCTCAGCCGGCCGGATAGAGCAGCATTGCGTGTACTCTCCGGGTGGAGAGCACACGCTTAAAAGCGTTTTCAAGCGAAGTGGCTTCTGGTTCTCAGCGCAGACCGCCGCTGGCGGTGACTTTCTCGCCCGTCAGCCAGCGAGCGTCATCTGAGGCCAGAAAAACTGCGACCCCCGCGATGTCGTCCGGCTGGCCGGTGCGGCCGAGCGGCGTCTGGGCGACAATGCCGCTTTCGAATTCAGAGCCAGTGATGCCTGCGGACTGGGTGCCCTCTGTCTCCACAACGCCCGGATTAATGGCGTTGACGCGGATCTTGCGCGGGCCAAGTTCGGCGGCCAGCACGCCGGTAATGGCGTCCACGGCTCCCTTGGTGCCCGTATAGATCGCCGACTGCGGCGGCAGGAGACTGGTTACGGCCGAGGAGATGTTGATCACGCTGCCGCCTGCGCCGAGATGTTCCACTGCCGCCTGGGTTGTCAGCAGCACGCCGAGGACGTTGGTGTCGAACATCTTGCGATACTGGTCCTCGGTCACGGCCTCAATCGGCGAAAACGCGTAGACGCCGGAGTTGTTGACCAGAACGTCGAGGCGGCCAAAGGTCTTTACAGCGGTATCTATCAGGCTCTTTGCCTGATCAGCCTTTGATACGTCGGCCCGCACTGCGACAGCCTTGCCGCCGCTCTTGCCGATAGCCGCGGCCACGGCGTCCGCTCCCGCCTTGCTCGACGCATAATTGACCACAACAGCCGCGCCTTCCGCGGCAAATGCCTTGGCGATGGCCGCGCCTATGCCCTTGGACGCGCCGGTGACGACCGCGACCTTGCCTGCCAGTTTTCCCATGATTTCTATTCCCGTTGATTGGGCGACCGCCGAAGGGCGAGCTTTAGTCTCATAGTTCAGGAAAATAGAACTATTGAACTTAATGGCAAGGCCTTCTACCTTCAAAATTATGCGACCCTTGTTTCACCCTTCGATGGATGAGGTGCGGCTGGAGGCGATACTCCACGCGCTTTCCGATCCGGTGCGAATGGCTATCTTTGCCGAAATCGCTGGCGGCAAATGTGTTCAGACCTGTTCGGCTTTCGCCAGCGTCTGCGAACGCCTCATTCCCAAATCGTCCCTGTCTCAGCATTTCAAGGTGCTGCGCGAGGCGGGGCTGATCCGTTCCGAGCGTCACGGCGTGGAGTTGCGTAATACGTCACGGTGCGCCGAGGTGGAAAAGCGTTTCCCGGGGCTGATCGCCGCCATCCTGAAAGCACACGCCCGGCCATCCCGGGTGTGAGCCGCGCAAAACGCGGGGCGGCGAGTGTTTTGTCGTTTCGATAAAAATTTATGGCGTTTTCCTGATTTTCCCCATTTTCAACAAGGGACTAAAAGGGGAATCTGTTTTATCATTATACCATCTATATGAATTCACACGGAATTCCGGTTCGGAAACCGCATAGATTTGATCGGCGTTGAGGTAGGCGCGTGGATAAAGGTTGATTTTAGAACAAAACAAGAATATAAAGTAGACATAACCAGCTCATCGAGGTGCGTTCATGTCTGCGTTTGTCAAAGATATTGCGGAGCTTGGCTCTTTGGCGACCTTTGTCGCTTTCATCGCTGTTCTGGCTGCGGCCATAGGCGCCGGGTGAAAATTCACTGTTGAATAGGGACTGGGGCTTGCTTCAATAGGGAGCGCGGCGGCGCTATAGCCTTTCTTGAACGAAGCGGGTCCGGGCTTCGGCAGGAAGGTATAAGCTATTGGAAGATCGGCTAGCCGAAGTGGGCGCATGCCCGGCTGTGGAAGATGGGGCTTCTGGCGCGGATGAGGCTGCCCTGGTGCGGGAGCGCCTTTCGCAGGCTCACGAAAAAGTCGGCTTCGTTCATCTCCACGTTCACAGTTCTTTTTCCCTGCGCGAAGGCGCCTTGTCGATCGCGCGCCTCGTCAAATTTGCCGTCGGCGACGCCATGCCAGCTTTGGCGATCACCGATACGAACAGCCTGTTCGGCGCACTGGAATTTTCCGAAAAACTCGCGAAAGAGGGCGTGCAGCCTATTGTCGGCGTCCAGTTGACCGTCGATTTCGGCGACGGTTCGGAGCTTTTGCCGCGCGGTTTCGATGCAGGACTGGGCTGGGCCTCGCTCGTCTTGCTGGCGAAGGACGAGGAGGGCTATCGCAACCTCATGCATCTTGCTTCCCGCACCTGGCTCGATCCGGCTGCGGGAGAACTGCCGCATGTTGCATTCGAGAGGCTCGCCAGCCGTGGTGAGGGGATTATCGCTCTCACCGGCGGCCCCGGCGGTCCGCTGGATCGCAGCCTCGCGCTCGGGCGCTCAGAGGTGGCGGAGCATCGCCTCGAAGCACTCCGGGAACTGTTCCATGACCGCCTCTACATAGAATTGCAACGGCACGGGCTGAACGAGGAGCGGAGCATAGAACCGCAGCTTCTCGATCTCGGCTACCGTCACTCGCTTCCCTTCGTCGCGACCAATGAGGCCTATTTCGGCGCTGCGTCCGATTACGAGGCGCATGATGCCCTGCTGTGCATCGCCGAGGGAACGGTGATCGGCGATGAGAACCGCCGCCGCTTGTCGCCCGAGCATCGTTTCAAAACGCGCGCTGAAATGCGGGCGGTCTTCGCCGATCTGCCGGAAGCGCTCCAGAACAGCGTCGAAATCGCCTTGCGCTGCGCCTATAGGCCCTTGAAACGCAAGCCGATCCTGCCGCACTTCGGCAGTACGGGTGGCAGCAACGAGGAAGAGGAGTTGATTCGTCAGGCGGAGGCAGGGCTCGAAGCTCGCCTTGCGGCGCATGGCGCGGCGCCTGGCCTCACCGAAGAAGCCTATCACGAACGGCTCGCCTTTGAACTCGCCATCATCGTGAAGATGCGGTTCCCGGGTTACTTCCTGATCGTTTCCGACTTCATCAAATATGCGAAGTCGCAGGGCATTCCCGTTGGGCCGGGGCGTGGCTCCGGCGCCGGCTCGCTTGTCGCCTATGCGTTGACGATCACCGATCTCGATCCACTACGCTTTGGTCTGCTGTTCGAGCGCTTCCTCAATCCGGAACGCGTTTCGATGCCGGATTTCGACGTCGATTTCTGTCAGGACCGGCGCGACGAAGTCATTCGCTATGTGCGTGGCCGTTATGGCGAGGACAAGGTCGCGCAGATCATCACCTTCGGCTCGTTTCTCGCGCGCGGCGTGATGCGCAATGTCGGCCGGGTGCTGGAAATGCCGCTCGGTCAGGTCGACAAGCTCGCAAAGCTGGTGCCGCAAAATCCCACTGCGCCCGTCAATCTCAAGCAGGCGATCGAAAGCGAGCCGCGCCTGCGGGAGGCGGTGGAGTCCGATCCACGCGTCGGCAAAATGTTGAAGATAGCCGAAACGCTTGAGGGGCTTTATTCCAACGCCTCGACGCATGCGGCCGGCATCGTTATCGGGGACAGGCCCCTCGAAGAGCTTGTGCCACTCTATCGCGATCCCAAATCCGATATGCCGGCGACCCAGTTCAACATGAAATGGGTTGAGCCTGCTGGCCTCGTCAAATTCGACTTTCTCGGTCTCAAAACACTGACCACGCTTGCGACCTGCGTGAAGCTTCTGGCGCAGCGTAACATTACGATCGAACTGTCAAAAATTCCTCTCGACGACGCCAAGACCTATGCCATGCTCGGGCGCGGTGAAACGGTAGGCGTGTTCCAGTTGGAAAGCGCGGGCATGCGCAAGGCGCTTGTCGAGATGCACGCGGACCGTTTCGAGGACATCATCGCGCTTGTCGCGCTGTATCGGCCGGGGCCGATGGCAAATATCCCGACCTATTGCGCGGTGAAAGCGGAGGAGCAGGACCCGGATTATATCGACCCGCAACTCGAACCGATCCTGAAGGAGACTTTCGGCGTCATCATCTATCAGGAACAGGTGATGCAGATCGCGCAGCTTCTGTCGGGATATTCGCTGGGCGAGGCCGATCTTCTCCGCCGCGCGATGGGCAAGAAGATCAAATCGGAAATGGATGCGCAACGTGACCGCTTCGTTTCGGGCGCGGTTGCGCGCGGCTTGAGCAAGGCGCGTTCCGACGAGATTTTCGATCTTCTGGCGAAGTTCGCAGACTATGGCTTCAACAAGAGTCATGCAGCCGCTTATGCGCTCATCGCCTATCAGACCGCCTGGCTCAAGGCGAATTATCCGGTCGAGTTCATTGCTGCGTCGATGACGCTCGACAAGTCCAATACCGACAAACTGTCTGAATTCGCCAATGAGGCGCGACGCCTCGGCATCAATGTCGAGCCGCCTTCAGTCACGCGCTCGGGTGTCGATTTCAGCGTCGAGATCGAGGCAGGCGGAAAAGCCTCCATCATTTATGCGCTCTCTGCCATCAAGGGCGTTGGCGATGGGCAGGCCGCGGCGCTTGTCGCTGCGCGTGGCGGCACGCCCATTGCAGACATTAGCGATCTTGCGGGACGTATAAATCCGCACGACCTCAACAAGCGCATGCTCGAGAGTCTTGCTGCCGCCGGTGCTTTCGATGCTCTGGAAGAAGATCGCGCGCGCGTTTTTGCAGGCGTGGAGGCGATGCTCGCCGTCGCGCACAGGCGCCAGGACGAACGGCTTGCGGGGCAGACGGGATTATTCGACAGCGACAAGGTCGATCCGCTCGCCAATGTGAAAGCGCCGAGCTGGTCGCTTGCCGAGCGTTTGCGCCGTGAATTCGATGCGGTCGGCTTCTTTCTGTCGGGACATCCGCTCGATGCCTATCAGACGATCCTTGGGCGGCTGCGGGTTCAGCGCTGGACTGAGTTCGCGCGCGCGGTGAAGCAGGGCGCTTCGGCTGGCCGGCTGGCCGCGACCGTTCTCGACCGTCAGGAACGCCGCACGCGCGCCGGCACGAAGATGGGCATCGTGCAACTGTCGGATCAGAGCGGCCAGTATGAGGCCATCCTGTTTCAGGAAGGGCTCAATCAATATCGGGATTTTCTGGAGAAGGGCGCCGCCGTTCTCGTCTCATTGCAGGCGAACCTCGATGGTGAAGATGTCCGCGCGCGCATCGTTGCGGTCGAATCTCTCGACGAGGCGGCGAGTCGCATTCAAAAAGGTCTGCGCGTGTTCCTGCGCAATGATGAGCCGCTCGGTTCGCTTGCAAAACAGCTCGGCGTGAAGGGCGACGGTGAGGTTTCGCTGGTTCTTCTGACGGCGGCTGGCGAAGTCGAAATGCGTCTGCCCGGAAAATATCGCGTCAGCCCGCAGATCGCCGCGGCGCTGAAGGCGATTCCCGGGATTGTTTCAGTCGAGCATGTGTAGACGCGCCATACCGATCCAGACCTCGCCTCGTTCGGGGCATTATGCGAACCGGAGGTTCGCGGTCCGGACCGCGGGCCTCTGGCCCGCACTGAAGCGTGACTAAATCCCCGCATACCATTGATAGCCGAGGTCTTCCCAATAGCCGCCCTTACCTGAGCCAAATCGGGCAAAGGAATTCACCAGTTCGATCCGCATCACATATTTCGCTTGCTTGTAGCCGAGCTGGCGGCCTAGGCGCAGGCGCAGAGGCGCGCCATAAGCGATGGGAAGCGTCTGTCCGTTGAGGTCGTAAGCGAGCAGGGTCTGGGGGTGATAGGCATCTACGAAATCGATGCTTTCGTAATAATGCTCGCCGCCCTTGGCGATGCTGTCGGGATTGCCGGGCTGATAATCGTCGGGATAGCCGGCAGCGTTAAAGCGGTCGGCGCAATGGAAGAGAACATATTTCGCCTGCGGCTTCACGCCAGCGCGATTGAGGACTTCGGACAAAGGCGTTCCGGTCCATTTGCCGATGCAGCTCCAGCCTTCGACGCAGTCGTGCCTTGTGATCTGCGTCTTCGCAGGCAAGGCGTGCAAGTCGGCGAGCGATAGCTGCAAGGGCTTTTCAACCAGTCCATCGACTTGCAGCCGCCAATCGACAAAATTGTTTTTGGCTAATGCCAGATACGCAGGGTCCGAAGGGCTCGTCGAGCCGTTCGGGCGGAATTCCGCAGCGATGTCCGTCTCGCTATATTCAGGCGCGAGCTTGTCGCGCGGCAGGATCAACCGTTGCGCGCGATAGGTGAGTTCTGTGGCCTTGTCGATCACATTGAGAAATTTGGGATTCTCAGAGATCGAATCATTGCAGCCAGCAAGCAGGAGAGAGCTTGCGCCCACCGCGCCGAAGCCCAGCAGCCGCCGGCGCGAAATCAGAAGCTTTCGCTCATTCTGCGGCATCGGATGCCTCCTCGTCGATGACATAGCGGCCCGTGATCATCGAGCGCAGATTGTTGAAGACGCCCGAGAGCAGAACCATCACGATATGCACGATGACAAACAGCACGAGCGCCATCGCGGTGATGAAGTGGATGCTGCGGGCGGACTGGCGGCCGCCGAAAAGTTCGAGCAGCCAGGGAAAGGCGGCGTCGATGCCGGGCGACATGGTGAGGCCGGTGAGCACCATCAGCGGCAGCGCGACAAGCCCCGCCGAGAGATAGGCGAGCTTTTGCAGAACATTGTAATCGCGATGGTGTGGGAAATGCAGCCGCATATGCTCCACAACCGAGTGCGGAATGTTGCGGATATCCGCGAGGCTCGGCCACAGATCACGCGCGAAGTGGCGGCTGAGGAGGCCGGAGACCACATAGATAAAACCGTTGATCACCAGCAGCCATGCGAAGAAGAAATGCCAGCTTCGGCCGGTCGCGAGGTCCTGTTCGCCGGGCCATGTCACGAAGGAGGGAAAGCCGCGCTCCTGCGGCTGGCCATTGACCTTGGACAATCCGAGCCAGCCAGTCGTATCGAAGGCATGGCCCGCGATCGACGTGATCCCGCGGGGGGGATCCGTATCCGAAGCGGTCATCGAGAGGAACGGATGCGCGAAATGCGACTGCTGGCCCCAGTAGAGGGCAGGGTGGGCATTGAAAATCTGCAATCCGCTCATCAAAAGAAAGACGAAGGCGAATACATTCACCCAATGGGTGATGCGGACGATCGCCCCATGTTTGCGGATCGCGATGCGCCGTGGCGCATCGCTGCGCTTTAGAAGGGTCTCTGCCGGGATGGCTTGCGACATTCCCTGTCCTCCACTGAACTCAAAAGAGCTTCCTGGCGGTTATACGAGGCGGCCGGTCAAAATGTTTCTTCCTGTCGGGAATGTGATCGTCCCGATTCCGGGCGCTTTTGTCGTCTCCTGGCTCACTTGCACTTTTATCGTGTGCCCTCTATAAGCGGCCCCATCCCTCACGCGGATTTTCCGCGGGCCTGCCTTAAGGCTCGCAGCCGGTGCCGTTTCCCCAAGCTCTTTCAAAGACTTTGTGGCGGCGGTCAAACGATCCGCGGCGGCTTAACCGGAGAAATATGACATGGCTCTTCCCGAGTTTTCCATGCGCGGCCTGCTGGAAGCAGGCGCTCATTTCGGCCACCAGTCACACCGCTGGAACCCGAAGATGGCGCCCTATATTTTCGGCACCCGCAATAACATTCACGTTATCGATCTCGCCCAGACTGTACCGATGCTGCATCAGGCGCTGAAAGCCGTGTCGGACACGGTGGCGCGCGGCGGCCGTGTCCTTTTTGTCGGCACCAAGCGGCAGGCGCAAGAGGCGATTGCGGCTGGAGCGCAGCGCTCGGCGCAATATTTCATCAATTCGCGCTGGCTCGGCGGCACGCTGACCAACTGGAAGACGATCTCGGCCTCGATCCAGCGGCTGCGCAAGTTGCAGGAGATGCTCGATACGGGCGCGCAGGGGCTGACCAAGAAAGAGCGTCTGATGCTTTCGCGCGAACGCGAAAAGCTGGAGAAGGCGCTGGGCGGCATCAAGGACATGGGCGGCCTGCCGGATCTTATCTTCGTGATCGACACCAACAAGGAGCAGTTGGCGATCAAGGAAGCCGAGCGTCTGCATATTCCGGTCGCCGCGATCCTCGACACCAATTGCGATCCCGATGGCATCACCTATCCCATTCCAGGCAATGACGATGCCGGCCGCGCCATCACGCTTTACTGCGATCTGATCGCGCGCGCTGCCCTCGATGGCATTTCGCGCAGCCAGGGCGCTGCTGGTATCGATGTCGGCGCGATGGATGCGCCGGCCGCGGAAGTGCTGCCTGAGCCGGAAGCTGCCGCTGGCGGCGAGGAACCGAAGGAGCGCTTCGAGCTTCTGACGGCGCCGCGTGGCGCGCCTGACGATCTGGCCAAGCTGCACGGCGTCGGCCCGCAGATCGTCAAGAAGCTCAATGATGCCGGGGTATTCCATTTCTGGCAGATCGCCGCAATGACGCCTGATGACGCTGCCAAACTGGACCGCGATCTCAAACTCGGCGGCAAGCTGGAACGCGATGGCTGGATTGCCCAGGCGCACGGCCTCGTGGCCGAGTGAGGATTCGTCTCGGGCTTGCCGCCCGGACATGCCTCTGAGGCTTTTCAATCAATTCGAGCGGGGCGACTTTCGCCCCGCCTCAACATGAAGGAAGCTCCGCGATGGCGAGCATCACGGCCGCAATGGTGAAGGAACTTCGCGAGAAGACCGGCGCCGGCATGATGGATTGCAAGACTGCGCTGACCGAGTCCAATGGCGATATCGAAGCCGCGATCGACTGGCTGCGCAAGAAGGGGCTCTCGAAAGCTGCGAAGAAATCCGGCCGCGTCGCGGCCGAGGGCCTTATCGCGGTCGCCGTTTCGGATCAGAACGGCGTCGCGATCGAAGTCAATTCGGAGACAGATTTCGTCGCGCGCAACGAGGAATTCCAGGCGCTCGCGCATACGATCGCGCTCGTCGCTCTCGAAAAGGGCCTGAGCAACGTCGATGCGCTGAAAGAGACGCATTATCCGGGCGGCGGCACGGTCGGCGATGCGCTCGCCAATGCAATCGCGACGATTGGCGAAAACATGAATTTGCGCCGTGCGGCGTCCGTTCATGTCGAAAACGGCGTCATCGGTCATTACGTGCATAATTCGATCGGCGAGGGACTTGGCAAGATCGGCGTGCTCGTCGCGCTCGAATCCAAAGGCAGCCACGATGTTCTGGCGCCGCTCGCCAAGCAGATCGCTCTGCACGTTGCTGCGGCGAGCCCGATTGCGCTTGATCCCAGCGGAATCGATCCGCATGTCATCGAGCGCGAGAAGGGGGTGCTTGCCGAAAAGAACGCTGGCAAGCCTGCGAATGTTCTCGAAAAGATCGTCGAGTCCGGCCTGAAGACTTTCTACAAGGAAGTCTGCCTCGTCGATCAGCCGTCGATTCATGCCGAACACGCCAACAAGGCCATCGGTCAGGTGGTGAAGGATGCGGAGAAGGCGGCAGGTGCGCCGATTCTGCTGAAGGCGTATGTCCGCTATGCGCTTGGCGAAGGCATCGAGAAGCCGCCGGAAGCCGATTTTGCGGCCGAGGTCGCTGCTGCGGCGGGGCAGGGCTGAATAACGCGCGTCATGCGCGGACTTGATCCGCGCATCCAGACGCCTTTGATCGCCTCTTTGGAAACCAGAATCCGGTGCTGCCTGTGAAGGGTGCCTGGATGCGCGGATCAAGTCCGCGCATGACGACACTCAAAACCCAAAAGCGAAGACCGTATTGTCCGCCGCCACATAGAGATGCGTTGCGGTGGCGATCAGGGTCTGCATATGCCGCAGGCCGGGCAGCGGCTTGCTGACATAAAGTCGCTCGCCGGTGTCGCCCTTGAAACCGTAAAGGCGATTGTCGCCTTCCGCCCCGAGCATCCACACGATCGCATCTGACTTTCCATCAGTCGTCGTCACAATGGGCGCGCCCGCGCCGCGGACAGCACCGCACCATGCCGTATCGATCGATGGTGACGCGCCTGCCTGAATGCGCAGCACGGTGAGTTCTGCCCCGCTCGTCTTGCATTGCGTTCCCGGTGCATGAAACGCGACGAAGGTGCCGCCTTTCGCCGGAAAAGCGGCTGCCGCCGTTATGATATGCGCGGACGAGACGTGTTTGCTCGCCATGCTGCCGCCGAAGCCACCAAGATTGCTGCGATTGAGAAGATAGGCATAGCCGTTCTTGCCGAGCGCCAGAACGAGAGGCTTACCGGAGTCCTCGAAGAGGATCGGGCCGACTCCACTGAGATCCAGATCCCGCTCATCGAGCGCGCGCCAGTCGCGAGGCGCGAAGAAATCCTTGGCAGCGCCGGAAAACGACAGGGCTGGACTGAGGCGGATGACAGCCTCGCCGCCGCCCCATTGTCGAGCATCCATTGTATTGCCGGTCGTCACGAAAAGGTCATGCCCATCGGAGCTGATGCCGGACGGTCCCCAGATTCCGCCGCCAACGGCGGCTGTGTGCCAGCCCGTGACCTTGCCGGGGTCGTTGAGTTGCACCCTGACAACCCAGCCGTGATATCGCCCGCAATCGCCATCATTGCCGCCGTAGGGAATATAAAGGCTGCCGTTGAGAATCGTCAGCGCGCCGCGCTGGTTCTGAACGCGTGACACAAAACCTTGGCTCGCGAGCTTCGCCGCGAGATTGACCGGCCATCCCGCGAGCACTTGTCCATTCTCGGCTGACAGCGCGAAAACCTTGTGCGCCGGCGCACCGGATTTTTCATCGCGCAGCATAGCGTCGAGATAGATCGTGCCCGTCGCCGGATCGATGACAGGCGTGCCGGTAATGCCAAGCGGATCGATGTCGCCGCAGGGCAGTTCCGAGCGGCGCACGGGCTGGCCGAGCGTTTTCTGCCAGATCGTCTTTCCGGTTACGGCGTCGAGCCCATAAACCGTGTCGTTCTCGGTGGCGATGATGAGAATGCCGCGGCCACTTTCATCGTGCCAGTAGAGCGGTTGGGCATAGATGTGCCCCTTTATCGCCGGGCTGAAGCCGGGGTCGCGATGAAGATCCCTGGCGCTTGCAAAATTGAGGTTCGGCACAGTGAAATTGCCGTCCCGTGCTGCGTTCAGATGATAGGTGAGAACGTCGTCATTTTGGCCTGCTGCTTGCGCCACCGGCGCGAGAACGAGAAGGAAAGCCAGCGCCACGAGGATAGAGAACGGCTTCATCATCACAGAATTCCCGGGAGGCGTCGGCAATACGCGCGACTGCGCAGCATGGTTCCTTTTGTCGGTATCACGTCGTTGCGACCGTTAATGAAAACGCTCTGGCAAATAAAAACCGCGCCGAAGTCTGTGGTTTCGGCGCGGCGATTGGCAGGATTTGGATACTTCCGACTCTCAGAAGGTCATTTTGATGCCGGCGAAGGCTTCCAGCGGCGGTATCAGCGTAATCGAGCGCGGATCGTTGGAGGAGAAGATCCCGGGCACAGAAGCGCCGGTGATCTGGTTTTTCGTCGAGCCCGTGTCGTAAAGCGTGCCGAAGGTTGAACCACGATAATTCAGCGCATTATTCAACAAGCCATAGATCTGGAAATTCTTGTTGACCTGATAGGAGGTGCGCAGATTGACAGTCGCGTAGCCCGAGACTTTCGGCAGCGCGTTGATCTCGTCGCCGAAGTAATAGGTGCTGGAACGATAGACGAGATCCGCGCCCACTTTCCATTTCGGCAACACTTCGTAATCGAAGCCGATTTTGAACTTGTGGTTTGGAATGCCCGGCAGGCTATCGCCTGGCAGCACCTGAATATTGCCGCCAGCATCGGCGAACGGATTGTTCGGAGAGGCGAGAAGCACCGGCGTCAGGAAGGTCGCCTGGATGTAGGAATAATTGGCGTAAACGTCCAGTTTCCCAGTTTGGTAGACCGCGCCGATATCAACGCCTTGCCGCAGCGTGTCGCCGGCATTCGTGTAATAGCCGAACCCCGACTGGACGCTCGGGACGCTGTAGATGTCGTCCTGATTCTCTGTCCTGTAGAAGCTGGCGCTCCAGGAAATCTGTCCGGGAAGGGGACCGCCAATCTTGTTGACGCCCTTGAAGCCGGCATCGACCGTCCGCGCAACGATCTGTTTCAGCGGCGGATCGGCGACTAGGAAGTTATCGATCATACAAGGATGTGTCGGACTTGAGCAGCCGAGTTCGAGCGGCGTCGGTGCGCGATTGGCCTCCGAATAACTGGCGTAAGCGGCGATCTCCGGCGTGATCTTGAATGTCGCGCCCACGACAGGATTGATGCGGCTGAAGTTGCTGTTCGCATTCAGGTCGGGATCGGCGCCGGTCTGATCCTGCAAGGTGATTTGCGCATCGTTGAATCGTGCGCCGGCATGGATGCTCAGCCTGTCGGTGATGGCGAAATTATCGAGGACATAAATGCCGAGATAAGTGTTCTGCGCACCGACGCCGACCGGCGAAATGTCGAAGGCCGGCTCGTTGATATATTCTCCGTAGCCCTGAATGGAGAGATTTGGCTCGAGAGCGCCAAGCTCGCTCGCGCCGGTGAAATGCGTCCAGCCGTGATCGATGCTGACGCCCGCTGTGATGTTGTTTTTGTGGCCGAAGATCTTGTCGGTGTTGGTTAGCTGCGCTGTGCCGCCGATGCTCTTCGTATGCGTCCAGTTGCGGTCGATCTCGCCCATCGGCTGACCATTAGGCTGGCTCGGGTCTGGATCGCGAAGTGTCGTGACATCACTGCCATTACAAAGGAAGCCTGCGCCAGCAGTGCAATGGTAGAAATCGCTGGCGTTGCCATCGACATGCGCCTGCGCATAATTGCGGAAATAGATGTTGCCATTGAACGTCCATGTCGGCGTGATGTGCGACACATCCGACAGCGTGATCATTTGCGCTGAGTTGGTGGTCGTCTGCGGGTTGGTGAACACAGCCCAGGGATTTTGCTGGGCGAGCGTGATCGGCGTCGAACTGGCAATGCCAAGGCCATCCGCCGCGCCCGTGAAACTCAAATGAACTTCGTTCCCCTCGGCGCGATAGCCGATATCGCCATAGCCGCGCTCGACGTCCGCCTGGCCGAAATAGCGGTAGCCGTTGGTCCGCACGCCTTCCAGCGCGGCGTAATAGGCCCAGTTGCCTTTCTTGAGGCCATATTGCATGGACCCCTGAACAGTGTAATCGCTGCCGCCCTGAAGATTGATCTCCGTGCCTTGCCAGGTGAAGCCGTTCTTCATGTTCATCACCACCGCGCCGGCGAGCGCGTTGAGACCGAAGACGGGATTGCCGGTGACGATCTGCGCCTTGTCGATCGCGACAGTGGGGATCAGATCCCAATTGACGACATCGCCATAGGATTCATTGATACGCACGCCGTTCATATAGACGGCGAGACCTTGCGGCGTGCCGGGAAGCGGCGAGGCTGTCTGGCCACGAAATTCGAGCGATTGCGCGAGGGGGCTGCCGGCGCCTTCCGTTATCGAAACGCCAGGCGTCCTGCGCGCAAGAGCATCTGTGACAGTGCTCTGGTGCTGGGTTTGAATTTCCTGCGAGCTGAGAGATTGCGTCTCGCTTGGTACATCGAGCGCGTTTTCGCCCGCGCCAAGCGGCGTCGTCGCAACCACTTCGACGGGCGCCAGTTCGATGGTGGGAGTAGCGCTCTGCGCGAGCGCCGAAGTAGACATCGCCGCGAAAAATCCAATCGGCAACAGCCAGCGAATTTCCGTACGTCTGCTTGCAAATTTTTCGTGCTGACGCGGATCATTCGCGCGAAACGCTTTGCGACGCCTGTCCATTATCCCCCCACGCTTTTACTTCACCCGCTGTCGAACTGATATGCCGGCTATTAATCGCGCGCGATTAAAGTAAGCGCCGTAGCGATCAGCTTTTTTATTACAGCGGCTTCATAACGGTTGCGTAAAATATAAGTCTTTGGAATTCAAGTACCTGACGGCCAAGATAATTTGGCGTCATCGTTTGGGAAAATCTTGGCTTGTCTGGAAATTTCCATTTTACGACGGGAAAAAATCCATTGTCGTATACTGTATTCCTTTGCGATGCTCGCGCCGGTTATTATAAAACGACGCTCAATCCCTTGATTTAAGTTCGACCGCGAATTTGATCAGAGCGGGACTCGTCGGCATTTTCAGCTTCTGTTTCACGGAAGCGACGGTGTTGGCGGCGGTCTTGTAACCGATGTCGAGCGCGGCTGAGATTTCGCCGAGGTTTTTGCCCTCGCCGAGGAGGCCGACGATCTGGCGCTCGCGTTCTGTCAGATCGCGTAAAGGATCGACCGCCGGCTCCAGATTGGCCAGCGCCAGCGCCTGCGCAACCGACTGGCCGAGGTAAAGCCCGCCCGCGCGCACCTTGTCGATCGCCGCGAGAATGGTGTTGGGATCGTCGTTCTTGGTGATATAGCCGCGCGCGCCGAGATCGAGCGCACGGGTCACGAAGCGCGCCGCCTCGTACATGCTGAAGACGATGATTTGCGCGGTCTCGTTATCGGATCGTAGCTTCGGCATGATGTCGAAGCCGCTCATTTCACCAAGACCGATGTCGAGGATGATGACATCGGGCTTGAACTCTATATTGGCTGCAAGACCTTCCTCAGCCGTAGGAACATCGATCGCCTGAATATCGGGACGGCGGCTGCAAATGCGCCGGCAGCCATCGCGAACGATCGGATGATCCTCGATCACCAGAACCTTGACCTGATCTGTCAGCGTTTCCGTCTCCATGCGCGTCCCGCCTTCACGTCGTAATCATACTGCGTGACATCTCGTCATGCGCTTGCGTGGCGCTCTTTGCGATGCTGCCAAGAGGAATGAATGCTCTGATCAGCGTGCCGCCGCAAGTGCCTTTGCTGATTTCCATGCGTCCGCCGGATTTGCGCACCCGTTCGCTCATGCCGAGAAAACCGAACCCGAAGCGGAAGTCCGCGGGCAGGCCGATGCCGTCATCCTCAACCGTAATGACAAGCTGCGGAGCGTCCTTCGCCTCATCATCCAGCGCCAGCGTGATGTTGGCGGACTTGGCGCCGGAATGGCGCGCGATGTTGGTGAGACATTCCTGAATAAGTCTGTAGCTCGTCAGGCTCGTTTGCTCGTTGAGCAGGCGATCGATCGATGAGGTGTCCTGCGGTAGCGACAGAGTGCAGACGATGTTGCGGTTGGCGCTGATCCAGGAGTCGACAAGCTGCCGGATCGCGTCGCCAAGTCCCATCTGGTGCAGGATCACCGGGCGGATGCGATCGAGGATGCGGTAATTGTGTTTCTGAATTGTATCCGCAAGGCTCGAGATCGCCTGTGCGCGCTCGATAATGTCGGCATGCGCCGCGCCAGCATCATGGCTTGCGTCTTCGACGATGCAAGACGCCGCGGCGCGAATTCCGAAGAGAGCCGCGCCGAACTCGTCATGCAGTTCGCGCGCAAGCTCTTTACGTTCCGCATCCTGAATCGACATGAGCCGCTCAATGAGCAGCCGATTGTCGCCTTCTGTGCGGCCCAGTGTGGCGGCGAGACGGTTGAACTTCTCGCCGATGCGGCGCAACTCCTCGACCTCGATTTCGTCGAGGGCATCGAATTGCCCGTGCTCCAGCCGATCCAGTCCATCGGCAAGATCATGCAGCGGCTTCAGGGTAAAGCGCGCCGTCAGATAAAGCAGGCTGACGATCGAAACCCAGATACCGCCGAGAAGCGCCGTAAGGAGCACGAGGCCGGACCAGATCTCGGACACTTCATCGGCGGGGCGGGTGGACATCACCAGTTTACCCTGCGGCACCCCGCTGATGACGATCGGGAATACTTTGACCACATGCGGCGGCTCGAACAGGTTCAGAAACCAGCGCGGCGCGGTTTCCGCATCCTGTGGACGACTGAAATGGGTGATCTTGGCCCCTGCCGCCGTCGGCTCATAATGGACGCTGATATGGCGTATCTGCGCCAATTCGCGGCGCAGGCGGGTAAAGGCTGCATCGGCGTTCTTTGTGGCCGCCATTTTTTCGAGCGCATAGCCGATCAGAAGACTTCCGGAGGTGACGCTGGACTGGGTTTCGGAGCCGATGCGGCTGCGCGCCGCGAGCAGGGTGGCGCCGATTGCCGCCAGCATGCCGAGGAACAATATGCCTGACGGGATGAGCACGACGCGCAGGCGCAAGGATCCGCGCGGTTTTCCAAATCGAGGCATGCCTTGATGTCCTTCCGCGATCCTCTGCGGGCCATACGGTTCAGGTCCGGCCTCAGGATTGCCTGCCTTTCTTTATTGTCGCCAGATGCGATGGGACGCAACTTAAGACAGGCTATCCGCCGCGACATGCGTTAAAGAGGGCGCAAGAAATTCAAGGGCGCGATTCTCGTTGCCGTAGCAGAGATGACAGGAGATGGAATGAACGACTTCGGCCGGCCGTGGCGGCGTGTGGTGGTCAAGCTGTCGGGCGAGGCCTTGATGGGTTCCGGCAGCCATGGACTGGACGTCGCGACCGTCGAACGTATCGCCGCCGACCTGGCCGAAGCGGCGCGGCGCGGCGTCGAGACGGCGGTGGTCGTTGGCGGGGGCAATTTCTTCCGCGGGATCGCGGGGGCCGAAAAGGGCATCGAGCGGGCGCGGGCCGACTCGATCGGCATGCTGGCAACCGTGATGAACGGGCTCGCGATCGAATATGCGATCGAGAAGCAGGGCCGCTCCGCGCGTGTTCTCTCCGCCATCGCGATGCCTACCATCTGTGAGCCCTATTCGCGCCAGACGGCGTTGCATCATCTGGGCAAGGGGCGTGTCGTCGTCCTTGCCGGAGGCACCGGAAATCCCTTCTTCACTACCGATACAGGAGCTGCGCTGCGGGCCGCCGAACTTTCCTGCGACGCGATTTTGAAGGCGACGCAGGTCGATGGGGTCTATTCCGCCGATCCAAAGCGCGATCCCAATGCGCGCCGTTTCGAGACACTGACGCAGGATGACGCGATCATGCAGAATCTCGCCATCATGGATACCGCGGCTTTCGCGCTGGCGCGCGAGAACAGAATTCCGATCGTCGTTTTCTCGATCAAGGAGAAGGGCGCGATCTGCGCTGCGATTGAGGGCAGCGGCAAGGCTACGCTCGTGGTGCCTTGAACCGCTTGCGCTGAATTATGGGCTTGCCAAGCTTACGGTGGGACAGGTGCGGTTCGCCGGGCCAGACTGATCTGTTTCAGGCTCATCTGCTTTATGAAAATTCCGCGCGATTATAGTATCTTCGCGCTGGAGGTTCGCTCCGGCGGCAGCCAGAGCCTGAAACCGCTGTGGATCGGCTAACGGGCGCTTGCGTCAGACCGCACGGCCTCTCATAACGGACCGGGCATTCGCCGCCGTCTGTTCAATCAGGGTTCGATCAGGGTTCTACAATGAGTGATGTTTTTGACATTTCAGACCTCAAACGGCGTATGCAGGGAGCCGTCGCGGCGCTGAAACACGATCTTGGCGGGTTGCGCACGGGCCGCGCCTCAGCGAGCCTCATAGAGCCTGTGCATGTCGAGGCCTATGGCCAGTCCATGCCGCTCAATCAGGTCGCCACAATTTCGGTGCCGGAATCGCGCATGCTTTCGGTCCAGGTCTGGGACAAGGGCATGGTCGGTGCGGTGGACCGCGCGATCCGCGACGCCAATCTTGGGCTTTCTCCGACGATCGAGGGGCAGATCCTGCGGATCCGCATCCCGGAACTGAACGAGCAGCGCCGCAAGGAGATGGTGAAAGTCGCTCATAAATATACCGAGGAGGCGCGCGTTGCCGTCCGGCATGTTCGCCGCGACGGCATCGATGCGCTCAAGAAATTGCTGAAGGACAAGGCGATCAGCGAGGACGACGAGAAACGGCACGAGACCGAAGTGCAGAAGCTGACGGACCAGTTCATCGTCGAGGTCGATCACGCTCTCGCGGATAAAGAAAAGGAAATCATGCAGGTGTAGGGCAGGCCGCGAGCGCGTCTTTTGATCGAGGGGTCTTAATCGTTTGAACGGGATTTCGGATCTTCATAATCTTCGACTTGCCGGACCAATTCGCTTCGGTCGGGCGCGGCCGGGATATTGGGGCCGCAAGCAAAGGTGATGTCGGGTATGATCGAGGCGGAGATGGCACCGAAGGCGGACGTGCTTACGGCACGAGCGCCGCGGCATGTCGGGGTCATTATGGATGGCAACGGCCGCTGGGCGCTCAGCCGTGGACTGCCCCGTATCGAAGGCCACCGCCGCGGCGTCGAGGCTTTGCGCCGGGCCGTCCGCGCCGCCATGGAATTCGGCCTCGATTATCTCACGGTCTACAGTTTTTCCCTTGAAAACTGGAGCCGTCCGGTCACCGAGGTCAGCGACCTCATGGGGCTTCTCAAGCGCTTTATCCGTGACGATCTCACAGAGCTCTACAAGCTTGGGGTGAGGGTCAAGGTGATTGGCGCGCGCGACAATCTGAAACCGGACATTCTCGCGCTGCTCGAGCAGGCCGAAACCCTGACCTGCGCGAATACGCGGCTCACGCTGGTCGTCGCTTTCAACTATGGCAGCCGGCAGGAGATCGCCACCGCCGCGAGGCAGATCGCCGCCAAGGTGGCGGCTGGCGTCATCACCGCCGAAGATGTCGATGAAGCCATGCTGGCGCAGCACCTCGACACGGCGGGCATTCCCGATCCCGATCTCATCATCAGGACGTCCGGTGAGCAGAGGCTTTCGAATTTCCTGATGTGGCAGGCGGCCTATAGCGAGTTCGTCTTTCTGCCGATCCATTGGCCGGATTTCGACCGGCAGGCTTTTGCTGCCGCGCTCGCTGAATTTGCAGCCCGCGACCGGCGCTTCGGCGGCGTGACCTTGCCGCCGGAGAATGTTAAGGTCCAACGGTAATCCCAACTTGGCGGCGCCGATTTGCTGCCGGCGGCCTGCCGTCAAAATATCCTATGAAGAACGCGATATCCTATGAAGAACGCGCAGGAACACGCCCCTTGAACGGAAACGTCTTCGCAACTTCAGATGTTTCGCCTGAAGCGCGAGACCCGGCGCCACAAACGGCGGCGAAGCTTGCGAGCCTTTGTCTTTGAACTCGGAGCGGCCCGTGCGCGAGTTTCCCGCCGATTCGGAAGGGACACCGAGCAGTTCAGCGAATGAACCGCCGGCAGCAAATCCCGCCGACGCGGCAGCGGCTGGCGCAGCGAGGACGGGCAGGGCGCGTGGGCGCATTGCGATCCGTGCGCGCCTCACCGACCTCGGTCCGCGCGTCGTCTCGGGCCTTGTTCTCGTCGCCGGTGCGATCCTGACACTTCTGGCCGGCGGATTGATCTTTTTCCTGGCTTGGCTTGCTGCCGCGTTCATGGTGCATCTCGAATGGCAGCGGCTGATCGGCGGAACCCGTTTCACTGCGCGCCTCGCGGTCGGGACCCTCGCGGTCGTCGGCACCGGATTCCTGACCAGCATCAACAATGTCGATCTTGCGCTTTTCGTTCTTGGTCTCGGCGTGCTTGCGACCGCCTGGCTGGCCGAGGAAGGCCGCAAGACCTGGAGCGCGGCAGGCATCATCTATGCCGGCAGCCTGATTGTCTCCGTCGCCGTATTGCGTGACTCATTTCCTTTTGGAGCGCGGGCCGTAGGCTGGCTTTTCGCCGTCGTGTGGGGCACGGACGTCACCGCCTATTTTGCCGGCCGGCTTATCGGCGGCCCGAAATTCGCACCGCAAATTTCGCCTTCGAAAACCTGGGCCGGAACGCTTTGCGGCATGATTGGCGGCTCGTGCCTCGGGACGCTGTTTCTTGTCGTCATCGCCCAGGTCACCAGGCTCGATACGCCCGCGCCGTTGATGGTTCTCTTCCTTCTCGGCTTGATTACCTCTGCTGTCGCGCAAGCCGGAGATCTCTTTGAATCCTGGGCGAAACGCTGCTTCGGGGTTAAGGATTCGGGCGGGCTGATCCCGGGACATGGCGGCCTGATGGACCGGCTCGATGGCTTTATCGCCGCCGCTGTTTGGGTGGCGATCCTTGGCGCCCTGCGCGGATTTCCATCGACGGCGGAAGGCTTGTTTCACTGGATGTAAGATTGGAACGGATAATGGCAGGGCAGGCGAAACTGCGGCATGACACTTTCGATCGTGCGGGCGCGCAGGATGACGGGCCGCGCTCGATCGTGATTCTCGGCGCGACCGGCTCGATCGGCAAATCGACGGCGGACATCATCACGGGAGCGAAGGGCAGCTTTACGGTCGCCGCGGTGGCCGGGGGACGCGACCCTGTCGCGCTGGCGAAGATGGCGCGCGATCTCGGAGCGGGATTCGCCGCGCTTGCCGATCCGGCCCGCTATGCGGAGTTGAAAGAGGCTTTGGCCGGCACCGGCATCAAGGCTGCCGCGGGTCGGGAGGCTGTTATTGAAGCCGCGCTCCAGCCTTCGGACATGGTGATGGCGGCGATCGCCGGCACCGCCGGCGTCGAGCCGACCTATGCGGCGCTTTCCGCGGGCCGCACTGTGGCGCTCGCCAACAAGGAATGCCTCGTCTGTGCGGGGCCTGCCTTCATTCGCCAGGCCGCTACAATGGGCACGAGGCTGCTGCCGGTCGACAGCGAGCATAATGCGATTTTCCAGGCGCTCGGAGATGCCGACCCCGACACAATCGAAATGATGACGCTGACGGCCTCAGGCGGCCCGTTCAGGACATGGACGGCGGAAGCCATCGCCAGGGCCACGCCCGAACAGGCCTTGAAGCACCCCAACTGGTCGATGGGGCCGAAAATCACTGTCGATTCTGCGGGATTGATGAACAAAGGCCTGGAAGTTATTGAGGCGCATTATCTTTTCGGGATCGAAGCTGCGCGCCTCGATGTTCTCGTCCATGCGCAATCGGTGGTCCATGGGCTGGTCGCCTTCCGCGATGGCTCGGTAACGGCCGGCCTCGCGGCGCCGGATATGCGCGTTCCAATCGCGCATTGTCTGTCTTATCCGCGGCGGCTGACGACTGGCGCCCGCCGCCTCGATCTCGCGGCTGTCGGGCAACTGACGTTCGAGCGGCCGGATTTCGCCCGTTTCCCGGCGCTCCGGGTGGCGCTCGACGCTCTCGCTGCGGGCAATGGCGCGCCGACAATTATGAATGCCGCGAACGAGATCGCGGTCCAGGCCTTTCTCTCGCGCCAGATTTCCTTCCACGACATCGCACGGCTGGTCGAGAGAACCTGCGAGGCTGCGCTGGCCGATGGAACGGCGCATGAACCTCTATCTGTTGCGGATGCCCTCGCTGTTGACCATATGGCGCGAGAAAGAACCCGCTCCTACTTGGCTCCTGCGGCGAGTTCCGGCATGGTAACGAATTGATAACCAAAACGGCAGGTTTTTTACCTGCCGGCCAGATGCGATCCGCCGGGCTCAGCCCCGCCACGACCTGCCAGCCGCCTTTGAGGCGACGCAATGATGGCGGCTGCTGAAGCGGTGCCCGAGAGGAGGAGTAATGTTTCTTGTCAACCATCTGGGTTCCATAGCCGGGACCGTGGTTCCCTTCGTCTTTGTCCTCAGCATCGTGATTTTCTTTCACGAGTTCGGACATTTCATCGTGGGCCGGCTATGCGGCGTCAAAGCCGATGCCTTCTCCCTCGGTTTCGGGCCTGAACTTCTCCATTATACCGACCGGCTTGGAACCCGCTGGCGCCTCGGCCTGCTGCCGCTCGGCGGCTATGTGAAATTTCATGGCGATGCGAATGGTGCATCGATGGGCGATGCGGAAGAACTCGCCGCCATGCCGGACGCCGAACGCGCGGTGAGCTTCGCCGGGCAGAAAGTCTGGAAGCGGGCGGCGATCGTGGTGGCTGGGCCACTCGCGAATTTCGTCCTCGCGGTCGCGATCTTCACAGGCATCTTTTACATCCACGGGCGCGGAGTTCTCGCACCGCAAATCGAGAAGGTTGCGCCGGCGAGCGCAGCCCAGGCGGCCGGTTTCGCGCCGGGCGACATGGTTGTTTCGATCGGCGGAACGAAGATCGACAGCTTCGAGGACATGCAGCGAATCGTGCAGACCTCGAGCAACAAGCCGCTGGCCTTTGTGGTCGACCGCAAGGGCAAGGAAATCACGCTTGTCGCGACTCCCCAGCGGCGTGAACTCAAGACGCCTTTCGGGACAACCCGCACAGGCGTGCTGGGAGTCGAGGCGAATACCAGTGCGGCCAACTGGCATATCCAGCGCTACGGAATCGTCAGCTCCGTCAGCATGGCGACGGGCGAGACATGGTTCATTATCCGGCAGACGGGCTCCTACATCGGTGGCCTGTTCACGGGGCGCGAATCGACCGATCAACTGTCGGGGCCGATCCGGATTGCGGAAGTCTCCGGCCAGATGGCGAAGATTGGCTTCGCGGCGCTCCTCAATCTTGCCGCTGTTTTGTCAATTTCGATTGGAATCCTGAACCTCGTGCCGATTCCGCTGCTCGATGGCGGCCATCTCTTCTATTACGCGATCGAAGCGGTGCGCGGCAGGGCATTGAACGAGGGTGTCCAGCAGATGGGGTTCAAAATCGGACTGACGCTCGTCGCGGGGCTGATGATTCTTGCGACGTATAATGATATTTTGCGTCTAACCCGCTGATTCTGGTTTGCTGCTTCGCGGTAAGAAAATGATGTGGCGGGCTCTTTTGGGTGACGATACCGGCGTTTCGAAGGGGAAGGGCCGGAGGCGTGTCCTGCTCGCCACGGCGGTTCTTAAAAACGGTTGGCATCTGCCCAATCCCATTTGCAGGACAGGCTAAAACGGGTAGAAGCGGAACCTGCGGCATGATGATCGGTGACGAGCATTCTGCCGCAAGCTGCGTATGGGTCTGACCGGCCCAGCCGCACGCAAGGTGATCGATCCAGACTGTTAGGACGGATTTAAGCGAGAAACCGGGATCCAATTTCTCGCACGCCGTTCTGGGGATACGATTGCAGAACCTTCGGTCTACGGGGCAAGAAGATGCGCCGGCAGCATAATGCCAGGCGCCCTCCGTCGATCAAAACAGGCATGACGGGTATCGATGGCTGCGCGTATTTGCAGCCGGATCGGACCCGCGGCGCGGATCGGTGCGACAGAGGCGGGGACCGGGTGTAAATGAAATTCTTCAAGGGTCATTTCTTCCGGTTGTTCTTGCTCGTCGCTTTGCTGATGCCCGTCGTGATGACGGCGCAGGCCTTCGCCCAGTCGATTGTGGTGGAAGGCAATAATCGCGTCGACAGCGAGACTGTGCGTTCCTATTTCTCGGGAACCGATCCAGCCGCAATCAACCAGGGCATCAAGAGCCTTTACGACACAGGTCTGTTTTCCGACGTGCGGGTGACGCGCGCGCATGGCGAAATCATCGTCCATGTGGCTGAAAACAATGTGATCAATCGCGTCTTCTTCGAAGGCAACAGCAAGGTCAAGACCGACGAGCTGGAGAAGCAGATCATATCGAAATCGCGCGGTCCCTATAATCCTGCGACCGTGCAGGCGGATCTCCAGCGCATCAGGGACGTCTATCGCCGCTCCGGCCATGCCGCCGCCACCGTCACCGACCGGATCGTCAAGCTTTCCAATGGCCGCGTCGACGTGGTTTTCCACATTGATGAAGGCAAGAAGACTGGCATCAAATCGATCATCTTCATCGGCAATCACGCGTTCTCGAGCTCGAAGCTCCGCGACCTGATGAAGACGACGACGATGGACTGGCTGTCCTTCTTCAAGACGTCCGATGTCTATGATCCCGACCGGATCGCCTCGGACCTCGAGCTGATCAGGCGCTTTTATCTCAAGCACGGCTATGCGGATTTCCGTGTGACCGGATCCGATGCACATTACGATCCCAAGCAGGGCGGCTACATCATCACGATCACGGTCGAAGAGGGCGTGCAATACAAGGTGGCGGCCGTCGATATCGAATCGCATATTCCGGCGATCAATGCGGCTTCGCTGCGGCCCTACCTTCGTTTCTCTGCGGGACAGATCTATAACGGCGACCTCGTTCAGAAGACCACCGAGGCCCTGACCAAACAGGTTATGAAGCGCGGCTATGTGTTCTCCCAGGTTCACCCGAGAGGCGACCGCGACGCCGCGACGCGGACCGTGAAGGTCGTCTTCGTTATCGACCAGGGGCCGCGCGTCTATATCGAGCGTATCGACATCCACGGCAACACGCGGACGCGCGATTACGTTATCCGCCGCGAGTTCGATATTGCCGAGGGCGACGCCTATAACAAGGTGCTGATCGACCGCGCCGAACGGCGGCTGAACAATCTCGGCTTCTTCAAGAAGGTCACGATCACCACCCGTCAGGGTTCGGCGCCGGATCGCGTCATCATCGATGTGAATGTGCAGGATCAGCCGACGGGTTCGTTCTCGGTTTCGGCTGGCTATTCAACGCTCGACGGCATCATCGGCGAAGTTGCGGTTCAGGAAACCAATTTCATGGGCCGTGGCCAGTTCGTTCGCCTTGCGGTGAGCGGCGGCCAGTATTCGCGCGGCGTCACCTTCTCCTTCACCGAGCCTTATTTCCTCGGTCATCGCATGGCGGCGGGCTTCGACCTCTATGCCAAGGATTCGACGGTTTCGCCGTACACCTTCTACAGCAACTTCATGGTGGGCGGCGCGCTTCGTCTCGGCTTGCCGATCACGGAAGAGATCACCTTCCAGCCGCGCTACACCATCTATTCGTCCTATATTTCGATCCCGAACAACAGCAGCTATCCCTACAACGACTGTTCCAACCCCATCTGGGGCACGACGCCGGGTTACACCAGCGGAGGAGGAGCTCCAAACTACTGGTGGAACTGCATGTCCAACGGTGAGGCATCGCTTGCCCTGAAGCAGGCAGAGGGCACCACCGTCACCTCGATGCCGGGCTTCACCCTGTCCTATAACTCGCTGGACAATAACAAGAACCCGACAAGCGGCATTCGCGCCGAGTGGCGTGAGGACTTCGCCGGCGCGGGCGGCGACGAGCACTACATCCGCTCGACGGCTGACTTCCGCTACTATCATTCGGTGTGGGAGCCCTGGGACATCGTCGGCCTTGTGCATTTGCAAGGCGGCTATCTGAAAGCCCTTGGCAGCAACCCGCTCCGCATCGTCGACAACTTCATGCTTGGACCGACGCTGGTGCGCGGCTTCGCCCCGGCAGGCCTCGGCCCGCGTGACGTCTCGCCAGGCATCAACGCCTATGGCAACCCGCTCGGCGGCACCAAGTACTGGGGTGCTTCGCTCGAGGCGCAGTTCCCGATCTGGGGCGTGCCGAAGGAGATTGGCCTGAGAGGCGCTGTTTTCGCTGATGCCGGCGCGCTCTGGGGCTATACCGGGCAGACAAACTTCGCGAATGGCGGTGCGTGTCAGTTCTTTGGGGCCAGCAATGGCTACAGACAGGGCAACTGCGTGCAAGTCGGCGCGGATACGCCGGATATACGGACTTCGGTCGGCGCCTCGCTCATCTGGGCTTCGCCGCTCGGTCCGATCCGCTTCGATTTCGCCAAGGCGATCACGAAGGCCCAGTCCGACCAGACGCAGTTCTTCAGCTTCACGGGCGGCACGACGTTCTAATGCTCAAAAAAGCCTCTCATCCAAAAGGTGAGGGGCTTTTTGCTAAGGGATAGCCGGGACGATCCCTCGCCTTGAGGGGCTTCTTGCGAACCGCAGGTTTGCGGTCCGGATCGCGGGCCTCCCGCCCGCAATATGCCAGTGTGGCATGACAGCGGTTGCGCGGCGCGGCGCGATCTGTCACCTGTGCTGCGGCTCCGATGATCTCGCATCGGCCATCATCCGCATCCGGTCTTCAAGATCACATTGATGAGCGATCCAGTCTTTTTCCGTCCCGCCCTGAGCCCGAGTCTGGCGGAGATTCTCGACTGGACGGGCGCGAAGGCTGATCCAGCCGATCCCGCCGCGGTCATTTCCAGAGTCGCGCCGCTCGATGAGGCCGGTCCTGGTGATCTGGCCTTCTTCGACAATCCGAAATATCTCGACGCGCTGATCGCCACCAGGGCTTCCGCCTGCCTCATAGCAGAGCGGTTTGCCAACAGGGTCCCGCCGGAAACTCTCGCTCTGGTAACACCGCAGCCCTACCGCGCTTTTGCAACGGTTCTCGCACGGATGTACCCGGACGCCATAAAGCCCGGTTCCTATTTTGGCTCGACGGGAACAGGCGCGGGCGCTTTCGTGCATCCTCAGGCGCGGCTCGAAGCCGATGTGACGATCGATCCCGGCGCGGTGATCGGACCAGGCGCGGAAATTGGCTCAGGCACGACGATTGGCCCTAATGCGGTAATCGGCGCCGAAGTGCGGATCGGCCGCGGCTGCTTCATTGGGGCGGGCGTCAAGATCGCCCATGCGCTGATCGGCAACCACGTTCTCATCCATGCCGGGGCCGCGATCGGCCAGGACGGTTTCGGCTTCGCCGTCGGGCGGCGCGGCCACATGAAGATGCCTCAGGTCGGCCGTGTGATCATTCAGGACGATGTCGAAATCGGCGCCAACACGACGGTCGATCGCGGCATGATGGGCGATACGGTGATCGGTGAGGGCACCAAGATCGACAATCTCGTCCAGATCGCGCACAACGTGCGGATCGGGCGGCATTGCCTCATCGTCGCGCAGACGGGCATTTCCGGCTCGACGGAACTTTGCGATTTCGTCAGCGTCGGCGGACAGGCGGGTTTTGCAGGCCACCTGCATGTCGGAGCCGGAGCGCAGATTGCGGGACAATCCGGCGTCATCGCGGATGTGCCTGAGAAGGCGCGGCTCGGCGGCACGCCAGCGCGCGCTTTTCGCGATTGGCTTCGCGCGCATGTCGTGCTTGACCGGCTGGCCAAAGGGCCACCGAATAAAAAGGGAAAAGATCGCTGATGGACGATGCTGCTACGTCAAACACGCTTGAAACCTACGACATCCTGCGTCTTCTGCGCGCGCTGCCGCATCGCTATCCGTTTCTGCTGGTCGATCGCATCATTGAAGCGAAGGGCGACGAGTCCTGCATCGGCATCAAGAATGTCAGCATGAACGAGCCACAGTTTCAGGGACATTTCCCGGAACGGCCCGTGATGCCCGGCGTGCTCCTCATCGAAGGCATGGCGCAGACGGCCGGCGCTCTCTGCATTCATGCGCAAGCGCGCGGTTCAGCATCTGAGGACATCAAGCCGCCGCTCGTCTATTTTATGACCATCGACAAGGCAAAATTTCGCAAGCCGGTCGTACCCGGCGACCGTGTGGAATTCCACATGACGAAACTCAGCCAGCGCAAGACGATGTGGTGGTATTCAGGCCGCGCGCTTGTTGATGGTGTGCTCGTTTGCGAGGCCGAAATCTCGGCAATGCTGGTGCAGGAAACGACGAAGCGCGGATGACGACATCGGAAGGCGGCGCGCCGGAAACCTTCGTTCACCCATCGGCGGTCGTCGAACCCGGCGCGCATCTCGGCAGCGGGGTCAGGGTAGGGCCTTTCTGCCACGTCGGGTCTTCTGTCGAATTGGGTCCGGGCGTCGAGCTTCTGTCGCATGTCGCAGTTGCAGGCCGCACGCAGATCGGCCCGCGCACGCGCCTTTTTCCCTTCGCCTCGATCGGTCATGCGCCGCAGGATCTCAAATATCGCGGTGAACCGTCGTCGCTCACGATCGGCGCGGATTGCATCATCCGCGAGGGCGTGACCATCAATCCCGGCACGCAGGCTGGCGGCATGGTCACGCGCATCGGCGACCGCTGCGCCTTTCTCGCCAATGCGCATATCGGCCACGATTGCCGGATCGGCAATGATGTCGTTTTGTCGAACAATGTGATGATCGCCGGGCATGTCACGATCGGCGACTGGGCGGCTCTCGGCGGCGGCGCGGCTGTCATTCAGTTCACGCGCATCGGCGCGCATGCCTTTCTGGGCGGGGTGAGCGGCCTCGATCACGATCTCATTCCCTTTGGTCTTGCCGTCGGCAATCGCGCACGTCTCGCCGGGCTCAATCTCGTCGGCCTGAAGCGCCGGGGTTTTTCGCGCGAGGCGATCAATGAACTGCGGCGCGCCTATCGGCTTTTGTTCGCGCCGGAAGGGACCTTGCAGGAAAGACTTGCTGATGTGACGAAGGCCTTCGCCGGCAACGCCCAGGTGAAAGCGATCCTCGATTTTCTCAACGAGTCCGGTGATCGCTCGATCTGCATGCCGGAGCAGGGCAAGGGTGAGGAGAGGTGAGGAGACCCCCGATTAGCAGCGGAGCGGCGAAAATGCGTGTGATTTGACATCGAGGTTGGCGACGGCAGGTAGCTACGAAAAAAAGCGCAGCGAGGACAAACTAAACAAATAACCTCTGTACATCTTACCCCAAATTATACATAAAATTCTAGATAATAAAAAAAACCTAGGGGGGGAAGTCATGGCACACATATTTTCGTCTGATTGGTTTGAAGCAAATCGCTGGCAGTTCGAACAACAAACAGCGCACTTGAGCCCAAATGGCGAACATCAGTTTCTTGAGATCGGGAGCTACGAGGGACGATCAGCGTGTTGGTTATTAGATCGGTTTCCGCTGGCACACATAACCTGTGTTGACATTCACGAGCAGCCGACCTTTTGGCACAATATAGGAGAATCGAACGGTGCAGGCCGGGTGTCTCTTCATCTCGGCCAGTCGCGAGACGTGCTACGGCAGCTTGAGCGCGATGTCTTCGACTTCGTTTACATTGATGGCTGCCATCACACGGTGCCTGTGCTTGAAGATGCCGTGCTCGCATTTCGCTTGGCGAAAGTCGGCGCGCTAATCGGCTTTGACGATTACCTATGGAATGACCCCGCATATAACAGCGAAGGGACACCTAAAGACGCCATAGACGCATTTCTGCGCGTCTACGGATACAAGGTGTCTGTTCGCGCCAAGAACTATCAAGTGTGGCTCACAAAGTCCGCTGATTAGGAGCGATGCTACGCTTCTTTAAAACCCGGCAATCACACGCGAACAGCTAATGTGCTGTTCGCGTGTTTCATTGCGTCCTCCGTTCCGTGCGGCGCGAGGAATCTGCATGCCGGAGCAGGGCAAGGGTGAGGAGAGGTGAGAGATAGGGCTCCTACCTCTTCCCCGGCCGACTGAAAGGAGAGCCGGGGTCCAGACCTCGATGAAGCGCTTGCGATCTCTGGTTCCCGGATGCCCTTGCGCTGTGCTCCAGGGCTCTGGGAAAGGGGCGCGAAGCGTTTCGGTTCACCGCAGCGAAACGTTGGCGTTGGGGTCCACGATCGCAACCCAGATGTTCGGGTTCTCCTGCGACTGGCGCTTGTAGAAATGATAGCCGGTCGTGTTCCAGGACCGGATATCCTGCCGCATATTGTCGAGAATGAAGTCGCCGGCATTGGTCTTGACGGTCAGGATCGTATGGCCTTCACCATTCTGGTCGCGCACGATGGTCATCAGCAGCGCCTGCCGTGGGAAGCCCGCGTCCATCAGGAGCTTGCGCTTCCACAGCGCATAGATTTTGCAATCGCCCTTGCCGTCCTTCGGATAATCCCAATGGTCGAGCATGGTGCCCCAATGATCGTAGTTCGACACGGGGATGATGGTGCGGTTTACATAGCGGTTGATCTTGTTGAGCGTCCGCCATGTTTTGGCGGTCAGGTCGATCTCGACGGCGGGGAGGACAGGCTGATTGCATTCCTGCGGCTCGCGATGACAGAAATCGACCCAGCCGTAGGGGATCGAGGTCGGCCCGGTGGTTGTCTCATAGCTTGGATGTTCGCTGACGGTGCCGGCGCGTCCGGTCGTGACGAAAAAGGCCGCCGCCAGAAAAGACGAGGCAAGAAGCATCGGAAAAAAGGCCGTCGCGCGCATCGCAGGTCCCTGTGTCACAGGATGCGGCGCTGGCCTCACCCTTTCGCAGGCGACTTTGGCCGAGGTCTTTTGGTGAGTTCGGAAGCGAAAGACTAAAGTTTTATGCAATGCCGGTAATTTCGCTTCGCGCGGCGGTTGCGGTAAATGACGGGTGAAGATGCGGATTTTTCTCATTGCCGGAGAGGCTTCGGGGGATCAGCTCGGCGGCGGCCTCATGCGGGCTCTGCGGCGCGCGCGCCCGGAGGTCGCGTTTGGCGGGGTCGGCGGTCCGGCCATGACGGCGGCTGGCCTCACAAGCCTTTTCCCGCTCGACGAGCTTGCGGTGATGGGCTTCGTGCCGGTGCTGCGGCGTCTGCCGCAGCTTCTCAGGCGCATCGACGAAACGGCGGCCGCCGTGACGGCGGCCAGGCCGGACGCGCTCGTTATCATCGACAGCCCCGATTTCACCCATCGCGTCGCGCGGCGGGTGCGCCGCAGGCTGCCGCAACTGCCGATCATCGACTATGTGAGCCCGACTGTGTGGGCATGGCGCTCCGGCCGGGCTCGCAGGATGCGGTCTTACATCGATCATGTTCTGGCGCTTCTGCCCTTCGAGCCGGAGGCCTATCGCCGGTTGGGCGGCCCGCCTTGCAGCTATGTCGGCCATCCGCTGGTCGAACACATCGCCGATCTGACGCCTGCGGACGAGGATTTGCACCGCCGCGACCGGCGGCCGCCGATTCTTCTTGTCCTGCCGGGGTCGCGGCAAAGCGAACTCGACCGGCTCATGCCGGTTTTCGCGCGGACATTACCGCTGCTCGCAGAGCAGGCGGGCGCGTTCGAGGCTGTTCTTCCAGCCGTTCCGCATCTGAAAGACAGGATCAGAGCCACAATCGCCGATTGGCCGATCAAGCCCTCTGTCATCAGCAGCGACGCGGCGAAATGCGCGAGCTTCCGGCAGGCGCGCGCCGCGCTCGCCGCCTCAGGGACAGTAACGCTCGAACTGGCCCTGGCAGGGGTGCCGATGGCGGTCGCCTATAAGGTTGGGCCGGTCGAGAGCCTGCTGCGCTTCGTCATAGAGGCGCCGTCAATCGTGCTGCCCAATCTGATCCTCGGCGAAAACATCGTACCTGAATTTTTGCAGGAGGCCTGCACGCCGACCGCGCTGGCCACAGCGCTTGCCAGGCTTTTGCGGGAAGGTCCTGAACGCGAGCGCCAGAGCCGTGGCTTTGAGGAGGTCGCACAACGCCTCGGCGAAGGAAAGGGCGAAGCGCCCAGCGCCCGAGCCGCCGACATAATCCTCGAAATGATCACGAAAAAGCAAAGATAGCTTGATATTCCATTGTCTTGGCGATGACCTCTCGTGCGCTACCTGATGTGTTGGAAAACGTTTCAGGTTTTATTATCGACAAAATTCATAGACTAACTTATAACGCTGCCCGTAGCGTTTTTGCGAAGCGGAACCACGTCGCTCGAAAACGCTCTATGCCGGGGGTCGCGGAATGGCAGTCGATTGGCACGGGTTCAATTATCTCTTGTCCCTTTCCGGCTTTATCGTTGGGATGCTCGTCGGCTTTACCGGAGTTGGCGGCGGGTCGCTGATGACGCCGCTGCTCGTTCTGTTCTTCGGTTTCCCGCCGTCCGTCGCCGTCGGAACCGATCTTCTTTATGCCTCCGTCACCAAGGCCGGCGGCACGCTCGTTCATTGCTGCAATGGGTCAGTTGACTGGCGGCTTGTCGGCCGCCTTGCGACGGGGAGCCTGCCCGCGACGCTCCTGAGCCTCAGCACGCTCGATTACCTTGGATTGCGCAGCCATGGGACGGCGAGCCTCATCACCACCCTTCTCGGGGTCGCGCTGATCCTGACGGCGGGTTCTCTGCTGTTCCGCCGTTATTTGCAGGCCCGCCTCGCGAGGACCGGCGAAGGCCTGTCCGACAAGTCCGTGGGCTGGATCACGGTGGCGCTCGGTGCGGTTCTCGGGTTTCTGGTTTCGATCTCTTCGGTGGGCGCCGGCGCAATCGGCGCAACCGTTTTGATCCTGCTCTATCCCAAGATGCCGATGGCGCGCATCGTCGGATCGGACATCGCCCATGCGGTGCCCCTGACCCTGATCGCAGGCCTCGGCCACTGGTTCCTCGGCTCGATTGATTGGACGCTGCTCTTCTCGCTGCTTTTAGGGTCCTTGCCCGGCATCGCGATCGGCAGCCAGCTTGCCGCCTATGTCCCGGAGCGCGTGCTCAGAACAATTCTGGCGAGCACGCTCGCCGTCGTCGGGTTGCGCCTCGCGATCTGACGCGCTTTCCAACCGGGATCGTTCTAACTATCTCTTTGGCTGCATGACGTTTCAATCAGCGTTGTGCGCGTCCTCCAGTCATTCATGGGAGCGGTGAGCTTATGGTCAAGGCAGTTCGGGTCCATGAATATGGCGGACCGGAAGTCATGCAGATTGAGGACATCGAACTGCCGCCGCCGGGTCCTGGCGAGGTCCGCGTCCGCAATCATGCGATCGGCGTCAACTTCATCGACACTTATTTCCGCAGCGGTCATTATCCGGTTCCGCGAAAGCCCTTCATTCCCGGCAATGAAGCGGCAGGCGAGATAACCGCCATTGGCGCAGGGGTGAAAAGCTTCGCGCCCGGCGATCGCGTCGGCTATACGGTGAGCCTCGGCTGCTATGCGCAAGAGCGCAATGTGGAGGCCGCGCGGCTCATCAAACTGCCGGAGGCGATTTCATACGAAACAGCCGCCGCGATGATCCTGAAAGGTCTGACAGCGCAATATCTCCTGCGCCGCACCTACAAGGTGAAAAAAGGCGACACCATCCTCGTTCATGCCGCCGCTGGCGGGGTAGGGCTGATCCTCTGCCAATGGGGCAAAGCCCTTGGCGCGCACGTTATAGGGACGGCTGGCTCGGCGGAGAAGGCGGAGCTTGCGAAAAGGGCCGGCGCGGAGAGCGTGATTCTCTATAACGAGGTCGATTTTGCAGAAGCGGTGAAAGCGCTCACAAGGGGCAAGCTCTGCAATGTCGTTTATGATGGCGTCGGCAAGAAGACGTTTCCGGGTTCGCTCGATTGCCTGCGGCCGCTCGGCATGTTCGTGAGCTTCGGTTCGGCCTCAGGGCCGATCGATGCGTTCGATCTCGGACTTCTGTCGCGGAAAGGCTCGCTCTTTGCGACGCGGCCGATGCTTTACAGCTACATCGCGAAGCGCAGCGATCTCGACAGGATGACTAACGATCTCATCAATGTCGTAACAAGTGGCGAGGTCAGAATCCCGGTCAATGCCACTTACAGACTCGACGAGGCGGTTACCGTTCACAAAGCGCTCGAAGCGCGTGAAACGACAGGCGCGACGGTTCTGCTGCCATAAGGCAACTCAAGACAGCCCTCATGCTGAGGAGGCTGCGTAGCAGCCGTCTCGAAGCACGAGGGCTGTAGAATTAAAAAAGCGGCGGCCAGATGAAACTGCCGCCGCTGATTTTTTTTGCGTGAAGTGCGCGGGCTTCTTATTCGCCCTTCAAATGCTTGTTGCACTCGCTGTAATAGCCGCCGCCCTTCTCGATCCAGCGCAGGCCGCCGTTTGAGTTGTTGGCCTTGTTGGCATGGTACTGGTCAAGGCAGGTCTTTAGCCGCGCCTTGCCGGCCGAAAGATTGGCGTATTTCGTATCGACCGTCCTCGGAAAGACGACATGCCCGGTAGCCATCGGCGCCGGAGAAGCCGGGTGCGTTTTTCTTGTCGTGGTCCGCTCGGCGGGCGCGGGCGCTGCCTGCGGAGCCGCGGCAGGAGCAGCCGTCGATTTGGGCGACGTGCCCTTCAGTTCGGCGGCACATTGCTTGTAGAACTGGTTCCACTTCTGGCCGTTGAGCGTATTCGCGCTCTTTGCGCTTTGGTATTTCTGACTGCACTGTTTCCGGACGGATTCCGCGTTGGCGGAACTTGCCAGCGCGAAGCTGGCGATCACAACAGCGCTTGCAAGGGCCAGCCCCTGCCGCCAAACAAAGCCCGACATCGCAATTCTCCTTTTGGATACGTTTTTGATTATGCGGACATGCTTTACAGCTAGCCCTTTACATGCGCGTTTATGAATGCCCGATGTACCGGAGGTGAGCTACTTCTCGGGAAAGCGCATCTATTGCATGCCTTCGCTTTCGCATTTTTTCAGAAAATTGGTTTTGACAATGCCTTTGTAGCTCTTGGCAACAGCCTGCTTTTTGCAGCAGCTTGTGACGGAGCTTTTTAGCGCTGCGCCGTGAAGCGCTTTGGCGGGCTTGCAGCTCATGCTTTCAGCGGCGAAGGCACTGCCGGCGAAGGCGGTGATGAAGATGGCAAGGGCAATGGTTTTCATCGAAATTCCCTCGAATTTGAGCTGTCGCTAGGGGGATCCTCTCGACAATCCGCCGTCGTAAGGGTGGATACCGCAATCTAATCAGCGATCTGCAACCTGGTCAATTCTGTCGCAGGGGGACGGGCGGCTCAGGTTGCTGACTTTCTCACTTATGGTCCAGCCGCGCGATGAGGCTTGACGTGTCCCAGCGTGCGCCGCCCATCTTCTGAACTTCTGAATAAAACTGATCGACGAGCGCGGCGAGCGGCAGGTTGGAGCCATTGCGGCGTGCTTCATCGAGGCAGATGCCGAGATCCTTGCGCATCCAGTCGACGGCAAATCCGAAATCGAACTCGCCCTGCAACATTGTCTTGTAGCGGTTTTCCATCTGCCAGGATTGCGCCGCACCTTTCGAGATCACATCGATGACGGCTTCCATATCGAGCCCGGCATTGCGGCCGAACTGCAAGGCTTCCGCAAGACCCTGGACGATGCCGGCGATGCAGATCTGGTTGCACATCTTGGTCAACTGGCCGGCACCTGCGCCGCCGAGAAGCCGGCAGGCGCGCGCATAGGAGCGTATGGCTGGCTCGACCTTTGCGTAATCGTCGGCATCGCCGCCACACATCACGGTGAGCACGCCGTTTTCCGCGCCGGCCTGGCCGCCGGACACCGGCGCATCGACAAAGCCGAGGCCGCGGGCTTTCGCCGCTTTATCGAGATCGCGCGCGAGCGTTGCTGAATCTGTCGTGTGATCGACAAAGACGGCGCCTTCCGTCATGCCCGCGAAAGCGCCATCTTCGGCCAGCGCCACCGCGCGCACGTCGTCATCATTGCCGACGCAGGCAAAAACGATTTCCTGGTTGCGCGCCGCTGCGCCTGGCGTCGCCGCCGACTTGCCGCTGAACTCCGAAACCCATTTCTCCGCCCGCTCTGCGTGACGGTTATAGACCGTGACCTCGTGTCCGTGTTTTTGCAAATGACCAGCCATGGGATAGCCCATGACGCCGAGCCCGAGAAATGCGACTTTCATTCTGGCGTCCTTCAAACGTGAGCGGCAAACAGCATGCAGCGTCCGCAAGCGCTGATCAAAGCATGCGGCGGGAATTCAATTCAATATCGGTTGGTATATCGATCCAGTCTAGTTTAGCTGCTGATGTCGCGATGCGGACCGGAGGTCCGCAATCCGGACCGCGGACCTCCAGTCCGCAAGTCGAGCTTTCTTCACGCAAACCGGAAGCGACTTCGCTTGAGAACGACCTAGAAAATCGGGAGTCCCGGCAAAACGCGGCGAAGCCGCATGATCCTGCCGAGCATTTTTGGATCCTGCTTGATCCGCCGCTTCATTTTCAGCCGGCACTTCGCATAGAGCGCACAGAGCCGCCCGTGAATGCCGATTGGCAAAACGATGTCGAAGAGCGGCACGGTTGTATCGCAGTAGCTTCCCTTATAGCGCGCTTCGCCGATGCCGAGATCGAAGCCGGCCACGCCGCCATCGCATTGGCTTGCGACGAGCCGCATCAGCAGAAGATCGCCCGGGCTTGATTTGGCGATTCCCGGATCGTTGTCGAAGGAATTGACAAGGCAACTGAAATGATTGCGGTGCGCTGCGCCGGCATAAGTTGCGATAATGCGATCGCCAAGTTTGAGCGCCTGAAACGTCAGCCACGGGGCGCGATTGCCTCGCGGCATGGCCAGCCTTTCGAGAAAGGCGCGCATCGATGGATCAGCGAAATCAGCTTCGATCGAGCGAGCCTCGCAACGGGCGATCTTCTCGACGAGAAAAGCGTCGATGATGGCGCTGGCCGCGGCGGGCGTGTCATTGACCATCAAGGAGACAGGGCCGAGTTCAGCGAGCCGCGCCTCCTTCTTGCGCAATTTCTTGCGCGTATCTTTTGAAAGTTTTTCTACGAGAAATTTTTCGCCGCATGGGCCGAGGTGTGTCGCATAAGCGAAACTCGGGCTCGGCTGATGCGGCAGAAGCGCGAGCGGATTAGCAGCGCCGCCCCAGTCGAAAGGCTGGTTCTTGAGAAGAAAAAGATGCGGTTTCGCGGGGCCGAGAGCCTTTGCCGTGGATTTGAAGAGAAAGCGCAGATCGGCGGCGGTAACGTCCATGTTGGGACGAAACAGGCCAAGATTGAAATTCGATTCCTTGCCGCCGAGAAAGCGCGCGATCCGGAACGGCCCGTTGCGTTCGACGCCCAGACAGATCAACGCTGCGGGCCTGTCATACCGATCTTTACCAAGAATGAACAAAGGCTCGATGCGGCGTGTTGCGCCGATTGTCTCGAGCCAGGGGATCGTGAAAGCCCGCGTCTGATAGGCAGAAACCGGCGCGACTGCCTCGAGTTCAGCCCAAGCGGCGACGACTGCCGAAGCATCGCGATGCACTTCGACACTGGTGATTACTGTTTCCGGAGACGTCGTTTGCCATTCTTCTTCCGCTGCATCACATGCAGGGAGAAGCGGGGAGTACTCCGTCATTGTCGACACCGTTGGCCGATCCCTCGTTAATTGCATGAGGACAGGTTTAGCAACGAAAGATCAACGAGATCTTGCCAAGATGTCGGCGAGTTTCCTTAAAGGATACGTTTCAGTGGAAAGTAAGAATTTATTGATCGCGTCGGGGTTTTCCCTGTTCAGACTGACGCGTCTGCACCGGATTGCGGCGCCGTTCACACGCGGCCTTGGCGCGATCCTGATGTTCCATCGGGTGCGGCCTGCGGCGGCAGAACCGTTTTCTCCCAACGGACTTCTGGAAATTACGCCGGAATTTTTTGACGCCGTTCTGACGAGGTTGAAGGCTCTCGGTTTCGCCATCCTGAGCCTCGATGACGCGGTTGCGCGATTGCGTGAGAACCGCGCTGGAGGGCAGCAGCCCTTTGCCGTGCTCACCTTCGACGACGGCACGCGCGACACGCGCGATTTTGCCCTGCCTGTGCTTGAGCGCCATCAGGCGCCATTCACCATGTTTGTGACGACGGGCTTCGCCGAGCGCAGCGCGCGGCTGTGGTGGGTGGAGCTGGAAGAAGCGATCCGCCATCTTCCGCAGATTGCGATCGACATTGAGGGCGAGGCGGTTAACCTGCCGGCAACCAGCACGGCAGAAAAAACGGCTGCTTTCAATCTGTTGTATCGCCGTCTGGTCGCGGGGCCTGAAGACCTCATGCTTGATGTGATCGGCCGGCTCATGGCCAAGGCTGGGCTTGAGCCTGCGGCGCTGGTCGATGCGATTTGCCTCGACTGGAACGGCATCGAGACGATGGCGCGGCATCCGCTCTGCACGATCGGCGTCCACACTCTGACCCATGCGCGGCTCGCCAAGCATGGGGAAGAACTCGTGCGGCGGGAACTCAGCGAAAGCCGGCAGATCATTGAAAGCCGCATCGGCAAGCCGGCGCGCCATCTCGCCTATCCGGTGGGCGATCCGGCCTCCGCTGGCGCGCGTGAATTTGCGATTGCGGAAGAGCTTGGTTTCGCGAGCTCCGTGACGACACGCCCCGGCATGATCTTTCCGCAGCACGCGATGCAAATGCAGGCGCTGCCGCGCCTGTCGATCAACGGCAACTGGCAAAGCCTCGATGCCGTCGAGATCCTGCTGTCGGGCGCGCCCTTCGCACTGTGGAATCTGGCGAAGAAGGTGGCTTGATATAGTAAGGCTCAGCTTGCGTCAGGCCGTTCCATCCATTTGATGAGCGGCATCATCGGCAGGATCCAGCAGAGGCCAAGGACGGCATAGACGAGCGTCTGCACATACCAGGCGGCGCTCTGCACCGGCGGCGCTTGGGCCAGCACCATGGCGAGAAGCGCATAGATCGTCACAAAGCTGACCATGGCGATGCAGCCGATGAATTTGCGCAGCCTCTTGGGCATTGGACCTCCAATAACGATTGCTGAAAGTCGCAGATTTCGCGGAAGAAATCATGCCCGTGGGCGCAACGCGACAATCAGCCACGCTATTCCTGCATGAGGCAGCGAATGAGCGCGACATGATCGCGGCTTGATGATGCCTGCGATGTGAGGCAAATGCAGTTCGCGTCAAGCGGCTGAAACAACAGCCTTAGCCGACGCTTTATCCAATTCCTGTCCCCAGGATGCCCATGACAGAAGCTTCGATCGCGGCCGTCCCGGCCCGCAAGGCCGTCACCGATGATGCAGCGCGCCGCGCAGTCCGTATCTGGCTATGGACGGTTGCCGCGCTTGTCTTTGCCATGGTGGTCGTCGGCGGCTCGACGCGGCTCACGGAGTCGGGCCTCTCGATCACGGAATGGAAGCCGATCACTGGCGTATTGCCGCCGCTCACGCATGCCGCCTGGTTGGAGCAATTCGCGAGATACAAGGAGATTCCGCAATATAAGGATATGTTCTCGAACATGAATCTGAACGGCTTCAAGTTCATTTTCATGTGGGAATGGAGCCATCGTCAGTTGGGGCGCCTGATTGGCCTCGCCTTCGCGATCCCACTGATCGTTTTCTGGATCCGCGGCATGCTGCCGAAGGGCATGAAGGCGAAGCTGGTCGGCCTTCTCGCGCTTGGCGGTCTTCAGGGTTTCGTCGGCTGGTGGATGGTGTCTTCTGGCCTCGTGCATCGCGTCGAAGTCGCGCAGCAGCGCCTCGCCATTCACCTGACTTTGGCGTCTTTGACCTTCGCTGGTCTGATTTATCTCGCCTCGTCTCTCAAGCCGAAAGCGGTCGAGACATTGCCGGCGGCGCCGCGGATACGCCGCTTCGCCACATTCACGATCTGCGTCGTCTTTTTGCAGCTCTTTCTCGGAGCGCTGGTCGCGGGGCTGCGCGCCGGGCGCGCCTTCAACACCTGGCCGCTGATGGACGGCCATTTCATTCCGTCATCAAATCTGCTTCTGGCGATGTCGCCGATCTGGCGCAATTTCACCGACAATATCGCCATGGTGCAATTTCAGCATCGCATGGTCGGTTACACGCTGCTGGGCGTGACGCTCGTGCAGGCGCTTTGCGTGATGGCCTGGGCGCCGAAAAGCCGCGCCAAGCGCAGGGCTTTTCACCTGTTTGGGATCGTCTTCTTTCAGGCCTGCCTCGGCATTATGACGCTGCTTCTCGTCGTGCCGATCTGGGCGGGTCTGGTGCATCAGGCTTTCGCGATGTTTGTGCTCGCGGAGATGGTGATCTATCGCGAGTCCGTGTCGCGCCCACGGACTGAGGCCGCACCTCAGGCGCTGGCGAGAGCCTGATCGAGATCGGCGAGGATATCGCTGATATCTTCAAGGCCGATGGAGAGCCGGACGAGTCCCGGCTCAACGCCTGCGGCAGTCTTATCGGCATCGCTCAGATGCCGGTGCGTCGTTGCAGCGGGATGGCTGGCGCGCGATCGAACCGCGCCGCCGCCATTGGCAATGCCTGAATCCGTCAACGGCGAAAACAGCCGCAATCCTTGCAGGAAAGTCTCCGCCGCCTCATAGCCGCCGGTCATCTGACAGGTAAGGATGGCGCCTGCGCCCTGCGGGCAATAGCGCTTTGCAAGCCTGTGTGCCGTGTCCTCCGGCAGGCCCGGATAGGCCACTGGGCCAATGCTCTTATGTTGCGCAAGATATTCCGCAACGCGCAGCGCGTTTTCCGAATGGCGCTGCATGCGCAAGGCCAAAGTCTCAATGCCAGCGAAGACCAAAAAGCTGTTGAACGGCGGCAAGGCTGGCCCAAGACGGTTGAGGCCGAAGACGCGGCAGGCCAGCGCGAAGGCGAAATTGCCGAAGGTTTCGGCGAAGGTCACGCCGCCATAGTCGGGGCAGGGCGCGGAGAGCAGAGGAAAGCGCGTATCCGACTGCCAGTCGAATGTGCCGCCATCGACGATGATGCCGCCGGCGGCGCAGTCCTGACCGGCGAGGAATGTCGCAGCCGAGTGAATGACGATATCGGCGCCATGCTCGAGAGGCCGCAGCAGATAGGGCGTGGCGAGCGTGTTATCGACGATCAGCGGCACGCGCGCGCCTTTGGCGATTTCGGCGATCGCCGCAATGTCAGCGATACCGCCGCCGGGATAGGGGAAGGACTCGATGAAGATGGCTTTGGTTCGCGACGAGAGCGCCGCTGCGAAGCTTTCCGGGTCGGCGGGATCGCCCCGTGTCGTTTTCCAGCCAAGGCTTTTGCCGGCGCTATCGATCTGCTGCGGGCCATAGCGTCTGCTCCCAGTCAGGAGTTCGTCGCCCGGTTGCAGCAGCATATGGAAAACCAGAAACCGGGCTGCCTGGCCTGAGGCGACCGCCAGAGCGGCAGTGCCGCCTTCCAGCGCAGCAATCCGCTCTTCAAGCGCCGCCGTGGCCGGGTGGATGCTCGCGCCGAATGTCGTGCCGAAGCCTTCGAGCCCAAGCAGGGCGGTTGCCGGCCCGATATCCTCGAAGGCGCTCGTAGCTGAAGGACCGAGCAGGAACTCGCTTCCGGAAAGGGATTCTGGTGGTGCGCCGGCATGGAGAGCGAGCGTCGCGAAGCCTGGGCCTCTGGCCTGGTCCGTCATAAAATCCTCACGGCGTCGCAATCTGCTCCCGCAAGCCACTGAGAAGACGCATATATTCGATCTTGGGGCAGCGGTTCATCACGACCTTCACATTCTGCGCCTCGGCCTTTTGTGCCGCCTCGTCATCACGAACGTCAAGCTGCATCCAGATCGCTTTGGGCTTCGGCGAGAGCGCCAGCGCCTCATCGACGACCCCGCCGGCAGCGGCCGAATTCCGGAAAATATCGACCATATCGATGGGGAAGGGAATATCGGCGAGGCGGGCGTAAACCAGGCTGCCGAGCACTTCCTGGCCGGCAAGACCGGGATTGACGCCGACCATCCTGTAGCCGAGCCGCTGCATAAACGCGAAGACATAATGCGACGGACGCATTGGCCGGGCGGAGAGTCCCACGAGAGCGATCGTCCTTACATCGATAAGGATAGAGCGCAGAAAGTCGTCGTCATAAAAATCATCGTTAAGTGGCTGCATGGCGCGCTATTTGGATGGCCGGAGCCGGGCGCGCAAGTCCAAAGATCCGCTAAAGGATGTTAAATACGAGGAATTGAACGGTATTATATTACCACATGTCATAACGAATTGTTTTTCAGACAAAAATGCCCTGTCTTTGGTTGACCGAATTGCGAGCTGTGTCTATAAGCACGAGCTTCCAATTGCCGCTGTTGGGCGGCTCATCTCCAGTGGATCCTGTCATGTACGGCAATACTTATTCGGCGAAAGCGTCGGATATTGAAAAGAAATGGATCTTGATCGACGCGAAGGGGCTGGTTGTCGGCCGCCTCGCGACGTTGATCGCCATGCGGCTGCGCGGCAAGCACAAGCCGACATTCACCCCGCATATGGATGATGGCGATAACGTCATCGTCATCAATGCGGAGAAGGTGGTTTTGACCGGTCGCAAGCGCGAGGACAAGGTCTATTACCACTACAGCGGCTATCAGGGCGGCATCAAGGAGCGCACGGCGCGTTTCATCCTCGAAGGCCGTTTTCCTGAGCGCGTGATCGAAAAGGCTGTCGAGCGGATGCTTCCGCGTGGTCCTCTTGGCCGCAAGCAGCTCGGCAATCTGCGGGTTTACAAGGGCGCCGAGCATCCGCATGAAGCGCAGAGCCCCGCCGTGCTCGATGTCGCGAGCCTCAATCCCAAGAATGCGAGGAGCGCCTGATCATGGCCGAGACTCTTTCATCGCTCCAGGATCTCAAGACTGCCGCTGCTGCCCCTGTCGCAGAAGCCCCGGTCCATGTGCAGAAGATCGACAAGCTGGGCCGTGCCTATGCGACCGGCAAGCGCAAGAACGCCGTCGCTCGCGTCTGGATCAAGCCGGGCTCCGGCAAGGTCACGATCAACGGCAGGTCGTTCGAGAGCTATTTTGCACGGCCGGTTTTGCGGATGATCCTGCAACAGCCTTATGCGATCACGAAGCGCGTCGATCAGTACGACCTCGTCGCGACTGTTGCAGGCGGCGGCCTTTCGGGTCAGGCGGGCGCCGTGCGCCATGGGCTTGCCAAGGCGCTCGCGCATTACGAGCCGACGCTCCGATCGCTTCTTAAGCGAGAGGGTTTCCTCACGCGCGATTCCCGCGTTGTCGAACGCAAAAAGTACGGCAAGCGGAAAGCCCGCCGCAGCTTCCAGTTCTCCAAGCGCTGAGCCAAATCTCATGCAAGACGGAACAAGGCGGCTTCGGGCCGCCTTTTTTCGTTATATTGGACTAACCATTCTACCTCCTCCCAGTGGGAGAAGGTGACCGGCAGAGCCGGTCGGATGAGGGGTTACAATCTTTGAATGGCATCGCAACGCCTCACCCGGCTTGCTTCGCAAGCCACCCTCTCCCGATGGGAGAGGGTTCGGCCCATCCTGTGTAGGTTTCCCGCATGACAAAGATCTTCATCGACGGTGAATCGGGAACAACTGGCCTCGGCATCAGGGCGCGTCTCGCGGCGATCCCGCAAATCGAGCTTGTCAGCCTTCCGCAGGAGCAACGCAAAAGCGCCGAGGCGAAAGCGGCTCTTTTGCGCAATGTCGATCTTGCGATTCTTTGTCTTCCTGACGCTGCTGCGCGCGAGACGGCGGATCTCATCACTGAGTTAGGCGACGAAGGCCCACGCATCCTCGATGCCTCGACAGCGCATCGCGTCAGCGAGGGCTGGATCTACGGCTTCCCGGAACTGGTCGCCGGGCAGGGGCAGGCCATCGCGAAGGCGAAAAAGGTCAGCAATCCCGGCTGCTATTCGACGGGTGCGATTGCGCTGTTGCGGCCGCTCGTCGATGCTGGCCTCATGCCTGCGGATTTTCCGGTCACCATCCAGGCTGTCTCCGGCTATTCCGGCGGGGGCAAGACGATGATCGCCGCGTATGAGGGAAAGCAGGCGCCGGATTTCGAACTTTACGGGCTCGATCTGGAGCACAAGCATGTACCCGAGATTATGGCCTACAGCAGACTCAGCGCGCGGCCGATCTTCGTTCCGTCCGTCGGCAATTTCGTGCAGGGCATGCTGGTCACGATTCCGCTGTTCCTCGACGCATTGCCGGGCCGGCCGAAAGGCCGCGATCTCGAAGCGGCGCTGCGCGCGCGTTATGACGCGAGCGACTTTGTGCGCGTCGTGTCAGGCGAGGCGACGCGTCTCGAACCGCAGGCCCTGAATGGCAGCAACGTTCTTGAGCTGCGCGCCTTCGTCAATGAAGCGCGCAGGCAGGCCGTGCTCGTCGCCAAGCTCGACAATCTCGGCAAGGGCGCGTCAGGCGCCGCCGTGCAGAATCTCGCGCTGATGCTGGGGCTCGATGTGAAGCCGTAAACACGCAGCAATGACGGACTGGTTCAAGGACTGCGTCATTGCGAGGAGCGAAGCGACGAAGCAATCCACAAACGCCTGAAAGCACTGGATTGCTTCACCTTCGGCTCGCAATGACGGCTGCAATTACATCCCGCGCTTCCAGGCGATGATCTCCTGGCTCTGCTCGCCGAGATAATCGGCACCAAGCGTCACGACATCACCCGGCTTCAGGTAACGCGCCGGTTTGCGTCCCATGCCGACGCCCGGCGGCGTGCCGGTGGTGATGATGTCGCCCGGATCGAGGACCATGAAATCGGAAATGTAGGAGACGAGTTTTTTGACATTGAAGATCATCGTCTTCGTGTTGCCCGTCTGCATGCGCTTGCCGTTTACGTCGAGCCAGAGATTCAGTCTCTGCACATTCGGGATCTCATCCGGTGTCACGAGATAGGGGCCGAGCGGACCGAAGGTCGGCGCGCATTTGCCTTTCATCCATTGGCCGCCGTGGTTCATCTGGAAAGCGCGTTCGGAAACGTCGTTGCAGAGGCAGAATCCGGCGACATGGCTCATGGCCGCACGTTCCGACACATGCGACGCACGATCGCCGATGACGATGGCGAGTTCGACTTCCCAGTCGAGCTTCGTCCCATCCTTCGGCATCACTACAGGATCGTTGGGGCCGCTGAGGCAATTCGGCGCCTTGTTGAACAGAATCGGCTCGCTCGGAACGGGCAAGCCGGCTTCTTTCGCATGGTCCACATAGTTCAGCCCAACGCCGATGAAGTGGCCGGTCCTGGCGATTGGCGCTGCGAGGCGCGGCCGCCCACGCACCAGTGGAAGCCGTGAAAGCCGCGCCCGCGCGAGCTTGTCGAGAAATTTATGCGTCAGATGTTCGCCGGAAAGATCGGGAATGAGACCGCTCAGGTCTCTTATTTTGCCTTCGGCGTCGATCAGCCCCGGCTTCTCCTTGCCTGGCTGCCCATAGCGGACGAGCTTCATGCGTTTCCTCCTTCATAGCGCCCGGCGGAGCAGGGCGCGCCTGCATGACCCGTTCCGAATGATCATATTGAGAGTCGATCGGGCGATCAGGATTGCAGCCGAACCGTGGCTGATTGTTCTTTATAGCCTTTCTCGCACGTTCGTCGAGACTCTGCCCTGAGAGGTGAATCCGTCAGGCGGTTCTCTGCATCCTAGGAGGCAGTCCGCTAAGTCCGTAACTTGTCGCTAAAAGGATCTTTGAAAGCCTCTTCTATTGTTTTAAGCGCGGAAGCGAAGATGCGGATTCCTCTAACGACCTCTCTCTTCCCAAGATGACCTTTTATGAGCGCAATACCGAGCGCTCTCTTCGCGATTACGCTGCCTTGTGCTGAAGCCTGTTCCAACAACTGCCGCGATTTTAGGAGATCTTTTTCAACGCCGTCGCCATTCATGGACAGAACAGCAAGTCGATAAAGAGAGGGGCTGTAGTTGAGTGCGGCACAACGCACGAAAAGTAGAGCCGCGTCCTGATACTCCTGCCTTTCCAAAAGAATTTTACCCAGCTCATGAGACGCAAATATCGAGCCACCTGTGCTTGCGCGTCGAAACCATTGTTCAGCTTCGCTGTCATTGCGGGGAACGCCGGCACCTCTGCGGTAAGCCGCGCCAACGTAGACCATACTCATGACAGAGCCCTGTTCTGCGAGGCGTTGCAGATCAGTTATCGCTTTGCCTGGGTTCGATTTGAGAAGAGCGTGAGCCTGCCTCAAGGAGACGAGATCCGGCTCTCTGTCCCAGAGTTCGCTATCCTCTATAAGATTATTTGGTAGAGAGCTCATTTCGTGGATCTTTTGAACTCGTGGCGTAACGAACCTATGAAGCCTCGCGCATTTCAGCTTTTCACCTTCACATACTCGCCCGGCGCGTCGCAGAGTGGCAGGTATCTGTCGTTGCCGGGTTTGCGCGCTGGCACTTTCTCGGGCGCTTGCGCCGCGAGCCAGTCCGCCCAATGCGGCCACCAGCTTCCCGCATGTTCCGTCGCAGCGGCGAACCAGTCCGCGAGGCTGCCCTGCGGTTGCGGCCCTGTCCAATATTGATATTTAGGTTTGTCCGGTGGGTTGATGACGCCGGCGATATGGCCTGATCCCGCGAGCACATACTGCACGTCGCCGCCGAAAAGCAGGGCGCCCGCATAGACCGATTGCGCCGGAGCGATATGATCCTCGCGCGTTGCAAGATTGAAGATCGGCAGTTTCACTTCGCCGAGATCAAGTTTCTCGCCGTCGATGACCATATCGCCTTTCGCAAGGCTGTTTTCGAGATAGCAGCGGCGCAGATAGAAAGAATGGTTGGCGGCGGCCATCCGCGTTGAATCAGAATTCCACGTCAGAAGATCGAAGGGCATCGGCGTCTTGCCGCGCACATAATTGTTGACGACGAAAGACCAGATGAGATCGTTCGGGCGCAGCATGTTGAAGACATTCGCCATCTTCGCGCCATCGAGATAACCGGTCCCGGCCATCTCCGCTTCAATGGCGCTGATTTGCGCCTCGCTCGTGAACATCCTGAGGTCGCCAGCTTCGGCGAAATCGGTCTGTGTCGTGAGCAGAGTCACGCTGTCGATGCGATCGTCGTGACGGCGCGCCATCAGGGCGAGCGCGATCGAAAGCAGCGTGCCGCCGACGCAATAGCCGAGCGCTGCGATCTTTCGTTCGCCGGTTATGGATTCGATGACATCGAGAGATGCAAAAATCCCGTCGTGAAGATAGGTCTCGAAGCCCATGTCCCGGTGGCGTTCGTCCGGGTTCACCCAGGAAATGAGGAAGACCGTAAAGCCCTGTTCGACCGCGAAGCGCACGAAACTCTTCTGCGGATTGAGATCGAGAATGTAGAACTTGTTGATCCATGGCGGGATGAGAAGGAGCGGCCGCTTGTAGACCTGTTCCGTCGCCGGCGCATACTGGATGAGCTCGATCAGATCATTGCGGAAGATCACCTTGCCCGGCGTCGCGGCCATGTTGACGCCAAGCTCGAATTTCGAGGAATCGCTCTGCCGGATCCGCAGCGTGCCGCGGCCGGCGGTGATGTCCTCGACGAGATTGGTCGCTCCGCGCACCAGATTTTCGGCATTTGAAGCCAATGTCTCGTGCAGCAGTTCGGGATTGGTGGCGACGAAGTTTGATGGCGACAGAGCGCTGGTGATCAAACGCAGGTAGAATTGCGCCCGCGCGCGGGTTTCGGAATCGGTCGTTTCGGCGCGTGCAATGAGATCGTTCGCCCAGTCGCTCGTGATGGCATGCGCCTGACGCAGAAAGTCGAAGATGGCGCTTTCACGCCATTGCGGCGCGGCATAGCGTTTGTCGTTGGGATCGGGCGGAACGACTGGCTCATCCGCTTCGCCGGAAAGCCGCCGCAGCGTATGTGCCCACAGGCCCAGAAAATTGGTCGAAATGGCTGTTTGCGCTTCGACGGTGCGCGACGGATCGCCGAGCCAGTATTCCGCAACACGCCCGAAACTCTGGACGGCATCGACGATCTGTTCCGCCATGCCATTGCCGGCGCGCCCTGTTTCGAATGGCTCGAAATAAGCAGCAGCGGCTCTCGCGCCCTGCGTCGCGAGCCGCGCCAGATTGCGCGACAGAATATCAAAATCGGGCTGTGTCGATCTGGTCTCAGCCGATCCTTGCAGGCCCGCTGCTTCCGCTCTCTCTTGTGGAGAAGGCGCTGCCTGCGGCTCCGCTATGCGCAGTTTGTCCGCGACAGGCTGATCCGTCACTGCGGAGGCCTTGTTTTTTGCGTTGGCCGCTGCGGACGCTTTTGGCTGCGCTGATCTTTTTTTCCGTTTATCTGTCGGGGCCATATTTGGATTTGCTGTCAGGGTTTGCGTTGCAGACGGTGCGTCCCGTTATGAGACGCCAGCATGCCATGATAGAGCTTTATTCGCCTGTAAATATAGGAAGAACATCAAGGTGCCAGCAATCGGGGTCTGCTTGCAAAGACAGAACGGAATTTGGCGGGTAAGGCCGCGATTCCAGCTTTGGCGCTGCGCGATCATCGGCGTTGCGCTCATTTGCGCGCCGCTCACGGTTGCAGCGCAAGAATCCGGCGCCGACGCGACCCAAGGCTCGCAAAAGGCGGCCAAGACGCCACAGCCCTATGGCGGCGGGTCGCCGCTCAATGTGTTGATGCACGCGAAATTGTGGGAGACTCCGCCGAAGCCGAAGCCATTCGTGCTGGAAAGCCGTCAGCCGATGGATAGCCTCAGCTATCAGCCGACGGCACAACGAAAGGAGCCAAAGCGCCCGAAACCGCTCTCGTTAAAACAGTTGCAGGCGATGCAAGGCGAGTTGGAACATGCGGGAGCCCATAATGAAAGGGCAGGCGGCGTAAGAGACAAGCAATTTGTCGACGCCGCTTCAACCAGGCGGCACAAGAGCAAGGCAAAGCACCGGAACAGCAGGCCGACGCAGCTTCATCGCCGGTAAGCAAAGTTCGCTTCTTCAAGTGGAGGCAGCATTCCCCGCAATCGGCGCCTGAAAACTCATAATCGCGTTCTTCGGGAAATCATAAAGCTTGCCGGTGATCTGCCACTCGGGGCTGCATAACGGCAGCAGGCTTGGAGCAAAATCTTCCGGCGTCTTCAGTGTTTCGGGATCTTCTCCCGGCATCGCGCGAGCGCGCATGCGCGTGCGCAAAGGTCCCGGATTGACGATCATCACTCTCACTTGCGAGGTGGTGTCCGTCTCGGTTGCATAGGTGCGCGCCAGAGTTTCCAGCGCAGCCTTGGAAATGGCGTAAGGCCCCCAATAGGCTCTGGTGTCCGCTGTATGGGCGATACCCGAGGAGAGAAAAATCGCGCGGCCGGCATTCGAGGTGCGCAGCGGGATGTCAAGAGAGCGCAGCAGCCGCCAGTTGGCGGTGACGTTCACAGCCAGAACCTCGTCCCATTCACGCGGATCGACATGGGACAGCGGCGTCAGAGTTCCGAGAACACCGGCATTGCCGATCAAAATATCCAGCTTGCCCCAGCGTTGATAAATCGCCGCGCCAAGCCGGTCGAGCGCCTCGAAATCCTTGAGGTCGCAGGGAACCAGAGTCGCTTCGCTGCCTTCCTTGCGGATCGCGTCATCGAGATCTTCCAAAGCGCCTTGGGTCCGCGCAAGCGCGACGATATGGGCGCCCGCGCGCGCCAGTTCGATCGCTACGGCGCGGCCGATGCCGCGCGAAGCGCCGGTGACAAGTGCGATGCGGCCGTCAAGAGGTCGGGACATGAGGGAACTCTGAGGTTGAAAGGCTGTGTTTAGAGCATACGGCGCATGCCGCATGCAACAATGACCAGCGCGACCTATGCGCGTTTGAGCGCATGCCTGTCAAAAAATTGCGCAGGAATGGTGTAGCGGGCCGTGCCTCAGCCAGCTTCGGCAAGCAGCGACAGTTGGATTTTTGTTTCGCCGCCCAGGTCGGTGAGATTGGTCGGATAATCGCCCGTGAAGCAATGATCCGTGAACTGCGGGCGCACTGGATCGCGGCCGGGCTCGCCGAGCGCGCGATATAATCCGTCGATCGACAGAAAGGCGAGCGAATCGCAACCGATATAAGCGCGCATTTCCTCGACGGAGTGCGTCGCAGCCAGAAGCTTGTCGCGGTCCGGCGTATCGATGCCGTAGTAATCCGGATGGGTGATCGGCGGCGAGGAAATGCGGAAATGCACTTCGCGCGCGCCGGCTTCCCGCATCATCCGGACGATCTTCACCGAAGTTGTGCCGCGCACGATGGAATCATCGATGAGAACGATACGCTTGCCAGCGATCGCAGCGCGGTTGGCGCTGTGCTTGAGGCGGACGCCGAGTTCGCGGACCGATTGCGTCGGCTGGATGAAAGTGCGCCCGATGTAATGATTGCGGATGATGCCGAGTTCGAAGGGAATGCCTGATTCCTGCGCGAAACCGATTGCCGCGGGCACGCCCGAATCGGGCACCGGAACGATGACATCCGCCTCGACGTGAGTTTCGCGCGCAAGCTCCGTTCCGAAGGCTTTGCGCACCTCATAGACGGACCGTCCGTGGACGATCGAATCCGGCCGCGAGAAATAGATATATTCGAAAATGCAGGGGCGCATCGGCACTTTCGGGAATGGCCGCAGGCTTTCCAGCCCATTGTCGGAAATGACGACGATCTCGCCGTTTTCGACGTCCCGAACAAAATGCGCTCCGATAATATCGAGAGCGCATGTTTCCGAAGCCAGAATGTAATGCCCGTCCAGTTGACCGAGGACCAGCGGACGGATGCCCAAGGGATCGCGCGCGCCGATCAGCTTTTTATTCGTGAGCGCGACGAGCGAGTAGGCGCCCTCGATCTGCCGCACAGCCTCGATGAAACGCTCCACAATCCGATTGCGCCGGCTCCTCGCTACGAGATGCAGAATGGCTTCCGTATCCGTGGTGGACTGGAAGATCGCGCCATCCCGCACGAGCTCGCGGCGGAGCGTCCTGCCATTGGTAAGGTTGCCGTTATGCGCCACCGCAAAGCCGCCAGAACTCAATTCCGAGAACAGCGGCTGCACGTTGCGCAATATGGTTTCGCCGGTCGTTGCATAGCGCACATGGCCGACCGCCGCATGGCCGGGCAGGCGCTCGATGGTTGAAGCGCGCGAAAAGTGCTCGCTCACAAGGCCGAGGCGGCGCTCCGAGTTGAATCTGTGCCCGTCGAACGAAACGATGCCGGCCGCCTCCTGGCCGCGATGCTGCAAGGCATGCAGCCCGAGGGCCGTGATCGTTGCCGCCTCGGGATGCCCGTAAATTCCGAAGACGCCGCATTCCTCATGCAGTTTGTCGGCGTCGGCATCGTCTGCCTCCGGCGTCGCCGTGTGGTGTTCGACGCTCTCCACAGGATCCATAACAGGTCTCCGAATTCGGCTGCTCGGCCGTGTCATCTAGGTGTTACACGCAGCCGTTAAGCGGTACAGCCAAAGGCGGACGGCTCCCGCCGCCGGAAGGCTGTTCCGACAAAACATGTTGCGAAAAGGTTGATGGAGTTTTTCGAGGTTTGGGCGGAAAGCGGGCACAGGACGGCTGTCGCCAATAAAAACCGGATGCGCCTCGCTGATAGCTCCGCCCCGCGTCATTACGATCCGCCAGATCTGCCCGGATTGCGCGTCCACGCGCCGAATCCGTAAGTAACTCTCCTATCCGCATCGCGAACAGGCAAGTTTCACTGTCACTTTGTCTACATAATATGCTTGCCGGTAAATGCCATCACTTTCGCCTGACGCAAAGCAACGCACTACCGGAAACCGGTGCATCCCGCTCTAATTATTAAAATCGATTACTTGCAGCGTTCATGTCGATCGACATGAACGCATCTTCTACTGCAAAGCTGCCAGCCAGCAGGCCCTAAAGCCGCGGCGTCACAAAATCAGGTCTTGCCTGCTGCTGCGGGTTTCGGCGCCGCCGCCTTTGGCTCCGTCTCGGCTGGCGGCTCGTCCGCCGCCGCTTTCGGCGGCTTCAATTTAGCGAAAAGCCCCTCCGGATCATCCGGGAGCATGGCCATCAGCTTGGTGCCCGTGGATTCCAGCAGCGGCTTCATGCGGGCGTTTTTTACCCAGTCCGGCTGGCTCTTCGGAGGCACGAGCCAGGTGAAGAACATAAAGGCGATGACGCAAAGCAGCAGGCCGCGCACCGCGCCGAAGACGAATCCCAGCGAGCGATCAAGCGGGCCGACCTTGGAGTCGAGAATGGCGTCGGAAATCTTGAGGGTGATCACCGAAACGACGATCAGGACGACGAAAAAGACGATGGCTGCGGAAAGCGCCTGCGCCACGACTTCCTTGTGGACATAGGGTTTAACGTAAGGCAGGACGACCGGGTAGAAATAGATCGCCGCGGCCGCCGCCGCACCCCACGAGGCGATCGCCAGAACCTCGCGCGTAAAGCCCCGCAACATGGCGAGCAGGGCCGAAATCAGGATAATAACGATCAAGCCGATGTCGAGATAGGAAGGCATAGACGGCCTCTCATGCCCCTGCTTCGAGGCGGTTTTAAGAAATGCTCTCGGGCCGGCGCGTGATGAACTGGATAAATCAGGAGCCGGACTTATAGCCAACCGCAAGAGGCTCGTCACCTTGCCAGGCCACGCGCGATGCAAAGTTGCGTGGATGAAACAGGTCTTTGCACAATATTGATGGACCCGCCGTCACGGCCCGCGACCGGCCTGCCGGCGCGACGGCGCGGCGATAGCAGCGGCGAGGCTTGCGACATCGATGCAAACGTCGGACCTTATCTCGGCCGCTGTATCCGTCGGGGGATCGCGGTCGCTTCGCGGCGCGCGGTTCCGCGGCGGGTTGTTGTCCTGAGTTTCTTGCGCCAATGCCGGAACGAGCGCCCGGGTAAAGCCAAGCTTGGCGGCTTCCTTCAGGCGCGGCACGCTATGCGCAACCGGGCGTATCTGGCCTGAGAGGCCGATTTCGCCGAAGAAGACGCTGCCTGTCGGCAGGCTCTGGCCCGTTACAGATGAAATAAGAGCTGCCGCCGCGGCAAGATCGGCTGCGGGCTCATTGACCTTCAGGCCGCCAGCGACATTGAGATAAATATCATGCTGGCCGAGCCGCACGCCCGC
>SCSF01000082.1 GCA_004298435.1 Beijerinckiaceae bacterium
TCTGGAAAAAAGGGCCGGACGGCAAGATGGGCTACTATCCTTTGAAACCGTGAGCGCGCTCATCAGCCGAGATTGGCCAGACCCGGAAAAGTCTGCAAAAGCCAGTAGGAGAAGTCCTGCATCCCGCCTGTCAGAAAGGCGATGCCGGTCGCGATGAGCAGGACGCCGACGATCTTTTCGACGAGCGCAAAATGTTTTTTGAACCGGGTGATGAACCCGAGGAAAGGTCCGATCGCCAGTGCGGCGAGAAGAAAGGGTATCCCGAGCCCCAGCGAATAGATGGCAAGGAGACCGGCGCCGCGCCCGACCGTCGCCTCGGAGGCCGCGACTGCGAGAATAGCGGCAAGGATCGGCCCGATGCAGGGTGTCCAGCCAAAAGCGAAAGCCAGCCCCAGAACATAGGCACCCCAAAGCCCCAGCGGTTTTTGGACGCTCACGCGCTTTTCGCGGTAAAGCATCGAGAGCCTGAAGACGCCGAGAAAATGCAGACCCATCAGAATGATCGCGCCGCCCGCAAGCAGCGACAGAAAGGCGATGTGCTGACGCAGGACCTGGCCAAAAACCGAAGCGGTCGCGCCAAGCGCCACGAAAACCGTCGAGAAGCCGAGAACAAATAGAATAGCGGCAAGGAAAACTGCGCGCCGCGCCCGGCTGACGCGCGATGTGGCGACGTCTTCTATTGTCGTGCCAGCAATAAAAGTGAGATAGGGAGGCACCAGCGGCAGAACGCAAGGGCTCAAAAAGGAAAGGAGTCCGGCCGCGGCCGCTGCGGTGAGTGTTACATCAGATGCCATCGCGGGACCCAACCACTTCGCTTGAAAATGCTACAGCTATTTGTTTTGACACGTCTTCCTCATGCGAACTGGAAGCCGCTTCGCTCGAAAACGCTATAGAAGCTTCGCCGGCAGAGGGAAATCGGGTGTTTGGTCACAGCGGAACCGATGGCGGATGCTTGTATGAAGGTCATCAACTTATTTGCCCTAAACTACAGATAGGCCGGCGTGTGAGCTGTATTACGCGCCGACGACGTTCTTTATTTTCGAGCCGGACGCATCCTATCCTTTGCGGAGGACTTTTGCAGGCCGAATGCTTGCAGAGGAGGATCCGCGCGGGACTGGACCCGCGAGCCTTCGCAGGCTGCCGAAACGAGCGCGACCGCATGGGGGATGAGCCGCGGGCATGAAGGTTCTGCTAGCCTTTTTTTCCAATGTCATCTTCAATTTCGCGATCGGGCTGCTTGTCGCGAAATTTCTCGGTCCGGCTGAATACGGCCGGTTCGCGCTCGCTTTTGCGACGGCCGGCATCGTGCAGGCCGGCTTCTTCGACTGGCTGCGGCTTGGCGCGACGCGATTTTATTCCGAGCGCGTGCGCAGCGAAGATCCGACATTGCGCGCGACTCTCGATGTCTGTTTCGCCTGGGTCGCCTTCGGCCTTCTGAGCGGCGGAGCCTTGTTGCTCGTCTCAGGCGCTCACTTTGCTTTGTCGAGCTGGCTCATCGGTCTGGCGCTCGGTACAGCCATCGCCAACGGGTTCTTCGATTTTCATACGGCGCTGGTGCGGGCGCGCTTTCACGACAAGCTCTATACGCGCCTGATCATCGTCAAGAATATTCTCGCCTTCTTCCTGACAGGCGGCAGCGCCTTCTGGTTCCATTCAGCACGGATGGCGCTGATCGGCGGCATCATAAGCATGCTGGGATCCGTCATCGCGGCGCGCGCCGCTTTACGGGATCCGGGCACTTTCCCTCACCATGCGCGGCGCGCCGTCGCAAAGGCTATCCTGCGCTACAGCCTGCCGATCGTCGCCGCAAACCTTCTCTATGTCGCCATTCCGCTCGCGAACCGGTCGATCATCGCGGTCCTCTACGGCTTTTCGGAAACCGGCCAATACTCGCTTGCCTATGACATCGGCAACAAGGCCGTGCAGGCGCTTGGCTCGACACTCGATGTCGTGCTGTTTCAGATCGCGGTCGCGGCGCATGAGCGCGATGGCGTATTGCAGGCGAAGGCGCAGATCGCGCGCAACATGGCGATCGTCATCGCCGTTGTCCTGCCGGCCTGCACCGGACTTTGGCTGATCCTGCCGTCGCTCGAACAGGTGATCGTGCCGGCCGCCTATCGCGGCCCCTTCGGCAACCTGCTGACGCTGATGATGGGCGGGCTTTTTTCATCAGCCATCATCCAATATGGCCTCAATCCGATCTTCCAGATCGCGAAAAGGACCTTCCCCGTGATCGGCGCCGCAGCCGTCGGCTGTGTCGTGGACGTGATACTTTTGCTGGTCCTGCCGCGCACGGCAGATGCGTCAAGCCTTGCGGTCGCGCAAACCGGCGCCTTCGTCGCCGCTCTCGTGGCTCTGATTGTCGTCGCCAGTTTCTCGAAGCCGCAATGGCCGAGCCTGCGGGATCTTGCGGCAATCATGTTCGCAACAGGGGCCATGACGGCGGCGCTGTTGCCGCTGCGCGAGCATGATCCGGGCTTCCTGACGTTATTGGAGCAGGTCATCTCCGGGGCCGTGATTTACAGTTGTCTGGTCGCCGTTTTCGACATCGCGGGCCTGCGGACTGTTCTCTATGAGAAGCTGCGCACGCGTTTTTCCAAATTACAGACGCCTTAGCTATGTGTGCTCCTTCTCCCGCAAGCGGGAGAAGGGGAGTTGCCCGCAGGCAAGCAGAAGAAGGGCCACTCCAGCTCACTCTTCGACATAATGCTTGCGGATGCGCCACACCATCCAGGCAACCAGAATAAAGACGAAGGGCAGCGCAATCGCCGTTGCGAGGGTCGGATCGAGGCCCGTTACACGCCGCTGAATGCCTTCGAAAGCGATGTGGCAGATCGATGCGAGATAATAGGTCAGCGCCACGATCGAAAGACCTTCGACCGTCTGCTGCAATCGCAACTGCATGCGGGCGCGATTGTTCATCTTGCGCAGGAGGTCGCCGTTCTGGCTTTCAAGCTCGATATCGACCTTTGTACGAAGCAGTTGCGCAGCGCGCGCCAGCTTGCGCGAAAGATTGTCCTGACGCGCTTCGATTGCGCCGCAGGTACGAATGGCGGGAGTCAACCGCCGCGACAGAAAGGATGCGAGTGTCGGAAGACCCGGCAACGCCTTCTCCTCGATCGCCTCGAGCCGATGGCCGATCAGTTCGTGATAGGCGCGCGTTGCACCGAAGCGAAACAGGCTGTGCGCCGCGCCGGTTTCGAGATCGCCCGCAAGCGAGGTCAGCTTGTCTAGCAGGTGTCTGTTCGATTCGATTCCCTGACTCTCGCGCATTTCATTCATCAATAGCGGCAGCTCGGTTTCGATCCGGCGGATCGTCGGCCCAAGTTCCTGCGCCTGCGGCAGACCGAGCAGAGCCAGCGTCCGATAGGTTTCGATTTCGAGGAGACGTTGCACGAGGCCGCCGGCCTGCGGCGGCGTGAGCTTGCGGTCGAGCACGAGGATGCGCACGAAGCCGAACGCATCCGGATGGAAATCGGTGGCGACACGGGCCGCGCCATGTTCGACTTCGGAAGCGGCAAGCTGCTCAGGCCCGAACAAATGGCGATAGACCTCGCCGACCGTCCGCTCGGGCAGAAGATGCAGGTCTGCCGCGACGAGCAACGGCCCCGGCTGCGGCAGCAGGTGCATGATGTTCGAGAGTTCGTCTGGATCCGGCCAGAAAGGCGTATGCCCGTTTTCGCTTCCCGGCTGCGCGGGAGAGGGGAATTCCCAGGTATAGGTTGTGAACTCGCCGTGATGCTCCCAGCGCAGGACGGCCGGGGGAACCTCGATGCGATGATGCTTGGCGTCCGGCCGCGGCGCAGGGCGCGCCCGGGCGATGCAAAATTCCTCGAAAGCGGCGCGATCCTTTTGCGCGGCCCAATGGTCGGTCATAAAGCCGAAATGCAGGATCCGGCGCGGAGCCTCGATGGGCATGAGCGGGCGCGCATGCACTTCCGACAGGACGCGGCCGCGCTGCGGATGCACATTGAAAGCTGATCGATCACCAGGCGTTTGTAGCCCCGCCATTGCCGCGCGCCCCTTCGCCAGCGGTTTATTTTCGACTTTCGTGCACTAATCGGGCCAGAACCGCCAGCGGAAAATAAGGCAAGCCCGTGCCGGACCCGGCCCCGTGTCAAACCGCTGGGTCCGGGGCGCGGCAACCCGCCAGCCTTGTTCGACTATTGGCAGGGTGATAGAGGAGGCCGGGCCTGCCGCGGTCGAAACAGCGAGCGCATCAAGCGAAGGTATCGCCTTGTTCAGAGATTTCGTGCTTGCGGATCTGCATCATCTGGCGGCCTTCTCATTCGTTGCCATTCTAGCGGTCGAAATCGCTCTGGTCCGCCCCGGTTTGGACGCGGCAACGATCAAACGGCTGGGCCGCATCGATCTCGCCTTTGGCATTGCCGCTGTCTGCGTCCTCGCGGCCGGTTCTGCGCGGGTGGTCTATGGCATCAAGGGTCCGGCCTATTATCTCGGGAATTGGGTGTTCTGGACGAAGATGGCGGTTTTCGCTCTGATCGGATTTCTGTCTCTCTGGCCGACACTTCGTATTCTCGCCTGGAAGCGTGTGCTGAAGACGGATCCCGAGGCGCTCCCGGCGGCGGAAGAAATCCGGCAAATCCGCCGTGTGATCCATGTGGAAGCGACATTGGCTTTGCTTATGCCGATTCTGGGCGCCGCGATGGCCCGCGGTTACGGCCTGCCTTGAGCCACGGACGCCTCCTCTAATGAATGCACTTTCCTCAAGGCCGGTTTCGCCACCGCTTCTCGCGGGGCTCAGCGCAGTCGCTCCGAATTACGAAGTGATTTTGTGCGACGTGTGGGGCGTGATCCATAATGGCGTCGCGCATTTTCCCACAGCGATCGAGGCTTTGAGCCGGTTTAGGGCGACAGGCGGCACGGTGATCCTCGTCACCAACGCGCCGCGGCCGGGCAACCGGGTGATCGAATTTCTCGACAAACTGGAGGTCCCGCGCAGCGCCTATGATGCGCTTGTGTCTTCAGGCGATGTCACGGTTTCCCTGATCCGCGCGCGGGGTGATCTGCCGCTTACGCATATCGGCCCGGAGCAGGACCGTTCGCTCTTTGCCGCGGCCGGGGAACTGTCCGGCAGGCCCGTCCGCTTCGCCGGGCTCGATGAGGCGGCCTATGTCGTTTGCACGGGCCTTTTCGACCCCGATACGGAAACGCCGGACGACTATGCCGAATCCTTCGCCACGATGCGGCGGCGTCGCCTCGATTTTATCTGCGCCAATCCGGATATCGTCGTTGATGTTGGCGACCAACCGGTTTATTGCGCCGGCGCTCTGGCGGAAGCCTATGCAAGCGCAGGCGGCCATGTGATTCAGGCTGGCAAGCCCTATCCGCCGATCTACGCGCTGGCGCTCGAAGAGGCAGCGCGGTGCGCTGGCAGAAGCATTGACCGGGAGCGTGTGCTCGCCATAGGCGATGCGATGCGGACGGACATCAGGGGAGCGCAGGACCAGTCGCTTGCAACGCTATTCATAACGACTGGCATACATCGCGCGGAACTGCATCCCGGACCACGGGAATCGAAGCTTGATGCCGCAGCCTTCCGTCAGTTCTTCGAGTCTAAAGGATTTGGCCCGACGGCCATGATGACCCGTCTTGCCTGGTAGGCCGGCCCCTATGCCGCGGCGGGGGCGAACACAGCGTCGATCTTCGATTTCAGCGTTCCGGCATTGAAGGGCTTGATGATGTAATGATCTACGCCGGCCTGACGTGCCGCGATCACATTATCCGTCTTCGATTCGGCGGTCACCATGATGAAGGGGATGCTGGAGCGCTCCTGGTCGGCGCGGACCTGCTGCAAAAGCTGATATCCGCTCATCGGCTCCATGTTCCAGTCGGAAATGATGAGGCCGTAATGCTTGTCCTTGATCTTTGCGAGCGCCTCTTCGCCGTTCGAAGCATCGTCGACGTTCTCAAAACCGATTTGCTTCAATAGGTTACGGATAATCCGAACCATCGTATGATAATCATCCACAACGAGAATGGGCAAAGAAGAATCGACGATCATATAAAACTCCGGCCACGTCATGCGTAGCGGGATAAGCGTCTCCCGCGCCTTGATCCGCCGCAAAGGCGTCTCATCGACAGGCGCATTAAACCGCCGCCCGCTTGCTATTCAGTTAAGATAAGCGGCGGCAGATGGTTGAAGGACGTTTACGATTTGGGCAATAAGTGCCTCTTCGTTCGGCGCAGGTGGCCTGCTGTCCCTTCCGCCGCCATTCTTTGAGTACGGATTCTCTCTTGGCTTCAGTCGCTACGCCTCGGCATTTTACCTTCGCCACGGACCCTTCGGTCTTCCCATCCGACCTGACCGGCGCCGTAGTCGCGATCGGCAATTTCGATGGCGTTCATCGCGGCCATGTTGGGGTTATCAGGCGTGCCGAGGCCCTGGCTGCGCGGCTGCAAAAGCCCTGCGTGGTTCTGACCTTCGAACCGCATCCTGGCGATTATTTTCTGGGCGCCAATACAATCTTTCGTCTGACGCCCTGCGAGGCCAAGGCGCAGGCGCTGAGGCAACTCGGCGTCGACGGCATGATCGTACTGCCTTTCGATTCTGTGCTCGCAACCTTGTCGGCGGAAGCCTTCGTCCGTGATGTTCTTGTCGGGCGGCTTAAGGTTGCCGCAGTCGTCGCGGGCTATGACTTTCATTTCGGCAAGGCGCGCTCGGGCACGCCCGCCTTCCTCGCCGATGCGGGCCGCCGCTATGGCTTTGAGGTCGATATTGTCGAGCGCATCGCAGCCGACGAGAGCGGGTCGATCGAGGCAGCTTCGTCAACGGCGACACGGGCGGCGCTGGAACGCGGCGACGTCGTGCGCGCAGAGCATCTTCTCGGCCATCCCTATTTCGTCATCGGTGAAGTCATCCACGGCGAAAAGCGGGGCAGGGACCTTGGCTTTCCAACCGCCAATCTGCGCCTCGATCCGAGCAATAGGCTGCGTCACGGGATCTATGCGGTTGAAGTCCGTATCAGGGAAACGACCTATGGCGGCGTCGCCAGTTACGGGCGCCGCCCGACGTTCGACAATGGCGCGCCGCTGCTCGAAGTTTTCATCTTCGATTTCTCAGGCAGCCTCTACGGCAAGACGATCGAAGTCGCATTTCGCGGCTTCCTCAGAGATGAGGAAAAATTCGCTTCGGTCGAGGATTTGACACGCCAGATCAAAGCCGATGCGGCTGCGGCGCGGAAAATATTGGGCAGATGACCCAATCAATCCGCGCCGCTTTGTCAATTGGATTGCTTCGCGGAGCCTGTCATCGGGCCGGCCGAAGGCCGGACCCGTTGGCTCGCAATGACGGAGAGGCCTCAGCTTTCCGTCGCGTCGATATGCAGAATCACCGGCGGCTCGGGCGAATAATTCGGAATGTCTGCAACGACCTTCTGACCTTCCGGCGAGCCAAGAGCATCAAGAATGGCTTTGCGGCTGTCGAATGTGCCGACGAACATCCAGAAGAATGCGCCGTCCTTGCCATCGAGATCCGAAGCGGGACCAAACAGATAATTGCGCAGGCCGGGCATTTTGGCAGCCAAAGGTGCATGAACTGTGCGAAAATGCTTTTCGAAATGTGCAGGATCGCTCGGCTTTTTGTACAGAACCACTAGCTTGCTCATTGTTCATTTCCTCCTGGTTGATGAATCAAGGTCGTCATTGTGAGGAGCATCGCAGACAAGTTTACGCAGCCTGCGTAAACTTGTCTGCGTGTGCGATGAAGCAATCCAGTCGTCCGAAGATCAGACCGTTGGCTTGCAATGGTGTTCACACCGTTTCCAGAGGGATCGGGTCCAGAAGAATTTTTGCGAGCCCGCGGTCTTTGAGCGCGGCGGTAAGCGCCGCACCCGGCGGATGCGTGCTGGTGAAAAGTGCAGCGTGAACAGGAGAGGGCGTTGAGCTCGGCTCAAAATCGCAGGGCAATCCGAGGCGTTCGCTCAAGACATAATCGACGCGCCGCGCGATCGCCGGCGCAGGATCGATCCATTCCACAGGCCATGGCGCAAGACGTTTGAAGGCGTCGATCAATAGTGGATAATGCGTACAGGCGAGCACGATGCAATCAGTGCGTCTGTCGCCATTGGTGACGAAGCACGGCGCGATTTCGGCGGCGATCGCCGCATCTCCGACAGCCTCACTTTTCATAAAGGCTTCCGCGAGCGCTGCAAGCTGATCGGATCCCGCAAGAGTGACATCGCAATGCGCTGCATAATTGCGGACAAGATCATGCGTATAGTCGCGGGTCACCGTGCCGGGCGTCGCCAGAATGGAAATCATCTGCGAGCGCGACAGCGCCGCCGCGGGCTTCACCGCGGGTACTGTCCCGACAAAAGGAATCGCGGGATAGCGCGCTCTCAGATGCGGCAGCACGAGCGTTGAGGCTGTGTTACAGGCGATCACCACGAGATCAGGCGAAAAAAGCGCGATGAGCTTGTCCATCACGCGATTGACGCGGGCAATCAGGGCGTCCTCGCTCAACGGCCCATAAGGAAAGCCTGCATCATCCGCCGCATAGAGAAAGCGCCCGTCCGGGCGCAGACGCATCACTTCCGCAAGAACGGTGAGGCCGCCGAGGCCGGAATCGAAAACCAGGATTTTTGGCGGCTGGGACATGCAATCAGGCAAACAGGATAAAAACGGCGAGCGTGTGATGGATCGGGGATTGACGGGCCGGGGTCAAGCAGGAACTCATCGATCTGTCGTATGTTGCGGCATGGGGGCATGTCAATTGTCAGTATATCAGGCTCACGCGAGCCGATTTCCGCCCTCGTGCGTTGGGCCGCCATGAGCGAAGATGAAAGCATCCCTGCCGGTGGCGTCGCTCAGGCGTTAATCGAAACCCGCGTGCCGGCGCGTCTCGACAGGCTGCCCTTCGGCGCGTTTCATCTGCGCGTCATCGTTGCGCTCGGCATCACCTGGATTCTCGACGGCCTCGAAGTCACGCTTGCAGGCTCGCTGGCTGGGGCGCTCGTCGCGAGCCCGCGCATGCGTTTCACCGATTGGGAGGTTGGCCTCTCATCGAGCTTTTATCTTATTGGTGCGGTCCTTGGGGCATTGCTTTTCGGCTGGATGACGGACCGATTTGGCCGCAAGAAGCTCTTTTTCATCACGCTCGGGCTTTATTCAGTCGCGACGGCCGCGACGGCTTTCAGCTTCGGCTTCATAAGCTTCTGTCTGTTTCGTTTTCTCACCGGCGCGGGCATCGGCGGCGAATATAGCGCGGTGAATTCAACGATACAGGAATTTACGCCAGCGCGACTGCGGGGCCGCGTCGACATCATCATCAACGGCACATTCTGGATCGGCGGCGCGATTGGAGCCGCCGCCTCGATCGTGCTGCTCAATCCCGCCTGGTTCGCGCCTGACACAGGCTGGCGGGCGGCCTTTTTCATCGGTGCGGTCCTTGGTCTTATGATTCTCGGCTTGCGAAGATTCCTGCCGGAAAGTCCCCGCTGGCTTGCGATTCATGGCCGTGAAGACGAAGCGGAAGCGACTGTCACAGCCATAGAAAAAGAACTGGAGAGCAGCGGCCATTCAATTTCAGATACAGCGACTTTGCCGAAGCTGCGACTCGTATCGCGCAGCCATACGCCGCTTTCTGAGGTGTTCAGGACGCTATTTGCGACTTATCGCGGACGGACGCTTGTCGGCCTGACATTGATGGCGGCACAGGCGTTTTTCTATAACGCGATTTTCTTCACTTATGCACTGGTGCTCTCGACCTTCTATCATGTGCCGCATGAAAAGGTCGGGTGGTATCTCTTCCCTTTCGCCATCGGAAACGTCATGGGGCCGTTGCTGCTCGGGCCGCTTTTCGACAAGGTTGGCCGACGGCAGATGATCGCCGCGACTTATGCTGCTTCCGGCGTCCTGCTTGCCGTCACCGGCTGGCTTTTCGCAGCGAAACTGCTCGACGCGAACAGCCAGACGATCGCGTGGATGATCGTTTTCTTCTTCGCGTCGGCTGCGGCGAGCGCTGCCTATCTGACTGTCAGCGAGGTGTTCCCTGTCGAAATCAGGGCTTTGGCGATTGCTTTCTTCTATGCGTTCGGCACCGGCATCGGCGGCGTTGCGGCCCCGGCGCTGTTTGGCGCGCTGATCGCGACAAAGACGCGGGAAGCCGTTCTCATCGGCTATCTTCTCGGCGCTGGCCTGATGATCTGCGCAGCCATTGTCGAAGTGCTGTTCGGCGTCGCCGCGGAAGGCAAATCGCTGGAGAGCGTCGCCACGCCATTGTCGTCGAGGACAGCGGACTAAGCTTCTTCGTCTACTTCAGCGTCTTTCGCGCTTCTGGCGTCAGCCCGCGGTCCTTCCACAAGCCGCACAACCATGCCGCGGAGTGTGCGCACATCCTGCTCGGTCATTTGCATTCTATGGAAAATGTTGCGCAGATTGCGCTGCATGACGGGCTGCTTGCCCGCCGGGCGGAAGAAGCCGGCGCGCTCCAGTTCGTCTTCGAGATAGGTGAAAAAAGACAGCACCATTTCGCGCGGCGCGGCAGGCGAGCGCTCGACAGGCAGGAAGGGCTTCACGTCGCCATTCGCGGCCTGCATCCACTCATAGCCCATGAGCAGCACGGCCTGCGCCAGATTGAGCGACGCATAAGCGGGATTGACCGGAAAGGTGACGATCGCATCGGCAACCGCGACATCATCATTATCGAGGCCCGTGCGCTCCGGGCCGAAGAGGATGCCGTGGCGTTCGCCGGCTTTGATTCGCGCCGCCGCCTGCGGCATGGCCTCGCGCGGCGTGAGAACGGGCTTTGCCTGGCCGCGCTCGCGCGCCGTCGTCGCGAAAATGCAGTTGAGGTCCGCAATGGCCTCGGCCACGCTGTCATAGAGCTTGGCCTTTTCGAGCAGATGAACGGCGCCCGCCGCGGCGGCATAAGCGCCTTTTTTCAGGGCTCCGGTGCGCGGCCAGCCTTCGCGCGGCGACACGAGCCGCAGGTCTGACAGGCCGAAATTCGCCATGGCTCGCGCGCACATGCCGATATTCACGGCAAGCTGCGGCCGCACGAGAATGATGGCGGGGCCGCCCTCGAGGTTCGTGTTCTGGTGATTGGTGCCGGCGCCTGTCATGCTGCTTCTGTAGGAATTTGGCGCCATTTGTTCAAGCGCGGCCCTTCTCCAAGGCGGGAGAAGGGCAGACGCCGTCATACGCTCCCCTCTGCCGAAGAGGGGCGCTTTGCCGTCCCGGACGCCAATGCTATAGGGCGGCCAAACATTCGTTTAGTGCAAAGGTCGCTGCCATGGAAAAGATCAAGGTCGAAAATCCCGTCGTCGAACTCGATGGCGACGAGATGACCCGGATCATCTGGCACTATATCCGCGACAAGCTCATTCATCCCTACCTCGACATCAAGCTCGACTATTACGATCTCTCCGTCGAGAATCGCGACGCGACCAGCGATCAGGTGACGATCGATGCGGCCAACGCCATCAAAAAGCATGGCGTCGGCGTCAAATGCGCGACCATCACCCCGGACGAGGCGAGGGTGGAGGAATTCAAGCTCAAGGAGATGTGGAAGTCTCCGAACGGAACGATTCGCAACATTCTGGGCGGCGTCATCTTCCGTGAACCGATCATCTGCCGCAACGTGCCCCGCCTGGTGCCGGGATGGACGAGGCCGATTGTCGTCGGCCGTCACGCCTTCGGCGACCAGTACCGCGCCACCGATTTCAAAGTTCCGGGAAAGGGCCGCCTCACCATCAAATTTGAGGGCGACGACGGCAAGGTGATCGAGAAGGAGGTATTTTCCTTCCCCGGTTCGGGCGTCGCGCTCGCCATGTATAATCTCGACGAATCGATAAAGGATTTTGCCCGCGCTTCGATGAATTATGGGCTGATTCGGCACTATCCCGTCTATCTCTCGACCAAGAACACGATTCTCAAAGCCTATGACGGCCGCTTCAAGGACCTGTTTCAGGAAGTCTACGAGACAGAGTTCAAGGCGAAATTCACAGAGGCCGGCCTCGTCTATGAGCATCGCCTCATCGACGACATGGTGGCTTCCTCGCTCAAATGGTCGGGCGGCTATGTCTGGGCCTGCAAAAATTATGACGGCGACGTTCAGTCCGACACTGTGGCGCAGGGATTCGGCTCGCTTGGCCTGATGACGTCGGTGCTGATGACCCCGGACGGCAAGACCGTCGAGGCGGAAGCCGCGCACGGCACAGTCACCCGGCATTTCCGCGAGCATCAGAAAGGCAAGGAAACCTCGACGAATTCTATTGCCTCGATTTTCGCCTGGACGCGCGGTCTCTCGCATCGGGCCAAGCTTGACAATAACCAGTCGCTCGCCGATTTCGCCGCGAGTCTGGAAAGAGTCTGCGTCCAGACCGTGGAAGCCGGCCATATGACCAAGGATCTCGCCCTGCTGGTGGGCTCCGAGCAGAAATGGCTGTCAACGACCGGATTTCTCGACATGGTGGCCCACAATCTGCGCAAAGCGGTCGAATAGAGCGATGGCGCGTGGTGTTCCAGCAAGAGAATGGTGCATCGCCGCGCACTGAAAGGACGAAACCCACGACATACTGTGCGAATTAGTCTTGCGAGCGATTGTCTGAGGCCGCGTATCTCGTTATAAGGCCGACGGTTTGGGTTGGGTTTGGGGAGACTCGAAAGTGCCGGCCGAAACAATAGATGCGGATTATATTCCTTCGGAAAGCGAGCCGTTTATGAATGAACGGCAGCGCGATTATTTCCGTCGCAAATTGCTTGCATGGAAAGATGACATCCTTCGCGAGAGCCGCGAGACTCTTGCTGCTTTGCAAAATGAAAATGAAAATCTGCCGGATCTCGCTGACCGGGCGTCTTCCGAAACCGATCGCTCGATCGAGCTTCGTGCCCGCGACCGGCAACGCAAGCTGATCTCAAAGATCGAAGCGGCGCTCGGACGCCTCGATGACGGCTCCTATGGCTATTGTGAGGAAACCGGCGAGCCGATTTCTCTCAAAAGACTGAATGCCCGGCCCATCGCCACCTTGTCGATTGAGGCGCAGGAACGCCACGAGCGGCGCGAGAAGGTCTATCGCGATCCGTGAGGGCGGTTTTAGCCAATAAAGCCGCGACTGATCCGGAATAGCGAAAGCGCACAGATTCCGATCAGAACGATGGCGACGATGCTGCGCAGCACCTGCTGGTTCAGGCTGTGCGCCAGCCGCGCCCCTATCCAGGCGCCTATGATAAGGCCAATTCCCAATTCCAGCGCGAGGACAAGATCGAGCGTGCCATTGACGGTATTTGATGCCGTCGCAAGGACGGCAATAGGGAGCTGAATGGCCTGCGCAAGCCCTATGGCGACGAGAACAGGCACTTCGAGCCAGAGCAGAAGCGGGACAAGGACCGTCGGGCCGCCCGTTCCTGTCAGTGCAGAAAGAAAGCCTGTAAATGCTCCGAGACCCCCGCGCGCGGTATTGGACAGTGTGAATTTTGACTGTCGCGTATCGATTTTTGGGCTCGCGCGAACGAGCGATTGAAAACCCGTGAATCCGGTCAGCAATGCCACGATGAGTTCCAGGAGAAAGGAGGGCGCTGCTTTCGCCGCAATGGACCCGAGGATCGCGGCAGGCATTGCGCCCACCAATAGCCAGCGCGCAGATGACCAGTTGAGCGTGCCTTTTTTGAGAAAGACGCCCGTCCCCACCAGCCCCGTCAGAATGTATCCGGCCATCGCGGATGCGATCGCGGTATGGATCGGAATGCCGAACTCAACCATGATCGGCACAAGTATGACGCCGCCGATCCCGATGCAGCCGATTGAAATGCCGGATACAAGGCCAAGAGCTGCCGCTGCGGAGAGCCCGACGAGCGTCATGCGTTGGCGTCCGCTGCGATTTGCGATAGGGCAGGCCAGACATCGCCATCCCGCGCGATGCAAACAAATCCACGCAAGACGATGTGTGACACGAAGACTCGTTGCACATGGATTTTTTGTGGAGCTGACATTTTTGCGCCTTGAACAAGAATTTTGGGCCGAAGTCAGATTACGGGAAATCCAGTTTTCCGCTAATTGGAGCGAACTATTGGTTCATCGCTGCGAGCTATTTTGCCGATATGCGGTTTCGGAAAGCGGCAGCGCGGGGTGACGCGGCAGAGCCTGACAGAGCGCCTTTCGCCCTGTCGGTTTGTAAATTGCTTCCTATATGAGGGTGCGCTACGGTCTTTTTAACAGATCCAGTTGATACGGCTGAAGCTGCCGCCACCTGCGGCAGCGGCTTCGGCTCGCATCGGAAGCGAAGGAACGAATGTCTGGAGTCAGTTCCGCGAAGATTGCCTCGCAAAATCCTTCGGCCCAACAAGGCCCGGCCATCACGCAGGCCAAACTCGACAATGGCATGGATATTGTGGTGATCCCGGATCACCGCGCTCCCGTCGTCACGCATATGGTCTGGTATCGCAACGGTTCCGCCGATGATCCGCCGGGCAAATCCGGCATCGCGCATTTCCTCGAACATCTGATGTTCAAGGGCACCGCCAAAAACCCGCAAGGCAAGTTCTCCGAACTCATCGCCGATCTCGGCGGGCAGGAGAATGCTTTCACCTCGAACGACTACACCGCTTATTTCCAGCGTGTTCCGAAGGACCATCTCAGCGTCTGCATGGACTATGAAGCGGATCGCATGACGGGACTCGTCCTGACCGACGAGATCGTTGCGCCGGAGCGTGATGTCGTGCTCGAAGAACGGCGGATGCGCACCGATTCCGATCCGTCCGATCAGCTCAACGAGGCTGTGCAGGCGGCGCTTTTCTCGCATCATCCCTATGGCACGCCGATCATCGGCTGGAGCCATGAGATCGAGAGTCTCGGCCGCGCCGATGCGCTCGCTTATTACGATCGCTTTTACACGCCCGAAAACGCAATTCTCGTGGTAGCCGGCGACGTCGAACCGGATGCAGCTATCGACCTTGCGAAGACTGTCTATGGTGCGATCCCGGCGCGCGGTGAAGCGCCAGTGCGGTTTCGCCGCCGCGAGCCTGCGCCGCATGCGCATCGGCTGGTGACGCTCGCCGATGAAAAGGTCGAGCAGCCAGCGTGTCAGTCCGTCTATCTCGTTCCATCCTATCGCACCGCCAAGCCGGGCGAGGCGGAGGCGCTGGAAGTGCTCGCGCATCTGCTCGGTGGCGGGCAGACGAGCCTTTTCTTCAAATCGCTCGTTGTGGACGAGCATCTGGCCGTTTCCGTCGGCGCGCATTATGCGGGCACGGCGGTCGATGACACCTGCTTCTACGTCTATGGCATGCCGGCGCCGGGCGTTTCGCTTGA
>SCSF01000083.1 GCA_004298435.1 Beijerinckiaceae bacterium
GAGATCGCAGGCGAATCGCGCATATCATCTGTGTTCGGCTTGAAGGTGAGGCCGAGCAGCGCGACCGTCTTGCCGCGGACACCGCCGTCGCAAGCTGCAATCACCTTGCGCGCCATCGCGCGCTTGCGCTGATCGTTCACCGCCGTCACCGTCTCAACGATGCGGATCGGCGCGCCATGATCCTGCGCCGTCTTGATGAGCGCCTGCGTATCTTTCGGGAAGCAGGAGCCGCCGTAGCCCGGACCCGCATGCAGGAACTTCGCTCCGATGCGGTTATCGAGGCCGATGCCACGCGCGATATCCTGCACATTGGCGCCGACCGATTCGCAAAGATCGGCGATTTCGTTGATGAAAGTGATCTTCGTCGCGAGAAAGGCGTTGGCGGCGTATTTGGTGAGCTCCGACGTGCGCCGGTTGGTGACGAGAATGGGCGCCTGGTTGAGATAAAGCGGGCGATAGACCTCGCGCATCACATGCTCGGCGCGCGGGTCCTCCAGACCGATGACGATACGATCAGGCCGCTTGAAATCCGTGATCGCCGCGCCTTCGCGCAGGAACTCGGGATTGGAGACGACGGCGAAATCGGCGTCTGGGCGCGTTTCGCGGATAATGCGCTCCACCTCGTCGCCGGTGCCCACCGGCACGGTGGATTTCGTCACAATGACGGTGAATCCCTCGATGGCGGCGGCTATATCGCGCGCCGCCTGATAGACATAGGACAGATCGGCATGCCCGTCGCCGCGCCGCGATGGCGTCCCCACCGCGATGAAAACCGCATCCGCGGCGCGCACCGGCGCCGCAAGATCGGCGGCGAAGGTCAGCCGTTTCTGCCGCACATTGTTCATCACCAGTTCGGCGAGGCCCGGCTCGTAAATCGGCATTTTGCCCTGATTCAGGGCCTCGATGCGGCTGGCGTCCGTATCGATACAGCAGACCTTGTGGCCGAAATCCGCAAAACACGCGCCGGACACAAGCCCGACATATCCCGAACCAACCATCGCAATCTGCATCTGGAACTCCCGTGCCCGCGGCACTTGCGGACATTCGTTGTTAAATCTTCGATCGTCCTTGAATCAATGTTCCGGACATTCGAAACTGACACGGCTTGAAACCCATCCGGCCAGCCGACCCATCCAAACAATTCCGCCTGATCTAACCCGCCTACATCGAGGCATTCTTGATGACACGAATATTACGGCCTGATCTCTGCGTGATCGGCGGCGGTCCCGGCGGCCTTGCCGCCGCGCGCGCCGCGGCAGGTCTCGGAGCCAAAGTCGTTCTCGTCGAAAAACGCATCCCGGCGACCGGAGAGCATATGCGTTTTGCCTGGCTCTCCCAAATCCTTGCTGCGACCGCTGCCAATCGCATCCAGACCGGCATGGTTGAAACCCGGTTGCCGCCGGATTTCAAGATGATGCGCCGTGCATGCGATGCCGCGACGGGCCGCTTCGCACGCGAGGACTCCCCCACCCGCCTCGCGGGGCTGAACATTCAGTTGATCCCCCAAGGCGGGAGCTTTAGCCGCCGCACCCGGTTCGAGACCGCCGATAGCGCCATCGAGGCGCGCCATTTTCTCCTTGCCATTGCCTCCCTGCCTGCCGCGCCAGCCATTCCGGGCATCGATCTCGTTCGCCCGCTCACCCCCGACCGGATCGTCGAACTCACCGCCGTCCCCGAGCGCCTCGCCGTCCTCGGCGTCAATGCAGACAATCTCCAGCTCATCCAGTCGCTCCAGCGTCTCGGCTCAAAAATCATTCTCTTTCAGACCGGCGCTTTTCTTGCTGGTGAGGACCCTGAACTCGTGACGCCGCTACTCGATAGCCTGCGCCGCGAGGGACTGGAAATTGTCAGCCATTCCGAAGTCAGCCGGATTGAGCCTGCCGGAGAGACGGGCGTGAAGATCCTTCTCGCCGATGGCTCCGGCGTCGCAGCCTCGCACCTTCTCTATTCGGCCGCACGCAATCCACTCACGGAGGGGCTGGGTCTCAAAACGGCAGATGTCGCTTATGACAGAGGGGGCATCAAGCGCAACGCGGCTTTTCAGACCAGCAACCCAAAGATTTTTGCGCTGAACGACGGGTTCGACAGCTTCCACCGCATGAGCGAGGCGCGCTGCGAAGGGGAATGGCTCGCGGCGCACCTCTGCTCCCGAAACCCGCCAAAGCCTCTGCACAGCGCCCGCATCATTGCCGCCGACCCGGAGATAGCGACCATCGGCCTTTCCGAGGCGGAGGCGCGGGAGCGGGGCGCCATTCGCGTGCTGCGGGCCGGGTTTTGCGGCAGCCTGCGCGCGCAGACGCTCCAGCAAATGCGCCATCCGGTCACAGGTCATGTTAAAATCATCACCGACCGGAATGATCGTATTCTTGGCGCCGGCATAGTGGGGCCGCAGGCGCGCGAACTGATTGGGGTGTTTTGTCTCGCTCTGGCAAACCGCCTGAAAGCCGGCGATCTCGGCGTCCTCGCGGGGAGTGAACCAGCATTAATTGACGTTTGCCGCGTTGCAGCGCTTGCGTCCCCGCCACAAACCGGCAAAGTTTCGTCCATGCGGATCTTTGCTGCCCTGGGCGCTTCCTTGCGCGCGTCCGGGTATCCGCCGCGATAGGACACCGCCATGCGGGATTTGGTCACGAGCGAACAGAAGCCTACGCCGCACAGCGGCGTCCGCACCTGGACGCGTGTGCCGCGCTTCGGTCTCGCCACCCGTGTCCTTCTCCTTGTCGTCGCCTTCGTGATGGCGACGGAAATCATGGTCTATCTGCCGATCATCGCGAACTACCGCGACAATTGGCTGCGCCGCCGCCTCAGCGCCGCCTATACAGCGACACTCGTTCTCGAAGCTGCTCCCCACAACATGATTCCGGAAGCGCTGTCGCGGCGGCTGCTCGACAACGTCAAAGCGCGTATCATCGTCCTCAAGGCGCGACGGACCCGGCGGATTCTCGCATCGGCCACATTGCCGCAGCAGGTGGACGAATTTTATGATTTGCAGCACGCGACATTCTTCGAGTCGCTGGCCTCGACCTTCCGAACCTATACGGCGAAACACAATCGCGTCATCACGATACTGGGGGCAGCGCCGACACCCGGCGACGCCATTGAAGTGACGATGGATGAAGCGCCGCTCACGCGGGCTCTGCATCATTTCGCCTGGCACGTTCTGCGCGTGTCGCTGGCGATCGCCGTCATTGTCGCCTCGCTGGCGGTGCTCTCAATTCACCTGATGGTTCTGCGCCCGATGCGAAGACTGACGACCAATCTGGTCGAGTTTGGCGCCGACCCGGAAAATGCCGCGCGAATCATCGTGCCCTCAGGCCATCGGCACGAGATCGGCTGCGCCGAACGGGCGCTGGCGACGATGCAGGAGACGCTTGTCCGCGAATTGAACCAGAAAAAGCACCTCGCGGCGCTGGGTCTAGCCGTCGCCAAGATCAACCATGACATGCGCAACATGCTGGGTTCGGCGCAATTGCTCTCGGATCGCCTTGCCAATGTGACGGACCCTCTGGCGCAGCGCATCGCGCCGAAGCTCGTCGCGACGCTCGATCGCGCCATACGCTTCTGCCAGACGACGCTGACCTATGGCCGGGCTGTCGATGAAATGCCCAAGCATCAACGCGTCGAGTTGCGCAGCCTCGTCGCCGAATCCGCCGATACGGCGGCCTTGTCCGGCTCCGAAGGCGTGACCTTCATCAATGATGTTACCAAGGGTTTCGAGGTCTGGGCCGACCGCGAACAGATGTTCCGCGTCGTCACCAATCTCATCCGCAACGGCTTCGAGGCTCTGGTGCGCGCCGGCCCTGCTCCAGGGCAGACCGCGCAGGTGCGCGCCACCGCCCGCCATGAAGACGGGGCAGCGGTGATCGAGATTTCCGATACCGGCCCCGGCGTGCCGGCCATGGTGCGGGCGCAGCTCTTCACGCCCTTCTCGAGCAGTTCGCGACCGGGCGGCTCCGGCCTCGGCCTGTCGATTGCAGCCGACCTCGTGCGCGCCCACGGCGGCGCCATCGAGCTCATCAGCGACGATGAGGACGCAACCGGCGCGACTTTCCGCATTAGCCTGCCAGTGCAGCCGGGCAAATCAGGCAATGGGCAGAGCGCCAACGCCTGACGGCTTTCGCCTTGTTTCCACATTACCTTCCCGCCGGCCGCAAATCCATGTTGCCATGCCGGAAGCGAGCCGTTAAAGGGGAGCACTCTTCGACTGCGGTCGAGGGGAACGGCCGGCGACGCAGCCCTGCGTCCCTCAAGCCCGGCCGGCGGCAGGCGCCCGTAGCTCAGCTGGATAGAGCACTAGACTACGAATCTAGGGGTCAGGAGTTCGAATCTCTTCGGGCGCGCCATAAGCCAAAGCGAAGATCAGTCATTTTGATCGCGGCCACGGCAGCCAAGATCATCTCAGCCCCAAAGTGCCTCTCCATATTTTCTCCGCGACAGCGTGTAACCTTGAAGCTTCCGCAGCGGTTGGAGGCAGAAGCACCATGTCCGAAGTCAGTACATGCCTCTGGTTCGGCAAGGACGGAGAGGCGGCAGCTCGCTTTTATGTTTCGATCGTGCCTAATTCCAAAATCGATAATGTCTGGCGTGGGCCGGCGGCGTGGCCCGGCGGCGAGGCTGGCGATGTCCTCCTCATCAGCTTTACGCTTGCGGGGCAAAGATTTCAGGCGCTCAACGGCGGCGCGCCAGCCAATTATGGAACCGCCGCGTCGATTTCGGTGACATGCGCCGATCAAGGGGAAGTTGACCGGCTTTGGGCCGCCCTCACAGCCGACGGCGGATCTGAAATCATGTGCGGCTGGTTGCGCGATCGCTGGGGCATTCCCTGGCAGATTGTCCCAGAGGTTCTGCCACGCCTGCTTGCCGACCCTGACCCCGCTGTTGCAGCGCGCGTCTTTGCGGCGATGCGGGGCATGGTGAAACTGGATGTGGCGGCATTGCAGCGCGCGGCCGCTCGATGACCATCATCGTTAGCGAGACGCGGGAACATTTCCGCGAAGTTCCCGCCGTCTCAGCGAAACCGGCTATGGACGGCTCGCAGGATTAGCGGACGCCTCAAAATTGGGAGGCCACCAATCCGCTGCCCAATCATCGTCGTCATTATCGTCGAACCAAGTCAGCGACCCGAGCGGATGAGTATCGGACCCGTCGAGGCGCGCGGCGGCTCTTGGATTGCGCCGTAGATACCGCTCAAGGATTGCCCGTGTGTCGACCTCCCGATCGCGTTCGACTTTGCCAGATCGGAAACGAATCACCCTCTCCCGCTCGAACCAATGCGACCAACCTTGATGACTATAGACGAGACGGCGCCCCAATGCGATGCGCGCAATGCCATTGTACCAATGCGCGTGCAGAGGAAAATCAGCGGCTGACACGGCTCGGAGCAACCTGTGACGAAGTTCGGCGGAAATTGGCACTTCCGCAGGCCCCTTGAGGCCCCACGCATCCCAGCAAAGACACATGAGATAAAGGCGGCCATCCCTGATCTCCCACGTCCCGATATAGCCGCGATAGTTCGCGGTGTGCCACGACTCGGGATAGCGGAGGTCAAGTCTGAAATGCGTGCGCAATCTGTAAAGTGGATCGGCGAAAAGCTCTCGTGGGCGGCCGTCGACGATGATGCGCTCCGGAACCTGCGCTGTCATGGCGTTCCCTCACTTTGGATGAAAGTCTCTCACATCGGCCCTTTGGACGAACCGAAGAAGACACGCTCAAAAGTACCAGAATCGCCGATTAATCTCAAATTGCATAGATTGTAACTATTTGTTTTAGCTTGGAAAATAAGGATATTTCTTGTGCTTTCACAAGATTGCGCTCATTGATCTGGAAGGCTGTTATGCCATCGCAAATCGGGGCGGAACATCACGCCAAAACCCAGTTTTCCGTTCGTATGCCCGGCATGCGCGAGAACTCACGCATGTTGTTGGTGACGAGGATCAATCCCTCGCTGCGGGCATGGCCGCCGATCTGCATGTCGTGCGGGCCGCAGGGTGTTCCCGCTCGTTCCAGTTCTGCTCGCAACTGGCCGTAGTGAGCTGCCGCTTTATCGCCGAACGGCAACACTTCCAGTCGCGCAACAAATTGTTCAATCGCTGTCAGATTTTCGACTCGGCGCATCGATTTCTCTGCACCGTAATAAAGTTCGCCAAGCGTAATACTCGATATGCAAAGCTGCTCCGCGAGCGCGTTGAATTTTTCCTTCAGCGCGGGCGGGTAGATCTTCATCACATAGATGCAGATATTTGTATCGAGCATATAGGCGAGCATCAGAACGGCTCACGCTCCTCTGCCGCAGGCTGCTCGCGGTCGGTCATAAATTCCTTATCGAGGCGGGGTCCATTGTCGAACAGATCGTCCCACCGCCTTCCATGAGGCACGATGAGACGACTGCCGCCGATCCTCAGAACATCGACTTGATGCACATCGTCAGGGAAAGCGACCGCTTTTGGAAGCCGCACAGCCTGGCTGCGATTGCTCGTAAAAACAGTAGAACTCGTCATTGTGTTTCTCGTATATCCTTGTGGGATATACATAAAATCACCGACCGTTTTTTGCAAGGGATTACCTAAAACAATCCAAAAAACGTCTTTCGCTGCGGCTGCGAGCCAGCATTGGGAATTGAGGCTGGCGGCAGCGGCGGCGCGTCATTATCATGGCCCCAGCCGGGTCCGGGCGCCCTGCGCCATCCCTGCTGCGCATGCACGGGAACCGGCGCATTATTCGGCGCCTGCTGTCCTGCGCCGAAGGGCTGGCCGAAGCCGCCATTATTCGCGACCGGCACATCACCTTGCGGCGGCATCCCTTGCGGGACGACAGGATTGGGGTTGTGCCAGATGCCATAGGGAAGCCCCGCCGGCGGCACGTCTTTCAGCGCGGCGGTCATAAATTTCGACCAGATCTCGACGGGGAGACTGCCGCCCGTGACGCGGCGCGTCGGCGAATCATCGTCATTGCCGACCCAGACTCCCGTCACCAGATGGCTCGTATAGCCGACGAACCAGGCATCGCGATAATCCTGGCTGGTGCCCGTCTTGCCCGCAGCCTGCCAGCCGGCCGGAAGCCTTGCCCGCCGCGCCGTGCCGATCGCCAAAGTCTGCTCCAGCATGGTGTTCATCATCGACACATATTGCGGCTCGATCACACGGCCATAGTCGCTATACCGCCTCTGATAGAGGATTCTGCCTCCCGTTGTCCGCACCTGCTTGATCACATAAGGCTCGACGCCGATTCCGCCGTTGGCGAATGGCGCGTAGCCGGCGACAAGTTCGAGCGGCGAGACGTCCGAGGTGCCAAGCGCGATGGTGGCATTCGCCTCCAAGGGCGAATTGATGCCGAGACGATGCGCTGTCCTGACGACGGCGGCGGGGCCGACTTCGACCGCGAGCCGCACCGCTACCGTGTTGAGCGAGAGCGCGATCGCTTTGGTCAAGGTGACAGGGCCGAGATAGCGGTGCTCGTAATTTTCAGGCTTCCAGCCTCCGACATCGATCGGCGCATCCGCGCGGATGGTGTCGGGCGTAAGGCCGCGTTCCAGTGCGGTGAGATAGACGAAAGGCTTGAAGGCTGACCCCGGCTGGCGTTTCGCGGAGACGGCGCGGTTGAACTGGCTTTCGGAATAATCGCGCCCGCCGATCAACGCGCGGATGGCGCCATTGGGATCGAGCGCGACGAGCGCACCCTGGCTCACTTTATAATGCGGGCCTTTGGCGTCGAGAACGCTCGTCAGCGCCGCGCCGGCCTCGCGCTCGAGCGGCGCGCTCAACGTCGTCGTTACGACAATATCGCTGTTGATCGCGCCGATCGTGTCGTCGAGTCTGTCCATGACATAATCGGCGGCGTAATTGACAGAGCCATTGTTCTTTTCATGGATCGCATGGGCCGGATGCGCGAGCGCGAGTTTCGCCATCGCCTCGGTGATGTAGCCTTGCTGCGCCATGGCGATGATGACCTGCTCGGCGCGCTTTGCGGCTCCGACAGGGTTGCGGTTCGGCGCAAGGCGTGTCGGCGCCTTCATCAGCCCGGCGAGCATGGCGGCTTCCGCCAGGCTCACATAGCGGGCGCTGTGACCGAAATATTTTTGCGCGGCGGCTTCGACGCCAAACGCCCCGGAGCCGAAGTAGACGCGATTGAGATAAAGCTCGAGGATCTGGTTTTTCGTATATTTATGCTCGAGCCAGATCGCGAGGATCGCCTCCTGGATCTTGCGCGAGATCGTCCGCTCCTGCGTCAGAAACAGATTTTTGGCGAGTTGCTGCGTGAGCGTCGAGCCGCCCTGCATGCTGCCGCGGTCCGTCACGTCATTCACGAAGGCGCGGAGAATGCCGATCGGATCGATGCCCCAATGCGAGTAGAATCGCCGGTCCTCGATCGCGATGAAAGCCTTCGGCAAATAGCCGGGCAGCTCGGAAAGATGCACGGCGGCGCCGCCCGTGTCGCCGCGATTGGCGAGCAATGAGCCATCGGCGGCGAGGATTGCGATATTCGGCGGCCGTTTCGGCACGGCAAGCTGGTCGATCGGCGGCAGTTGCGCCGCTTCATAGGCGACCAGAGCCGCAGCGCCTATGAAGGCCCAGATGCCGAGAGTGAATGTCCAGTAGACGAGACGGCGGAAGACGGAGCGCTGCGCCCGGCGCTTTTTTTTGCGCCCCGCGTTTCCCCGCCCCGCATTTGCGGGCTTGCGCCGCTCGCCGCCGGACTCCGAAGACGGGCCGAATGTCGGTTCGCGACGCTCGCCGCTCGAGCGTTTTGCCATTCTGCTGTGCCGTCCTTATAGCGTTTTCGAGCGAATTGGCTTCCCGTTCGCGTGATGTCCCCGCACCTGAGCCTAAAACTGCCCTCTTAAGGGGGTGTAAAACGCCGGTCGCCGCATGTGCTGGATCTAAGACATCAATTCGGCGCGGAGTGGGCAGATTGCTGGGCTTTCGCCAAAAGTCGAGCGAAAACTGGGCATGGGCACACATAATCCTCTCTGCTGACTTGCGATTCTGGCACAGCCGAGCCAAAGTCGCGCCCCTTGGGCTGCTCCGCGCGCATCGCGGCTGTAGCCCGGATGATCGGCAAGGTCCCGGATAGGCTATGCAAGTTACACTCGAAAGAAGCGCCCTGTTGAAGGCGCTCGGGCATGTTCATCGCGTCGTAGAGCGGCGGACGACGATCCCGATCCTGTCCAATGTGCTCGTTCAGGCCGATGGCCAGACGTTGCGGCTCAAGGCGACGGATCTCGATCTCGAAGTGACCGAACGCGTGCCGGCCGATGTCACGCAAGCTGGCGCGACCACCCTGCCCGCGCATGTCCTCTATGATATCGTCCGCAAACTGCCCGAGGGCGCACAGGTCTCGCTCGAAGGCGGCAAGGATGTCGCGCAACTGCTTCTGCGCTCGGGCCGCTCGCGCTTCACGCTACAGGCGCTGCCGGAGAGCGATTTCCCTGATATTGCGGCAGGCGAGTTCACACACCGCTTCGCCTTCCCGGCGTCCGATCTCAAGAAGCTGATCGACAAGACGCAGTTTGCGATTTCAACCGAAGAGACGCGCTACTACCTCAACGGTATTTACATCCATACGACCGAGGCCGACGGGCATGTGGTGCTGCGTGCAGTCGCGACCGACGGGCATAGGCTCGCGCGCTGCGAGATCCCCGCCCCCGCGGGCTCGGCCGGAATGCCAGGCATCATCGTACCGCGCAAGGCGGTGAACGAGGTGCAGAAGCTTATCGAGGACGCCGATCAGGAAGTGACCGCCGAAATCTCCCCGACCAAGGCGCGTTTCAGCTTCGGCGAGATCGTGCTGACGACGAAGCTGATCGACGGCACCTTCCCGGATTACACGCGCGTCATTCCTGTCGGCAACGACAAGCAGCTCGTGGTGGAACGCGCGCCTTTCGCCAGGGCGGTAGACCGCGTTTCAACGATTTCGTCGGAGCGCGGCCGGGCCGTCAAACTCGCCATGGCGGACGGCAAGCTCACTCTCTCGGTGACCAACCCGGAACAGGGTTCGGCTGTCGAAGAGCTTGAAGTCGATTATGACGCGCCGCCGCTCGAAATCGGCTTCAATGCCCGCTATCTGCTCGACATCACCGAGCAGTTGGACAGCGATACGGCCATGTTCAAACTGGCCGATCCCGGTTCACCGACGCTGGTGCTCGACCGCGACGGCGCCGCGGCGCTTTATGTGCTGATGCCGATGCGGGTGTGAGTGGCATGCGCGAAATCCCCTCT
>SCSF01000084.1 GCA_004298435.1 Beijerinckiaceae bacterium
TCCGCCGGGTATTTGTCGGCAGCATCGGGGTTGAGGCCGACAAGGGCGATCTTGAGCATCGCCAGCTCATCCGCCAGCCGATCCGAAATCTTCAGATGCTCGCGCAGAGGGACCTGCGTGTTCTGTTTGACGGTCAATCCCGAAAACAGCGCGCCCTGCTGAAACATGACGCCGAAGCGCCTGTCCATGTTCATGCGCTCACGCGGGCTCAGCAGGTCGAGATCGGAGCCGAAGACCTCTATCTTGCCTTGCCGTTTTGGGATGAGCCCGAGGATCGTGCGCATCAGAACGGATTTGCCCATGCCGGACGCGCCGACGAAGCCCAGCACCTCGCCCTTGTGAACGTCGAGATCGAGCCCGTTCATCACAAGCTGCTCGCCGAAGCCGACAGTGAGGCCGCGCACCTTGATGGCAATCTCGCAACCTGCCTTCGCGGGCACCGGTTCGAGCAGGGCTGTGGAAGAATCGGCGCACATGCCCTTAATACCTTATGGCCGAGAAGAAGATCGAGAACAGGCCATCGATCACGATCACCGTGAAAATCGATTTGACGACCGATGCGGTGACCCTGCGGCCCAACGATTCCGCCGAGCCTGCGACGGCGAGGCCTTCGACGCAAGCGATGAGGCCGATCACCAGCGCCATGAAAGGCGCCTTGATGAGGCCGGTGAAGAAATCGCTGAGATCGACTGTATTGCGCAATCCAACCAGAAAGCTTTCCGGGCTGATGCCGCCATAGGCCCAGGCGACGAGCAGGCCGCCAAACAGCGCGGCGGCATCGGCGATGAGAGTCAGCAGCGGCAGACTGAGCATCAAGGCGACGATGCGCGGCACGATCAGCACGTCTGTCGGCTGGAGGCCCATCACCCGCAGGGCATCGATCTCCTCGCGCATCTTCATCGAGCCGAGTTCGGCCGTGATGGCGGAACCGGAGCGGCCGGCGATCATAATGGCGGTCAACAGCACGCCGAGTTCGCGCAGCGTGAGAATGCCGATCAGTTCGACGGCGTAGTTGGTCGCGCCGAACCGCTGGAGTTGGTAGACTCCGCGTTGCGCGATGATGCCGCCGACAAGGAAGTTGATCAGCGCAATGATCGGCACGCTGCGGAAGGCGAAGGTCTCCATATGGAAGACCAGTGGCGTGAGGCGGAACCGTGAAGGCGTAATAACGAGCTTGCCGAGCGCCGCGACCACTTCGCCGAGGAACGTGACGCCTTGCAGAAGGTCGCGCCAGACGTTGACGATGCTTTCGCCGACATCGGCAAGCATTTCGCGGATATAGAAGTGACGCCGCGGAGCCGGAACCTCAAAGGTCCGATAATGCGCCTCCGTCAAAAGAATTTTGTATTCGGGCCGCAGGTTTTCGAGCCGCGTCGCGATGCCGTCGCGGTCGAGATCGCTGCGCGTGCGGTCGATCAGCCAGGCGCCCGAGGTATCGAGCCGTTCGATGCCGCCAACATCGAGAATGGCGCGTGCAGTGCCTTTGGCCGCCGCGATCAGGGCCGCGATCTGCTTTTCAAGCAGCGCGGTGCTTTCGACCGTCCATTGGCCGGCGAGGCTGAAGCGAATCGCATCGGCCGTCCGATCGCAGGAGATTTGCGGAGCTTGCGTCATCGCTCGAAATCCAGCCGGAGCGCACGCGGAACCGCGAAGCAGGCGCGCTTTGCGGTAATCTCGCGTGGATACAAAGGGTTAAAGTGTGATGATGGTGTGGTTTGAAGCGCATGCGGTCGCCCGCATGCAGTACTAAGACGAGACTCCTGATGCCAGCTAAACCGTACTCTAAAGTTCGGTTGCGGCAAAGTCATGGCAGAGTTTGCTTATATCAGGCTGTGAGGGGAACGCGCCAGTGGGGAGGGGGAATCTGCAACTTTTCCGCAGAAACTCCGCTGCTACTCCGCCGCAACCGACTCCGCCGCGCCAATCCAGCTTTCAAGATCGGCGGCGGCGCGGGCGCTCAGCGCGCGTTTTCTGGCGATCCCCTTATCGGCTCCGCGCAGCTTCTTGCCATTGGCCGAGGTGACTTTCTCCGTCAAAGGTGGAAACAGGCCGAAGTTGACGTTCATCGGCTGAAACGACGAGCGCCCGGCGTCGATCGTCTGCAAATGGCCGCCGGTGATGTGGTTGGCGAGCGCGCCGAGCGCGGTCGTTACTGGCGGGATCGAGGCGGGCAGACCAAACCTTTCGGCGGCGGCGAGGCGTCCGGCCAGAAGTCCGATCGCGGCGCTCTCCACATAGCCTTCGCAGCCGGTGATCTGGCCTGCGAACCGCAACCGCGTGTCGGCCTTGAGACGCAGCGTCCCGTCGAGAATTTTCGGCGAGTTCAAAAAGGTGTTGCGATGCAGGCCGCCGAGGCGGGCGAATTGCGCCTCTGCCAATCCCGGAATGGTGCGGAAGAGTTCGACCTGGGCCGCGTGCTTCAGCTTCGTCTGGAAGCCGACCATGTTGTAGAGCGTGCCAAGCTGATTGTCCTGACGCAGTTGGACGATCGCATAGGCTTTCTGCGTCGGCGCATGCGGATTAGTGAGTCCGAAAGGCTTCATCGGCCCGTGCCGCAGCGTTTCGACTCCGCGCTCGGCCATCACTTCGATCGGCAGGCAGCCGTCGAAATAGGGCGTATCCTCAAAGCTCTTGAACTCGACCTTTTCGCCGGCGATGAGCCCGGCGACAAACGCCTCATATTGCTCTTTTGTCATGGGGCAGTTGATGTAATCGGCTCCAGAGCCGCCGGGTCCCGCCTTGTCGTAGCGCGATTGAAACCACGCCACGTCCATATCGATCGTGTCGCGATGAACGATCGGCGCAATCGCATCGAAGAAGGCGAGTTCTTCCTCGCCGATGAGGCTTTTCAAAGCGGTCGCGAGGGCAGGCGAAGTCAGCGGTCCCGTCGCGATAATCACCTGATCCCAGTTCTTCGGCGGCAAGCCATCGAGTTCGCCGCGCACGATCTCGATCAAGGGGCATGCCGCGATCTGCTCGGTCACATGCGCGGCAAAGCCCGTGCGATCGACCGCCAGCGCGCCGCCCGCGGGCACCTTATGGCGATCGGCCGCCGCCATGATGAGCGAGCCGAGCCGCCGCATCTCTTGATGCAGAAGCCCGATGGCGCTCGATTCTGCATCGTCGGCGCGAAAAGAATTCGAGCAGACGAGTTCCGCGAAGTCGCTGCTCTGATGCACAGGAGTCGCCACAAGCGGACGCATCTCGTGCAGAATCACGGGAACGCCCTGACGTGCGATCTGCCATGCGGCCTCGGAGCCAGCGAGACCGGCGCCGATGACGTGAACGGGCGTTTGGATCGGCTGGAGATATTTGTCTGACATGGACGAACCTAGCGGGCGTGCCGGAGCAAATTGCAAGGCATTTGAGATGTGGGTCCGGCGGATTTGCC
>SCSF01000085.1 GCA_004298435.1 Beijerinckiaceae bacterium
CATGCGAAGCTGCTGCGATTTCGGCTCCGCCACTTATCCAGCCAAGCGGAAGTTCAACCGTCATCGCATTGATCAATCGAATCTGCTGAAAGAAAATCTCGCACATGGATTGCGCGAATTGCGCCTGCATGGCGGCGATATTCTGCTGCCGGGCAGCCCCGAATCCGATTTCCAAGCCTGCGGCACTCGCATGTACGGTCGAATCCAATCTCATTCCGAATCTCCCCGTTCGCCTTTGCGCGGGGCCTCTCCTTTTGGCCGGAGCGACCGCGCAGAAGACATGGCCGGATCGGGATCATCGCCAGTCAGGCGGCCTGCATCAAATCACATCATGGGCTGACAAGGTATTTTCTGAGGGGAGTGATTTCCGGGCACAAAAAAGGACATGCTCCGGAGCGGGATGCGAAAAAGTGGCTGCCGGTTTTTCGCTAAAATTCCGCTCCGATTATTAGAATCGATCACGTTACATGCGTTCAGGTCGAACGACCTGAACGCATCGTGATCTTGTAAGCATGCCCTCCTGAAACGTCCAGACTGATACTCAGGCTGAAGGATGCGCCTCGCCGCCCTCGGGACGTGCATTGCGGCGTGCGTTCATAAAGCGATCGAACTCTTCGCGATCCTTGGCGCGGCGCAGGTTTTCCATGAACTCGCCGAACTCGCGTTCGGCCGCGAGAAGCTTCTGGCGCTCCTCCTCCAGACGCGCGAGTTCTGTCTCACGCCATTCGTCAAAGGCGACATTGCCCGAAGAGCGCATGCCGGAGCGGAAATCCCAATAATGTCCGCGGAAATCGCTGCCGCTGCGGCAGGCCCAATGCCGTCCCATCTTCGACTCCCACTTTTCCTGCCATTTCGCCTGCCAGTTGCTTTGCCAGTTCTCCCGCCATTTCTCGCGCAGCTTCGCTTCCACAAAGCTCGGGAGGTCGCCCGCATAGGCGCTCTTCCTTTGCCAGATCTTGGCGAGAAGGATCGCGAGACCGATCGGCCAGAAGACGATGAAGCCGAGAACCATCGCGACGATTTCGATGGGTTTCCATCCGAAGCCGCAGCCGCCGTGGCGGCGCCATCGTCCTTCGGGATTCGGATCCTGCTGGTAAGGGCCAGAGTAGGCGCTCATTTCAGTCCTCCATGGCGGCCGAAAGCCGGAATGTAAAAGTATGTTACATTAACATTGGAGATATGTCGAGGGTAGGCCCCATTCAAGCCATGTGGGTTCCGGGAGGTTCAGAGTCCATGCCCCTGTGCGTCAGCCGCCGGTGGCAAAGCCGGGGTAGAGCGTCATGCCGCCGTCAACGAACAGCGTGGTGCCGACAACGTAATCGGCGGAGTCCGAAGCGAGCCAGACCGCGGCGCGCGCTATATCGTCCGGTTCGCCGATCCGGTCGTAGGGGACGAGTTTCATAAGCTTGTCGTAAGCTTCAGGCGTGTTCCAGGCGGCTGTATTGATCGGCGTCCGGATAGCGCCAGGCGCTATTCCATTCACGCGGATGCGCGAAGGGGCGAGTTCCTGAGCCATGCTTTTCATAAAAAGCATCACGCCGCCTTTCGAGGCCGCATAATTGACGTGCCCGGCCCAGGGGATCGCCTGATGCACCGAACTCATGCAGATGATCTTGCCTGCCGCAACCGAGACCGAATCGACGACGCCGCGGCGCTTGAATTCTCGCACCGCCTCGCGCGCGCAGAGGAACTGGCCCGTCAGATTGACTCCGATCACGGTGTTCCATTGTTCGAGAGTCATTTCATCGAAAGACGCATCGCGTTGCAGGCCGGCGTTGGTGATGGCGATATGCAGAGTGCCGAATTGCGCGATGGCGCGGGCGAACATGGCGGCGACATCATCCTCGCGGCTGACGTCCGCCTTGATCGTCATTGCGCGGCGGCCCATCGCCTCGATTTTGTGGGCGACGTCGTCGGCTGCTTCAGGATGAGAAATATAATTAATCGCGACATCGGCCCCGGCTGCGGCGAGGCCCAGTGCAACCGCGCGCCCGATTCCGGAATTGGCGCCAGTGACCAGGGCGGGTTGCCCATGCAGCACATTGGGGTAGGCTGGGTGCGGCGGGGTTCGCGGTTTCGGTTCGCCCGAAAGATTCTGCGCGCTGGCGGCGTCCTGATGTCCGGGGTTTTGGTTCATTGCCTGCCTCTCGTTTGAAGGTTCCACATCCTACAACGCACAAGTCGAAGATTGGTCGCCTGTCTGGCGGCGCCGAATAATCTTGCAAAAGGGAGTGTCACTGTTGTCACCGAAGGAAGCACATCGGGAGTTTTCGGCGCGCGATGCGAAAGGGCCGCTCGCGATAGAAGATTACGGCATCATCAGCGATTGTTCGACGGCCGCACTTGTGGGGCGAAACGGCGCGATAGACTGGCTCTGCTGGCCCCGATTCGATAGCGCATCTTGTTTTTGCGCGCTCCTCGGCGATCGAAGCCACGGCCGCTGGCTCATTGCGCCGACCGGGGAAACCTTGCGCGTTTCGCGCTCCTATCGCGGCGAAACGATGGTGCTTGAAACCATCTTCGAGACCTCCACGGGCTCGATTGCGCTCATCGATTTCATGCCTGTGAATGCATCAGCCTCGTCGATCATCCGCATCGTCGAAGGACGCGCCGGCGAAGTGTCGGTCTCGATGGATATGACCTTGCGGTTCGATTACGGCTCGTCTGTACCCTGGGTCACGCGCCTCGATGATGGTCACGCTATCGTGGCGATTGCCGGACCCAATCTCGCCGTTCTTCGCAGCACCGTCGGGATCCGCGGCGAAGACGATCTTTCAACAGCCGCCGATTTTGTCCTGCACGAGGGTGAGCGCGCCATCTTTGTGATGAGCTATGGCGAATCCTACCGTGCGCCACCCGAGCCGGTGGATGCGGAAAAGGCCCTGGAGACAACCCTGGCGTTCTGGTCCGAATGGGCGAAACGCTGCGGGTATCGCGGGCATCGGCGCGAGGCCGTCATACGATCGCTACTGACTTTGAAAGCGCTGAGCTATACCGCGACAGGGGGGATCGCCGCCGCCGCCACCACCTCGCTTCCTGAGCAACTCGGCGGCGAGCGCAATTGGGATTACCGCTTCTGCTGGGTGCGCGACGCCACGCTTACGCTGGAAGCGCTGATGGGCGCCGGCTATTACGATGAGGCGAAGGAATGGTGCAACTGGCTCTATCGCGCCGTCGCCGGCACGCCGCAGGATCTGCACATCATGTATGGACTCGCCGGTGAACGGCGGCTCGTCGAATGGGAAGTTCCCTGGCTTCCCGGCTATCAGGGCGCAAAGCCTGTGCGGATCGGCAATTCTGCTTCAAACCAGCTTCAGCTCGACGTCTACGGCGAGATGATGGATGTGTTTCATCTGGCGCGCATGGGCGGGCTTGCCGATTCGCCGGTCGGCTGGTCGCTCCAGTGCGGCGCTCTCGATCGGCTTGCAACCATATGGAGCGAGCCGGATGACGGCATCTGGGAAACGCGTGGCGGCCGCCGGCAATTCACGCATTCGAAAGTCATGGCCTGGGTCGCGTTCGATCGGGCGATTCAGGACTGTGAGGAACACAAACTCGATGCGCCGCTGGAAAAATGGCTCGCGATCAGGGACGACATCCACCAAATGGTCTGCGACCAGGGATATAACGCGAAGTGCGGCTACTTCACCCAGAGCTTCGGCAGCTCGGAGCTCGACGCCAGCCTGCTGATGATCCCCATCGTCGGTTTTCTTCCCGTCGACGATCCACGCGTTGCTGCGACCGTCGCTGCGATTGAACGCGATCTTCTGAAAGGTGGTTTCGTTGCGCGCTATCATACCGAAGGCGGCGCCGATGGGCTGCCTCCCGGCGAAGGCGTCTTTCTCGCATGCAGCTTCTGGCTTGCCGATGTCTATCTCTTGCAAGGCAGGGACGATGAAGCCAACGCATTGATGGACCAACTGCTTGCGCTGCGCAACGACCTCGGCCTGCTCAGTGAGGAATACGATCCGCGGGCAAAGCGGCAAGTCGGCAATTTTCCGCAGGCCTTCTCGCATCTGGCCCTTGTGCGCACCGCGCTTGGCCTGCATCGCAACGAACCGCTGCGCAACCAATTGGAGGCCGGCGGCCCTGCGGGGTGAAAAAATATCACGCC
>SCSF01000086.1 GCA_004298435.1 Beijerinckiaceae bacterium
AAAACAACTTATTTGCCGCGATTTCTTCTCACTTCGGTCCGGATGGCTGCGGAACCGCCGGAGCCGGCGGAGGACCCTGCTCCTGCCGTTGCTGCTCGATTTTCTTCAACTGGTCCAGCAGATTGCCATTGGTTTTCGGCGGAACCGCTTTGGTGGTGGTGCTCTTTGCTGGCGGCGTGACGCCTTGCAGAATCGATTTCGGCTCCTGCGAATGACTGGCGATGATCGTCAGAGCAAGGCTTGTCGCAAAGAAGATGGCGGCCAGAATCGAGGTCGCACGGGTCAGGACATTCGCCTGGCTCCGCCCGGTCATCATGCCGCCGCCGCCGCCGATCCCCAGCGCGCCGCCTTCGGAACGCTGCACCAGCACCAGAATAACGAGCGCAACCACGACGATGAGGTGAATGACGATTATGATAGTCTGCATTTTGCGCCAAAAACCTTCACTGGATCACGAAGCATACTGATCGGGTCGAGCCGAATTGAATCATCGCGGCTGATTTGATGGGAGCGGATTCAAACAGAAGCGGCAGCACCGCTTTTCGCCGCGCCAGGATATCCGAAGCGCTCATATACCCGGGCGCGCCATCTGACTAGAGCGGGATGCAAAAAAGTGGATACCGATTTTTCGCGCAAATCCCGCTCTAATTTATTGGAATCGATCACATTACATACGTCCGGGCCGATCCGGCCTGAACGCAGGGTAATCTGGCCAATTTGTCAAATATTGAGCCAACCGCGCGTGCTCCACCTCCGATCTCCGTGAAATAGGCGGCACCCGGATTCTGCGATTGTCATATTCAACTCTGTCGCGGCGAATTTCCCCCATTTAATGCAGTTGGACTATTTCATTCATAAAATACATCAATTATTTGCATTATCTATTTGAATAAAATTGCATAATTGGCAAAAATTCTTCGGCTTTAAGGCTCGCGCCGCCCACGAGTGTCCCATCGACATTCGAAGCGTTCAGCAATTCATCGGCATTACCCGGCTTGACGGACCCCCCATAAAGGAGACGAACCGCGTCGGCCGAACCTGCTACATGGTGCCGCAACTCATCCCTCAGGAAACCATGCATCGCGGCGATATGCCCCCGAGTCGGGGTCACGCCGGTTCCGATCGCCCAGATGGGTTCGTAAGCTATTACCAGTCGGTCCGCCGGGATGCCTTCCGGCAGGGACTGCGCAAGCTGCGCGCCAACCTTCGCCAAAGCCTCGCCTGCTTCATGCTCGGCGCGAGATTCGCCAACACAAAGAATCACCGAAAGACCCGCCCGCAAGGCCGCGGCAGCCTTGGCGCGTACATCGGCGTCCGTCTCGGCGTGATCGGCGCGGCGCTCGGAGTGTCCGACAATGACATAAGAGGCGCCGGCATCCTTCAGCATTTCGGCGGCAATGTCGCCAGTATGCGCGCCGTTTGGCGCCGCATGGCAATCCTGTCCCCCAAGCCTGAGGGCCGAATCTGCGCAAAGCCTCGCCGCCGCCATCAGCAATGTAGCCGGCGGGCACACAGCCACCTCCGCGATCCCTGCCGCGCCCGAAGCGACATGATCGCGAATCGCCGCGATCTCATCGAGATCCGCGACGCACCCGTTCATCTTCCAGTTGCCGGCCACGAGGGGCCTGCGTTGCTCCGCCATTCAGCATCTCCCGTCCCGGCACTCTGCTTCCGTTAGCATCGCGAAACCCATTCGCAAAGACAGATGATCAGCATTGCCGCGCCTCCAGCGACAACTTCGATGCGATGGATTGCAACCGCCGTTGCAAGGGCGCATCCCCCTCCCTATAGTCCGCCGCGCAAAACCGGGATTTTTGTCCCGGCCCCAACAGTTGGAGTGAGATTCTATGCTCGACGCGATGCGCGCCGCTACACAGAACTGGTTCGGCCGCATCATTATGACCATAGTGATGAGCTTGCTCATTGCGGCTTTCGCCTTGTGGGGGATCGCCGACATTTTCCGGGGCTTCGGCGCCAATGAGCTTGTTCGCATCGGCTCCGACACGATCAGCGTCGAGGCCTACCGAGAAGCCTATCAGAATGAATTGCAGCAGTTGGAGCAGAGAGCCCGCCGCGCCATCACCAATGACGAGGCCCGGAAGATGGGGCTCGACCGTGACGTTCTGGCCCGGCTGGTCAGTCAGGCGGTTCTGAACCAGGACGGGCACCGGCTCGGCCTTGCCCTTTCCGATCATGCCCTCGCAGAAGAAATCGTTCAGGATCCCGCTTTCCAGGACCCGGATGGCAAGTTCAACAAGCAGTCGTTCGACGCCCGTCTCCAGAACGCGGGTCTTACCGAGCAACGCTTCGTCGACGAGCAGCGCCATTCCTATCTGCGCCGGCAGATTATCACCGCCCTGACCGATGGGTTGAAGCCGCCCAAGATGATGGTGGACGCCATCCACCGCTATTACAACGAGACCCGCACCGTCGATTACATGCTGCTGCCCCGGTCCGCAGCGGGCATCGTTGCGCCGCCGTCCGATGCTGCGCTGAAAGCCTATTACGACGCGCGAAAAGCAACCTATCGCACAAATGAATTTCGTAAGCTCGTAGTTCTCCCGCTCACCCTGCAAGGCTTGTCGGAGCGGCTCGGCAAAACCGATCCGATCAGCACGGAGCAGGTCAAGGAGCACTACGAAAAGATCAAGGCGCAACGCTTCGTTGAGCCCGAAAAGCGGCAGGTCGAGCAAATCCCCTTCAAAACACAGGCAGCAGCGGAGGCCGCCGAGACAAAACTTGCCGGCGGCGAAAGCTTCGACTCACTGATTAAGGACCTGAAACTGACACCCAAGGACGTCAATCTCGGCATCGTCACCAAATCGGGCATGATCGATCCGACGATTGCGGCGGCGGCCTTCTCGCTTCCTCAGGGCCAGGTCTCGAAGCCTGTAAAGGGCAAGTTTAGCTGGGTGATTCTGCGCGTTGACAAGATCACCCCGAGCGTTGTGACGCCCTTCGAAAAGGTCGAGTTGCCGTTGCGTCAGGCAATGGGGATTCTGCGCGCGCATCAGAAGATTTCCAAGCTGCATGACAAAATCGAGGATCTCCGGGCCTCGGGCAAGTCGCTGACGGAAGTCGCCAAGGCGATGGGCATGACCGCACGCACGGTTGATGCGGTTGATGCCGAAGGTTACGACAAGGCCGGCAAGCCGGTTTCCGGCGTGCCAGATCTCCAGGCCGTGACCAAAGCCGCCTTCGCCTCGGATGTCGGCGTCGATAACGAGCCGATTTCGACCCGTGACGGCGGCACGATCTGGTTCGAGGTCGCGGACGTCGATCCGGCGCATCAGCAAACGTTCGATGAAGTGCGGCCTACGGTCACCGCAGCATGGATCGAAGACCAGCAGGCGAAAAAGGTCACGGACAAAGCCGACGCGATCGTCAAAAAGCTTTCCAGCGGCGCAAAGATCGCCGATCTGGCCGCGGAAAATCATCTGGACGTCAAGCATAACGACGCGGTCAAGCGTTCCGGCGGCGCTGGTCTCACGCAAAGCGAAGTCGCGCAGATTTTCGACGAGAAGGTCGGCGACAGCGCTTCGGCTTCGGATGGGAGCGGCGGCCGGATGATCTTCAAGGTGGTCGACGCAAGGGTTCCGCCGATCGACCCCAAGGCCAAGGAATTCAACAAGATTCTCGCCGATGTGAAGACAAACCTTGGAGAGGATGTCGTCGGCCAGTATCTGAGCCGACTGGAGCGCCAACTCGGAATCAAGCTCAATCAGCAGGCGTTGCGCACCGCGCTCGGGAGCCAGTGACGGCCAAAAATGATTGAACCACCCTTCGTTGCCTTCGAGACGCGCTACCAAAACGGCGCGGGCGTTCTGGTGTCCGCCCGCCTTGTCGCGGATCTTGAAACGCCGGTTTCCGCGTTTCTGAAGCTATCCGCCGGACGCAAGGGAAGCAGCGGGCTTTTTCTTCTCGAATCGGTTGAGGGTGGCGCCACGCGCGGGCGCTATTCGATGATCGGCATTGATCCCGATGTCATATGGCGCTGCTTCGGCGACCGCTCCGAAATCAACCTCGATGCCTGCACGGATCCTGAGCGATTTTCGCCCTGTTCCGAGCCGCCACTCGAGGCGCTGCGCGCGCTCATCGCCCAGTCGCGCATAGATGCAGGCGAGGATCTGCCGCCGATGGCCGCCGGCGTTTTTGGCTATCTCGGCTATGACATGGTGCGCCAAATGGAACGGCTGGCTCCGGCCAAGCCAGATCCGATCGGCGTGCCCGACGCCATTATGGTCAGGCCGACGATCATGGTCGTGTTCGACACGATAAAGGACGAAATCTTCGTGGTGACACCGGTGCGGCCTGCGCCGGGAGTAATGGCGCGCGCAGCCTACGAGCGTGCATGCGAGCGCATCGACGCGGTGGTCGCAATATTGGAAGGTCCGCTCGTCCAGGAGCTGACAGAGGTCGATCCGCATCTCGTGGCCTCCCCGCCGCAATCGAACACGCCCGAAACCCGCTTTCTCGAAATGGTGGAGACGGCGAAGAACTACATCCGCGCGGGGGATATTTTTCAGGTCGTGCTGTCCCAGCGCTTCACCGCGCCATTCGCCCTGCCGGCCCTGTCGCTCTACCGCGCCCTGCGCCGGGTCAATCCGGCGCCGTTTCTCTGCTATCTCGATTTCGCGCGTTTTCAGATCGTCTGCTCAAGCCCGGAAATTCTGGTTCGGGCGCGCGACGGCAAGGTCACGATCCGCCCGATTGCCGGCACGCGCTGGCGCGGCAAGACGCATGCGGAAGACGAGGCTCTCGCTGCCGATCTCCTGAACGACGAGAAGGAATGCGCCGAACATCTGATGCTTCTCGATCTCGGCCGCAACGACGTGGGGCGGGTCGCAAAGATCGGCACCGTCGAGGTGACGGAGCAATTCACCATCGAGCGCTACAGCCACGTCATGCACATTGTTTCCAATGTCGAGGGGAAACTTGCACCGGAGAAAGACTCAATCGACGCGCTCTGCGCCGGCTTTCCTGCCGGCACAGTGTCTGGCGCGCCCAAGGTGCGGGCGATGCAGATCATCGACGAACTGGAGACCGACAAACGCGGCATCTATGCCGGCTGCATCGGCTATTTCGGCGCCAGTGGCGATATGGACACCTGCATCATCCTGCGCACTTCAGTGGTGAAGGATGGCTACATGCATGTGCAGGCGGGCGCGGGCGTCGTTTACGATTCAGACCCCGCCTACGAACAACGCGAGACCGTCAACAAGGCGCAAGCGCTGTTTCGCGCGGCGGAAGAAGCTGTTCGTTTCGCGACGCGCACAAAACGGGGACAGTGACGCCTTAGCAGCGCTGACGGGCGAAGTGGCTTCCGGTTCGCGTGAAGAAAACGCGTCAGGACAATCAAATAGAGCCACGGTTCTGATTCCATCCGAACCGAAACGGCTCTAGGCGTTCACATCCCAGGTGTCGGGACGCGGGCCGTTCTTGGCCAATTCCTTCGGCAGTTCTTCAAGACCGCTGCTGACGACCTCGACCGCCTTCGGTCCGTGCATCGCCTTGATCTGATCGAGAATCAGGGATGCGATTGATTCCTGCTCAGCCTCCGGCAGCCGGCGGGCCGCGGAAACTGCATGTTCTAGGCTTCTGACCATAGGCATTCTGTAACCACCTGGCTGTAAGGACCATTTCGCCGCTAAAGGCGAGTCGTGTGTGCCTTTTACTTCTTTCCGACGGTTCTGTCGGTTCCAACGAAAGAGAGATGGCCCCAATTACACGATTTTTAAAGAGGACCACAGGCGGGGCACGCTTTCACGCGGTCAAATCTTTGCGCACAATCCATGAATAAATTGCTAGCTGCGCCACATTTTGGGAGTCACTGGTATCCCAAGCGGAATCCAGGCATGTTTTCGCAGAGGCGGCAGCCGGAAAGCCGTCAGCCGACATCCGACTTGACCTCATCCGCCGGAGCGCCGAAAACCGCCGCCGGAGAAAGCCCATGTCCGCCGTTACCTTGATCGACAATTACGACAGCTTCACCTTCAATCTGGTGCATTATCTCGGCGCGCTGGGCGCCAACGTGACGGTGCATCGCAATGACAAGGTGAGCGTTGCTGAGGTCATGGCGGCAGCACCCGACGCAATCGTGCTCTCGCCCGGGCCATGCACTCCGCAGGAAGCCGGAATCTGCCTCGATCTTATCCGTGCCGCCAGCGAGACGATCCCCATGTTCGGCGTTTGTCTCGGGCATCAGGCCGTGGGGGCGGCATTCGGCGGAGAGGTGATCCGCGCGCCCCTGCCCGTGCATGGCAAGGTCGCGGAGATCATCCATAAATCAGAGAACATTTTCCGCGGCATCAACGGCCCCTTCCGCGCCACGCGTTATCATTCGCTGGTGGTGAAGCGCGAAAATCTGCCTGAGGCGCTCGAAGTCACTGCCGAAGCTGATGGACTGATTATGGCCCTGTCGCACAAGAACCGCCCGCTGCATGGAGTGCAGTTTCACCCTGAAAGCATCGCCTCCGAACAAGGCCATCTCATTCTGGCGAATTTTCTCGAATTGGCCGCGGAATGGAACAGAACATGGCGAAACTGAAAAGCACCTTGTCTCCGGGCTTCCCTGCCTCATCCTGATGAGCGCCTGAAAGGCGCGCCTCGAAGGATGGGAAACGAATATTCCGCTGTATCTAACCATTCTTCTGGAAGACATGGACGCTTTCAAACCCCTGATCACCAAAATTGCCGAAGGCCGAAGCCTCAGCCGCAAGGAGGCCGAGGCGGCGTTCGATGCTCTGCTCTCGGGTGAGGTCACGCCGGCGCAGATGGGCGCCTTTCTGATCGGCCTGCGGATGCGCGGCGAGACGATTGAGGAGATCACCGGCGCGATTGCCGCCATGCGCGCGAAAATGCTGCGTGTCAGCGCGCCCGCGAACGCCATCGATATCGTCGGTACGGGCGGCGATGGTCACGGCACCTACAATGTCTCGACTCTTGCGGCGCTCATCGTTGCGGCTTGCGGGGTGCCCGTCGCCAAGCATGGCAACCGCGCTGCATCGTCGAAATCCGGCTCCAGCGACGTGCTCGCGGCGCTCGGCGTCAAGCTCGGCCTCTCGCCGGAAGGCGCCCGCGCCTGTCTGGACGAGGCGGGCATGTGCTTCATGGCGGCCCCGACGCACCATGCTGCGATCCGCCATATCATGCCGGTGCGCAGCGAACTCGGCACGCGGACGCTCTTCAACCTACTAGGTCCCCTGTCCAATCCTGCCGGGGTCAAACGTCAGCTTCTCGGTGTTTTCTCTCGCGCCTGGTTGCTGCCTTTAGCCCAGGCGCTGCACAATCTCGGGGCGGAGCGTGTCTGGCTGGTGCATGGCGCAGATGGGCTCGATGAGGTGACGACAACAGGCACAACCTATGTCGCCGCGCTTGAAAACGGCAAAATCCGCAGTTTCGAGATCGTTCCGGAAAATATCGGCCTCCAGCGCGCCACGCTGGCCGATCTCAAGGGGGGCGATGCGCAGCATAACGCCGCCGCTCTCCGGGCCGTGCTCGACGGTGCGATGACGCCCTATCGCGACATCGCCATCTTCAATGCCGCCGCGGCTCTGGTGGTCGCCGAAAAAGCGGCTAATCTAGTCGAAGGAGCTAGGCTCGCGGCCAGCGTGCTCGATAACGGCCGCGCGGCGGCGGTGCTTGCAAGGCTCATCAAAATTTCGAATGCCGCTGACGCAGCGAACTGAGGATCAAGGGAACGGCGATGGCCGATATTCTGACGAAGATCGAAGCCTACAAGCGCAAGGAGATCGCGGAAGCGAAATTGCGCATGCCGCTTTCGACCCTCGAGCGGCGCGCCCATGATCACGATCCGCCACGCGGCTTCCTCCGGGCAATCGAAAAATGCCTTGCATCCAACAGGCTGGCGCTCATCTCCGAGATCAAGAAGGCCTCGCCCTCCAAAGGCCGGATCCGCTCCGATTTCGATCCTCCTGCTCTGGCGCGCGCCTATCAGGCGGGTGGCGCCACCTGCCTCTCTGTCCTCACCGACACGCCTTCCTTCGAAGGCAAGCTCGAGGATCTCGAAACCGCGCGGCGTGCAACGCATCTGCCGGCGCTACGCAAGGATTTTCTTTTCGATCCCTATCAGGTCTTCGAGGCAAGGGCTTACGGAGCGGATTGCGTTCTGATCATCATGGCCTGCGTTTCGGACGCCGATGCCAAGACGTTGAACAAGGCGGCGCATGATCTCGCGCTTGATGTCCTCGTCGAGGTCCATAACGAAACCGAATTGACCCGCGCGCTGGAGCTTGAGCCGCGCCTCATCGGCATCAACAACCGCGATCTCCATACCTTCGAAACGAAGCTTGAAGTCTGCGAACGGCTCGCGGAAAAAATCCCTCCCGGGCGTGTGATTGTTGGCGAAAGCGGAATCGCAACCCATGAAGATTGCCTGCGGCTCTGCCGTGCAGGCATTTCGACCTTCCTTGTAGGCGAAAGCCTGATGCGCAACGCTGATGTGACAGCCGCGACGCAGCTTTTGCTATTCGGCGAAACCATGCCGCAACTCGCGGCAGGCAAGGCGCATGGGTGACGTCATGCGCGGACTTGATCCGCGCATCCAGGCGCAGACCTGTGGCGCATGGATGGCCGGGTCGAGCCCGGCCATGACGAGCCTCTCATAGATGGTGGGCATCAGTGTCAAAACTCTCGCATCTCTCCGACAACGGCTCCGCAGCCATGGTCGATGTCTCGGAGAAGGATTTCACATTGCGCGAGGCGACCGCCGAAGGCTGCGTCGTAATGGCGAAGGAAACACTCGATCTCGCGCTCTCGGGCAATGCCAAGAAGGGCGATGTTTTCGCGGCGGCGCGGATCGCGGGCATCATGGCGGCGAAAAAGACCGCGGACCTCATTCCCCTCTGCCATCCGCTGGCGCTCACCAAAATCACAGTCGATCTCGAAGCAGACCCTGTCCTGCCCGGCATAAGGCTGCGTGCGACGGCAAAGCTTCGCGGCCAGACAGGCGTCGAAATGGAGGTCCTGACGGCTGTTGCCGTCGCCGGTCTCACCATCTACGACATGCTGAAGGCAGTCGATCGAAGCATGCGCATTGAGGCTGTCGCGCTCGTCGAGAAAAAAGGCGGCAAGTCCGGTCATTTCAAACGCGAGACCGTCACCGGATAGCTCCGGTTCGTCTCCCTACTATCGAAAGCCCCTGCACAATCCATGGTCAACGAAAAGCCGCTTGCAGTCGCCGAGGCGCGCGCCCGCGTCCTCGCCGCAGCGCGAACCATCCGCGATAGTGAAACAATCCCGCTCGGCGAGGCGCTTGGCCGGACGCTCGCCGCAGATCTGACGGCAAAGCGGACGCAACCGCCGGCGTCCGTCTCCGCAATGGACGGCTATGCGTTGCGCGCCGCAGATGTAGCGGTGCTTCCTGCAAAACTGAAACTCATCGGTGAAAGCGCCGCCGGGCATGGCTTCGCTGGCTCGGTAGCGGCTGGCGAGTGCGTCCGCATCTTTACCGGCGCTCCGGTGCCCGATGGCGCCGATGCCGTTCTGATGCAGGAATTCGCCGAGGCGGACGGAACAAGCATTAGCCCGCAAAGAACCGTGCCGAAAGGCGATTTCATCCGCGCGGCAGGGCTCGATTTTTCAGAGGGCGACAGGCTTCTCGCAGCAGGCACAGTGCTCGGACCGGCCGAGATGGCGCTCGCCGCCGCCATGAACCACGCCATGCTGCCTGTCATCAGGCGGCCGCGCGTGGCTATTCTCGCGACGGGTGATGAACTTGTGCCGCCAGGCGCGGAGATCGGCCCTGACCAGATCGTTGCATCCAATGGGTTCGCCATCGCCGGCTATGTCCGATTGGCTGGCGGCCAAGTGATCGATCTCGGCATTGCCGGCGACGATTTCGCAGCGATCGAGACCGGCATCAGGCGCGCCCGCGAAGCCCGTGCCGACGTTCTGGTGACGCTCGGCGGCGCATCCGTCGGGGATCACGACCTCGTCAAATCCGCGCTCGCCAAAGAAGGCATGGAACTCGGCTTCTGGCGTATCGCCATGCGCCCCGGAAAGCCGCTTATTCATGGCCGCATGGGTGAGATGTCCATTTTGGGCCTGCCGGGCAACCCTGTCTCAGCCATCGTCTGCGGCATCGTTTTTCTCGTGCCTCTGGTGCGCGCGCTCTGCGGCGCTTCCGATGGCGAAGTCGACACGAGCGAAGCCGCGGTTCTCGGCGGTCCGTTGCGCGCTAATGACGTGCGTCAGGATTTCCTGCGCGCGACGCTCCGCATCGGCGCAGAGGGGCAGCTTGTCGCGACGCCCTTCCCCGCGCAGGATTCGTCTCTGTTGCGGGTGATCGCACAAGCGCAATGCCTGATCGTGCGGATGCCGCATGCGCCGGAAGCGAAACCCGGCGATCCCTGCCGGGTTGTAAGGCTGCCAAAGGGCTATTTCTGAAACACGCCAAAGTGGCTCAATCGAGGGGCGAGAATTCAGCGTCGGTTGCATCCATCGGCGCGTCGCTTCCGGCCGAATCTGCGCTTTTCGCAAAAGAACTGTGCCAGCGGCGCTTCGGCGCGCGCGACCATGGGCGATCCTCATCGGGGTCGCGCGCCGCCGTCATCTGCCAGCCATTTCCATGCTCGCGCAGCGTCAGCGAACCTTTCGCCGCAAGCGTGTCACGATCGATCACCAAGCCTGCTGCACAGCCGGGCGGCGCGAAGAGCGGCGTAACGATCACCGCCGCGCGCATGCAATCCTCGGCGAATGCACCCTGATCGAGCACCAGAGCGACCGCGCGTCCGTCCGGCAGTATGCCGACGCAGCCGAGACTGTCGCAGGCCGAAGGATCGACCGCCGTCCGCGGTTTGCGGCCATCGGCGTCAGCGCGCAGCCATTGTTCCGCCGCGAAAAGACTCGGGCGATGCCCCAGCACCGTGAGTTGCCCATCGCCGCCCCGTAACGCAATCGCATCGCCGTTCGCTGCAACTGCAATATCGAAGCCGGGACCGCTTGCGGCGCCAAAGAGACCGATAAGCAAGAGCGGGATCGCCGTCGCGCGAAACAGCCAGCTTCGCCAGATCACCGCCGAAAGAACAGCGAGCGCGAGGAAGACGACGGCCCAGGGCGCGAACGCGTGAAGGTGAAGCGTCGCCCCCGGCCAGCTTCCGATATGGCGCGCTGCCCACATGATCATGGCTATGCCCGCGCCCACATAGTGCCAGACGAAGGCATCGAGCCCGAGCGGATAAAGCAACGTGCCGATGAGCGCGCCCGGCACTGCGAAAAGCTCGATGATCGTCAGCGTGAGCGGATTTCCGATCAGGACATAAGGGCTCAATTCATGGAAATCATAGGCCATGAAGGAAGCTGTGGCCGCACTGGCGCAGAAGGTTGCAAACAACAGCGCCACAGGTCCGTACATCAGCTTCTCCGCGACGGCCGTTAAGCCGCGCTTCCAGACAGACGCTTCAGCTACAGACGCGCGGCCGAAATCCTCTTCGCGGCGGCGCGTGCGAAATCCTGTCCGCGCCTCATAGACCGCGATAAGGGCAGCGACCGCCGCGAATGAAAGCTGGAAGCTCGCGCCGAGGATCGCTTCGGGTTGGATCAATATGACCGCGCAGGCGGCAATCGCGAGGTTGCGCATGCTGAGCGAAGGGCGATCTATAAGCACCGCCGCCAGCATGATGACGGTCATAAAAAGAGCGCGCTCGGTGCCGACGCGAGAGCCTGTGACGATATCATAGAAAATCGCGACGAGGATCGCTCCCGCAGCGGCCCATTTCTTGATCGGATAACGCAAGGCAAGTGCTGGAAAAGCGGCGAGAAGCCGGCGGAGGCCGACGAATAAAATGCCGGCGACCAGAGTCATCTGAACGCCTGAAATCGTGATGATATGAAAGATTCCGGCTTCGCGAATTGTCTCTCTGGCGTTTTCCGAAAGAAGATCGCGCTTGCCGGTCACCATGGCAGCCGCAATCGCGCCGGAGTCGCCGCCAGCGATGTGATCCACCCGGCGCGCCAGAGCATTGCGGGCGCGGTCGATGGCCATGGCGATCGAAAGCAGGAAGCCAGGCCGATGCGGCGGCGTCATGACATCGACGCGGCCCAGCACATTGCCGACGGCGCCGATGCGGGCGAACCAGGCATCGCGCGCAAAATCATAGCCCCCGGGCAGGCTGGCATGCGCGGGCGGCAGCAGCCTCGCCTTGAGCTTCACATAGGTTCCTGCCTCGAAGGGCGGCGTGCGCCGGATCGTCAGGCGCACGCGATAAGGTATAGCATCCGCCGCGAGTCCGCTGATCTTGTCCGGCCGCAGCACGAACCTCGCGCCGACGCGGCGGAAATCCATTTCCTCTATGTAGCCTTGCACCTCCGCGATTTTGAAATGTGTGAGAACCGGCGCAGCCACGCGCGCGCTGCGCCAGCCCGCCGACACAAAGCCGAGACACAGCGCGCAGCAGCCTATGCAGAGGCTGAAGGCCAGGGGGCGTTGACGCAGAACAAAGGCCGCGGCGGCGAAAACGCCGAGAGCCGCCCCGGCAAACCAGAGAGAGGGCTGGTGATCCGCGAAAAGGTAGCAGACAGCTCCCGCGCCCGCCGCAACCGGGAGCCAGAGGAAGATGCGCCGCTCGCCGATCTCCTGGGCCAGGGCGCGCCTGAAAAGCCCGCGCGGATCGGCGAAGCCAGCTTTGCCGGGGGCGGCAGCGCCCGCCCGCACAAAGCCGCTGTCAGCAAGGGCGGATCCCGCCGCTTCTGTCACGCATACCCCCCTGCCCGACGCTCCCGGCGGGCCGATCCCGGCCGGAGGACGAAACCTCCCGGCTCAGGCGCGGCGGCGCCGAAGGGCAAAGCATTTGCAACGCTTTTCTTTCAGGCTTTCCATGCTACACGACGGACGGCCTCGCGGAAGCCCCTGCATCCCAAAGCAGGCAAATTTTTCCGCCACGAACACATTACGTTTGGAACAGGTGAATGGCAGACCAGGTGGTCACGCGCTTTGCCCCGTCGCCGACGGGCTTTCTGCATATCGGAGGAGCACGGACGGCGCTCTTCAACTGGCTCTTTGCCCGCCGGGCGGGCGGCAAAATGCTCCTGCGCATCGAGGATACCGACCGCGAACGTTCAACCGATGCGGCGATCTCGGCGATCCTCGATGGTCTGTCGTGGCTCGGCCTCGATTGGGACGGCGAGACGATTTTCCAGTTTCAGCGCGCGGCGCGCCATCGCGAGGTCGCCGAACAACTGCTTGCCGCAGGCAAGGCTTATCGTTGTTACGCGACCCAGCAGGAACTCGACGAAATGCGTGAAAAAGCGCGCGCCGAAGGCCGCCCGCCGCGCTACGATGGACGCTGGCGCAACCGCTCGTCAGCCGAAGCGCCCGCGGGCGCTCCCTTTGTCATTCGCCTCAAGACACCTTTGAGCGGAGAGACCACGCTCGAAGATCTTGTGCAAGGCAAGGTGGTTTGGACGAATGAAAACCTCGACGATTTCGTGCTTCTGCGCTCCGATGGCACGCCGACCTACATGCTCGCAGTCATCGTCGATGATCACGACATGGGCGTCACGCACATCATCCGCGGCGATGATCATTTGACCAATGCCGCGCGGCAGATGCAAATCTACGCGGCGCTTGATTGGCGTATTCCGGCCATGGGTCATATTCCGCTGATCCATGGCGCAGATGGCGCCAAATTATCGAAGCGGCATGGCGCGCTTGGCGTCGATGCCTACCGCGCGATGGGCTATCTGCCGGCTGCTTTGCGCAACTATCTCGTCAGGCTCGGATGGAGCCACGGCGATCAGGAATTTTTTTCGCGCGATGAAATGATCGAGTCTTTCGATCTTGCGCATGTCGGGCGTTCCCCTGCTCGCTTCGATTTCGTCAAGCTCGAAAACATGAACGGTCACTATATGCGCGCGACGCCGGATCACGAGCTGCTTGCAGCTTTGATCGCATCGCTGCCTTATCTGCCGAATGGCCGCGAGCTTTCCGGGAAAATCGACGCACCGATGCAAGCCAAATTGCTGGCTGCGATGCCTGGATTGAAAGAGCGCGCCAAGACCTTGGTCGAATTGCTCGATGGCGCGATGTTTCTGTTTGCAGAACGTCCCCTGAAATTGGACGGCAAAGCTATTGGCATTCTCGATGCCAATGCGCGCAATCATCTTGCGCATCTGGTGCCGCGGCTGGAAGCATCGAGCGAATGGAATGCCGCGGCTGCGGAAGCCATCGTGCGCCAATATGCAGAAGAGACCAAGCTGAAGCTCGGACAAGTGGCGCAGCCCTTGCGCGCCGCTTTGGTTGGACGTTCAACTTCACCTGGCATATTCGATGTCCTCGAAGTGCTCGGACGGGAAGAAAGCCTGGGACGCTTGCGGGATCAGGCCGTCGCGTGCTGACTCCTGCTTGCATGCCAGACATTCGGGATGACGAAGGCCAGTGACAGAGCCTGGGTTTACTCGGGTTCTATCGGATGCACTCATTCCAATGACATAGGCCGCGGGGCTCATATCGGCATTGCATCCGCTTGAACCCCGTCAAACTATGCGATACTGACCCTATCGCATTGCACACTGGCGAATCCGAAGAGACTGAGAGAAAGCTGCCGCCTCGACAACACAGACTCTGTAACGCCATGGCAAAAACGCGAAATGCAGCAACGCTCGACGAGCAAGCGTTGGTGCGACTTCGCAGTGCAAAGGACAAGCAGGATTGAGCGCATGGGATCAACACTCACGCGCCGGAAAAACAAGCAAGAAGGTGAGCCGATGAGCGAGACGACAGCTTCCCTCAAGATTGGCGACAAGAGCTTCGCTCTGCCGGTCAGAGCCGCCACGATTGGCCCGTCCGTCATCGATGTCAGCAAGCTTTATGCACAGACCGGGGCGTTCACGTTCGATCCCGGCTTCACCTCAACCGCAAGCTGCGAATCCGCCATTACCTATATCGACGGCGATAACGGCACATTGCTTTATCGCGGCTATCCGATCGAACAGCTCGCCGAACGCGGCGACTTCGTCGAAACCTGCTACCTTCTGCTTTACGGGGAACTGCCGACGACAGCGCAGCTCAAGGAATTCGATTACCGCATCCGGCGCCATACGATGGTGCACGAGCAGATGGCGCGTTTTTTACAGGGCTTCAGGCGCGACGCGCATCCGATGGCGGTTCTGGTCGCGAGCGTCGGCGCGCTCTCGGCTTTCTATCACGACTCGACCGACATTTCGGATCCGAAACAGCGCATGGTCGCATCGATGCGGCTGATCGCGAAATTGCCGACGCTTGCGGCGATGGCTTTCAAATACAACCTTGGACAGCCTTTCGTATATCCAAGCAACCATCTCGATTATGCGACGAACTTCCTGCGCATGTGCTTTGCCGTGCCGACGGAAGAGTACAAACCCAACCCTGTTCTCGCCAACGCTCTGGACAAAATCTTCATTCTGCATGCCGATCACGAGCAGAACGCCTCGACCTCCACGGTCCGGCTTGCAGGTTCTTCAGGAGCCAATCCTTTCGCCTGCGTCGCGGCGGGCGTCGCCTGCCTCTGGGGGCCGGCTCACGGGGGCGCCAATGAGGCGGCGCTCAAGATGCTGGAAGAAATCGGCACCGTCGAGAACATTCCGCAGTTCGTCGAACGCGCCAAAGACAAGAACGATCCTTTCCGGCTGATGGGCTTCGGGCATCGGGTCTACAAGAATTACGATCCGCGCGCGAAAATCATGCAGAAGACCTGTCACGAGGTTCTGAACGCCATCGGCCACATCAACGATCCTCTGCTCGAAGTCGCGCTCGAACTCGAGAAGATCGCCCTGAGCGACGAATATTTCATCGAGAAGAAGCTCTATCCGAATATCGACTTCTATTCAGGCATCACCCTGAAGGCGATGGGTTTCCCGACCTCCATGTTCACCGTGCTCTTTGCCGTGGCGCGCACCGCCGGCTGGATCGCGCAATGGAAGGAGATGATCGAGGACCCGAGCCAGAAAATTGGCCGCCCGCGCCAGCTTTACACCGGCGCTGCGCTCCGCAATTATGTGCCGATCGACAAGCGCTGAGATTTCAGGCCAGGTGAGTTCAGGTTAAGTGCAAGAGGTCCCGTCCGAAGCTGATGTTCTCGTGATCGGGACCGGTGCTGCCGGTCTTTCGGCAGCGGTTGCTTTTGCCAAGGCGGGTTTCTCCGTCGTCGTGCTTGGCGGCGCGGAAGCGCGTGGTATGGGCCGCACCGTTGCGCTCTTTGAGGCGTCGCTACGCTTTTATGATGCGCTTGGACTGTGGCCGCGCCTCGCGAGCTGCGCCGCAAAAATCGAAGCGATCCGCATGATCGACGCGACGGGCTCGCGCATACCGATCCCGCCGCTTGAATTTGCCGCATCCGAGATCGCACTGCCGGCCTTTGGCGAAAACATCGAGAACGACAAGCTCGTCGAACGCCTCATCGACATTGCTGCCGAAACCGGGAACCTCTCGCTCGGCCGCGAATGGCTGACCGGGATCGCTTACGAAACCGATCGTGTTTGCGCAATGTTTGACTCCGGCCGCCAGGTCAGGGCGAAACTGCTGGTCGCCGCCGACGGCCATAAATCGACGGTGAGGGCCAAGGCCCGCATCGGCGCACGGCGCTGGACCTATCCGCAAATGGCGCTGACGGTGCTGACCGCACACGAGAAGCCGCATCACGGCACCTCGGTCGAATTTCACACCCGCAACGGCCCCTGCACGCTGGTTCCGCTGCCCGCCTCTGGATCGGAGCCGCACAGATCGAGCATCGTCTGGCTGATGTCGGCGCAGGAGGCCGCGCGCCGGAAGAGTCTCGCCGACGCCAGCCTCGCCGCCGAGATTGAGCACGAGGTCGGCGCGATCTTCGGCCAGATGCGCCTCGATGGCGGCTGCGGCGGCTTTCCGATGACGGGGCTGCGCGTTTCGCGTCTCACCGGTCGGCGCATTGCGCTCATCGGCGAAGCCGCGCATGTTTTTCCACCGCTTGCCGCGCAGGGCCTCAACCTCGGCCTTCGCGATATTGCCGCCCTTGTGGACTGTGTCGAGACAGCCAGGACACATGGCGAGGACATCGGCGGCGAAAGGGCCATGGCGACTTATGCCGAGGCCCGCCGCGCCGATATTTCCTTACGCACGCACGGCATTGACGTTTTGAATCGGTCTCTGCTCGTGGATTTCCTGCCAGTTGATCTGGTCCGCGGCGCCGGCTTTCTGGCCTTCAATATGATCGGACCTTTGCGCCGCGCCATCATGCGCGAAGGGATCCTGCCACGCGGCCACTTGCCGCCGCTCATGCAAAAGCCACGGTCTTTCCCGAAAGCAGAAGGGCTGCGACGCGGGGCGGACAAAGACCGGCGCACAGTCTAGAATCGCACTCGTTCTGACAGAAGCGGAAACGATTGAGGCGGCGCAATATGGTCAACGCCATGACAGGCGGACGCTTTGGCGCGTCGCGATGGCTCCAGAGACGCTGGGGTGGCGTTTCACTGCGCTACCGGCTTGAAGACCTGGCCTTTGGCCTCTCCGGGCTCTGCCTCAGCGCTTTGCCGCTGGAAAGCGCCTCCTGGCTCTCGGGTAGGCTCTGGCGCGTTTTTGGACCACGACTCGGCAGCCGCCGACAGACCCGGGCGCTGGCGAATCTGGCTCTGGCCTTTCCGGAAAAATCCGCGGCTGAACACGCGGCCCTTGCGGCGGCGATGTGGGAAAACCTCGGCCGGATTTTTGCCGAGACCTTCCGGCTGGCGGCGATCGCGGCGAGCGGCAGGCTGACCATCGAGGCCCCATGCGATTTCGGCAAGACGAATGAGGCAAGCGTCGTCTGCGCAGCGCATCAGGGCAATTGGGAGATCGCCGTTCTGGCCGTATCCGCCAAAACGAGCGCAAAACCAGCCGGCGTCTATCAGCGCATCAAGAATCCGCTTGTTGACGCCCGTGTGCGCGCAATGCGCGGTTTTCTCTATCCCGGCGGTCTCTATCCGAAGACGCCTGCCACGCCGCGCCAACTCATCCGCCATGCGCGCGAGGGCGGAACGCTTGCGGTTCTCGCCGATCAGCGGGACATGCGCGGCCCGCGCGTGCCCTTCTTCAATCGGGCCGCGCCCTCGACGCCCTTCCCCGCCATGGTGGCGCGGACGCTCGGCCTGAAGCTTTATGCCGGCGAAATCATCCGCAATCCCAACGTGCGCTTCACCATCCGGCTTGTCGAGATCCCGGTGCCGCAGACAGAGGATCGCGAGGCTGATATTGTCGCCGCAACCGCAGCGCTACAGGCAGAGTTCGAACGGACGATCCGGCTGCACCCCGAGCAATGGATGTGGTCGCACCGGCGCTGGGGATAGAGCCGTTCCGGTTCTGACGGAATCAGAACCGCGGCTCTTATTAGTTGTTCTGACGCGTTTTCTTCACGCGAACCGGAAACCACTTCGCTTGAAAACGCTATAGCAAGGACGGGTTTCGTGCAGATCGCCACATGGAACGTCAATTCGGTGCGCCAGAGACTGGAGCATCTCACGCGCTATCTGCGCGACGTGAACCCCGATGTCCTGTGCCTGCAAGAGCTGAAATGCACCGATGAGGCGTTTCCGTATAACGAGGTTGAATCCTGCGGCTACAATGTTGCCGTGCATGGACAGAAGGGTTTCAACGGCGTCGCCATACTGTCGAAGGCACCGATCGAGGTGACGCGAGGTTTGCCGGGCAATCCAGACGATCTTCACGCCCGCTATATCGAAGCGCTGGTGCCGCATAACGATGGCGTCGTGCGGGTCGGCTGCCTCTATCTGCCCAATGGCAATCCCCCCGAAACAGATAAATACAGCTACAAGCTCGCCTGGATGGACCGGCTGATAGCGCATGCAGAGAAGCTTCTCGCCTATGAGGAGCCGCTCGTCCTCGCTGGCGATTACAATGTCATCCCCGAACCGCGCGACTGCTACGATCCGGCCGCCTGGGCAGGCGACGCTCTCTTCCTGCCCCGGACGCGCGAAAAGTTCCGCGCGCTGATCAACCTCGGCTTCACGGATGCGCTGAGAGCGACGAGCGATGCCGCCGGCCTCTATACGTTTTGGGATTATCAGGCCGGCTGCTGGCAGCGCGACAAGGGCATCCGCATCGATCACCTGCTGCTGTCGCCGCGGGCCGCCGACAGGCTTGTCCGGATCACGATCGATAAGGACCGGCGCGGCGAGGACAAGCCGTCCGACCATGTGCCTGTCAGGATCGAATTGACTTGAATCTGCTGGACCTCGGATCTGCGCCCATTACCGGACTGTCCGCGAAAGAGACGCGTTCGCTCCCGCGCAATTTCCTCTGAAACGGGATAAGATGCAGCCGACTGACAGGTTAGTGAATCGCCTGCGCGCCTTTTTGTGCGTGGGCTTCCAGGCTGAGGCGCCGTGATCGACAAACTGGAATTTTTCATCGCCGTCGCGCGCGAGCAGAGCTTCAGCCGCGCAGCGGAAACATGCGGCGTCACGCAGCCGACCTTATCCGCGGCGATCAAACAACTCGAAGACAGCCTCGGTGTCCTGCTCATCAATCGCAGTTCGCGCTTTCATGGCCTCACCGCCGAGGGCGAACGGGTTCTCGAATGGGCAAAGCGAATCGTCAGTGACGCGCGCGCCATGCGTCAGGACGTGCGCACGTTGAAAAGCGGGCTTGTCGGACATTTGCGAATCGCGGTGATTCCCACCGCCCTTACGATGGTCGCCGCGCTGACGACGCCGTTTCGCGCCAAGCATCCGAGCGTGCGCTTCAGCATTTTATCGATGACATCGCTCGATATTCTTTCTGCACTCGACAATCTGGAGATCGATGCGGGGATCAGCTACCTCGATAACGAGCCGCTGGGCAATGTGCGCAGCCTGCCTCTCTATGTCGAAAGATATAGGCTCGTGACGTTTGCAGACAGCCCGCTCGCCGAGCGCGAAAGTGTGAGCTGGGCGGAGGTCGGGCGCATCCCACTCTGCCTGTTGACGCCGGACATGCAGAACCGCCGGATCATCAATCAACTGCTCAACAGCACCGGCACCGAAGTCGCGCCGACGCTCGAATCGAACTCGGTTATTGCGCTTTTCGCGCATGTCTGCACCGGGCGCTGGGCCAGCGTCATGTCTGAAAAACTGGTCGAAACGCTCGGCACGATCGCGCCGATCAGGTCCGTTCCTATTCTCGATCCCGAAGTCGTCCACCAGATCGGCCTTGTGGTGCCACACAGGGAGCCGATGGCGCCGCTTTCGACAGCGCTTTACAATGAGGCCAAGCATCTTTGTGCAGCACAAGCTTCTATAGAAACCTGAAATTTAATAAAAAAAGCCTATAGTTTCACGGATCCGCTTTATTGACCGCGAGGGCAAGAAGTTTAGACTCATTATGAGCTGGGGATGTATGCCATATACCTGAGCCGTAAAAATAACTCAGGCGGGAAGAAACATTTCGATCGACTATCCCGAATTCGAGGCCCCCGTTTCCGGTCGGAATTCACAGAATAAATAGTCGCGAAGCTCACAAGGTTTGGTGAAACATATGTCTGAAACGACCGTCTTTAGTGAAGGCCGCGCGCGCCAGATTATCGCCGAGCATCTCAGCCTGGAAGGGCCGCTGCTTCCCATCTTTCATGCGTTCAACGAGGAATTTGGCTTCATCAGCAATGAGGCGGTCGCGATGATCGCAGAAGCCCTGAACATCACGCGCGCGGAAGCGCATGGCGTGCTCACTTTTTATCACGATTTCAGGCGGGCTCCGGGAGGCCGGCATACCTTGAAGGTCTGCCGGGCCGAAGCCTGCCAGAGCCGCGGCGGCGAGGCCGTTGCACGGCGTATTTTAGCGGAACTCGGCGTCTCCTGGCATGAAACGACCAAGGACGGCCAAATCACCGTGGAGCCGGTCTATTGCCTCGGCCTTTGCGCCAATGGCCCCTCCGCCCTGCTCGATGATCATCCGATCGCGGGGCTCGACAAAGACAAGCTCGCGGAAGCGATCGAAGAGGTGTCTGCAT
>SCSF01000087.1 GCA_004298435.1 Beijerinckiaceae bacterium
TCGGGAAAGACATGCCCGAGGTGACAGCCGCAGTGCGCACAATGCACTTCCGTCCGGCTTACGCCGTAGCTGCGGTCTTCCATGTTCTCCACAGCGCCATCCAAAACTGCATTGAAGCTCGGCCAGCCTGTGCCGCTTTCGAATTTTGCACCGGCCGGGAAAAGCGGCTGCCCGCATCCAGCGCAAAAGAAAGTGCCGGCGCGTTTTTCGTGATTGAGGGCGCAACTGTGCGGCGCCTCGGTGCCGTGCCCGCGCATCACCTCATATTGTTCGGGCGTCAGAAGCTTGCGCCATTCCTCCTCGCTGTGAGTGACAGCAAACTGCTTTTCAGCCATTCGAGTCCTCCGACTGATCAGAAGGCGGCGTTGGACGAGGGGCGCGCCTCCGTCGCCATAACGATGAGCGCGACGCCTCCGAACAGGAGATCGATGCCGACGAGCAATCCGAATGCCCAGGCGAGTGTGCCCGGCATGCCGGAAATGATGATGGCGGCGAGTATCAGATCGATGATGCCATTGAACAGCATCCATTCCCATCTGCCCGAGAGTTCGCGCCGATGCACGATGGACAGGATGATCATCAGGCTGCCGTCGATGATGAAGAAGGCGATCAGGATAAACGTCAGGCTTAAAAGACCCGCCAGTGGGTTCCACAGCAGGACTGCGCCTGCGATCAGGGCAGCGATCGCCGAGAGGATCGCCCATCCGAAGCCAGGGGCGTGCTGCGCCCGAAATGTCGCGATAAGGCCAAGGATGCCTGACAGTAGAAGAATCCACCCCAGAAAGACGGTCGCTGCGAGCCCTGCAATCAGGGGAACGACGATGGCCGCGATTCCGAGAAGGACGAGGATGATGCCCTCGATGAGATAGGCTTTCCAGTGGTTGCGAACCGATTTGGTGAAAGCGCCCGCAATTTCAGAACCTGTCGCTGACGGAAATTGAGACATGATCGTCCTCCTGCATGGGGTGACGGGTCAAAAAATAGACAATTAAAATTAAACAGATGCGTTGCGGCACTATAACAAAAAAAGCCGAAGCGGTCGAAGATTAAGAAATAGATGCGCCTGCCGAGCCAAGCCGTTTTTACTAGCCGAAGGCGAAGCAATGGCGCGCTTGTGTTCCCTGATGATTAATTCGCGACTCGCAGCAATGACGGTGCAAGTGTGTAAGAACAAAGTACACGCCAGCCTTACGCCGCAGCGACGCGCTTAACATCATCGCGCGCCCATGCCCGGCAGCATTTTCTTGCGACAATTTGAGAGACGGCAACAGGTGGCTGATCAGCCGCCTGCCGCTCCACTCTGGGCATTTGGCAAGAACCTTCGATCATTTTTCACGCGTCTTCGAAGTCGCTCATTAGGGCGAGATCTCCTGCGGATAACCTTCGATGACGGCAGAGGTATTGAGACCTGTCAGGAAATTTTTGTTGACTGACAGGAAAATCCACGTTGACATAGCCCCAACGGCAGCCGGGCATTTATGGCAGCCACCAATGAACCGCGCATGCCCCCGATTGAACGACAATCGACGAGGCTTTGAACAGGCGGGCGCAATCGTCCAGGGAGGATGCATATGTCCGATAATCAGGCTCGCGATTTTCAGGAGCGCCTGCAAGGCCATCTTGAGCCGACGCCGGGCGGCTCAGTGTATCTAAAGCCGCAAGATATGGATTGGCGTCCGTCCCAGTTCGAAGGGGTGGACATCAAGGTCCTGTACGAGAACAAGGAAGCCGGCGAGCTCACCTGTCTGCTTCGATGGGCGCCGGGCACAACTCTGCCGTTTCACAAGCATCCGGAGATCGAACAGAGCTGGGTTCTTGAAGGATCTTTCTCTGATCACGAAGGAATATGCCGGGCAGGGGAATTCGTCTACCGGCATCCGGGTTCGATGCACGAGACGTATAGTGCTGAAGGTTGCACGCTGCTGGCGATCTACCGCAAGCCCAACATCTTCCGTAACAGCGCGGGCTACGATGTTGAGCGTGGCAAGCAGATCAAGACGGACCACAAGCCATCTACGTTCTGAGCCCTGAAAGGGGAATGCGGCAGCCATCTTGATAGGAAAGATGTGCCGCTAAACAGCCTGTAGCAAGGCTAGCGGAGGGCGTCCTTCGCACATTAGTTGCAGGCTGGGTTCAAGTTCTGAATTTGGGGAATCGCAATCGAGCAAGACCAATAAAAAGCGAATGCGCCAAAAGGCGTGCGAGTCCCGGTACGGCGGTTGAAGTCACGCTCTTGGGGAAGGGACGGAGGCGACCATGGTGTCCAGGTCTGAGGTGCAGGGCAACGAAAAAGCTGCTTCAATGCGCACGATCGCGGCTGCAAGTGCAATCGGGACGACGATTGAGTGGTATGACTTCCTGATCTACGCCACGGCGGCATCGCTGGTTCTTAACAAGCTGTATTTTCCGGCGGCCGATCCTCTGACTGGCAAATTGCTTTCTATTGGATCTATCGGCGTCGGCTTCTTTGCCAGGCCAATCGGCGCAATCATCTTGAGCCATTTTGGCGATCGCGTGGGACGCAAATCGATGCTGGTGTTCACGCTCGTGAGTATGGGCGTGTCTACGATGCTGATTGGTCTGCTCCCGACCTATAAAACAATCGGAGTCGCAGCTCCCATCCTCCTGGTGATATTTCGCCTCATTCAGGGCATCGCCGTGGGGGGCGAGTGGGGAGGCGCCGTCCTCATGGCGACTGAGCATGCGCCGCCAAACAGGCGCGGGTTCTACGGGAGCCTCGTTCAGGTCGGATTTCCATTAGGCATGGCTTTGGGCACCGGCTCGTTTTTCGCACTGGCCTATCTGAGCAATGACCAGTTCATGGCATGGGGTTGGCGCGTGCCGTTCCTCGCGAGTGCTGTGCTGGTTGTTGTGGGCACGATCATCCGGCTGCGCATCGATGAAACGCCGGATTTCAAGCGCGATGTCCGCGAAGGCAACATCGTGCGGTTCCCCGTGGTGGAAACGCTTCTCAAACAGCCGAGGAATGTGCTCTTGGGTCTTGGCGTGCGCATTACAGAGATCTCCTGGATCTATGTGCTCACGATTTTCGGGCTCAGTTATGCCGTTACCAATCTCGGGCTCCCGCGCACACTTGTCCTCGGCGGTATTGCGCTGGGTGCAGCCGTCGAATTGATCACCATCCCGGTCTTCGGCGCACTCTCGGATCGCGTAGGGCGTCGCCTGATTTACAATCTCGGATGCTTCGCCGCGATTGCTCTCTCATTTCCAATCTTCTGGGGCATTGAAACGCGAGAGCCTGTGATTGTGGTGCTGGCGTTCGTCGTCGGCATGTCGGTTGGACATGGCATCATGTATGGCGTGCAGGCCAGCTTCCTGAGTGAGATGTTCCCGTCGAACGTCCGCTACAGCGGTGCGTCACTCGGGTATCAACTTGCTGCGCCGATCGGGGGAGGAATAGTCCCCGTGCTGGCCGCTGCGCTTATCGGAACGATGCACGGTTCGACATGGCCGGTTTCAGTGATGATGATTGTTATCGCGCTGATCACCATCGTGGCCGTCTTCGCAGCGAAGGAAACTGCTCCTGTCATTGTCCAGCGATTAGCATCTACAGCGGGCGGAGTTCCGGCCGCTCCGGGGGCTGTGTCGCCAACAATCACGAAAGTTGTGTAAATAAAAAAGCCTCGGTTCTGAGCACCAGAATCGAGGCTCGCCATCAGAATCTTTCGGGCTTCGGCTGATAGATGACGACAAGCGCCTGCGTCTCTCCGATCAGGCTGCGCCCGCGATGCGGCACAGACGAATCGATATAGAGGCTGTCGCCTTCATCAAGAATCCATTGCTCGATCTTGCCTTCGCGCTTGGTTTCGAACTCGGCGCGTCCGCGCAGTATCAGGATGAATTCCTCGCCGTCATGTTCGAAGAACGGGTGTGAGTGAATCTCCGCCGGGAAGGAAAAGATAAACGGCTCCATGCGCTTATTGCGCTTCCTATGAGCCAGACTCGAATAGTCGTAACCAAAGGCGGTGCCGCCGCGGACCGCAGGTTGCCGCTCATGCACGAGGGTCCGGCAAACGGCATCGTCGAGCAATCCATTGTCCTGTTGAAGAAAGTGACCGATGTCACAGGCAAGCGCCTGCGCGATCTTCGATAACGTGCCCAGAGACGGGACACTCTTGCCATTCTCGATCTTGGAGAGATAGCCCTTGCTCAGCCCCGTTCGCAAGGCGACCTCATCGAGCGTGTGGCCTCTGGACTTTCGTATGGTGGCGACGTTCTTTCCGATCGGTTCCCGAAGATCGGGAGCCGCGAGATGCGCGGGCGAATCTGCGTGAGCTTCAGTCATTGTGCATCAGTCACCAGGGGAAGAGCTGCTCGATTGGCTTCCCGCGCCCTTGAATATTCTATGATGCGGGCAGTCTCCGCGGCGGCGGAAGACCCGAACTCACGTCCGATAATATGCAGCATAGCGTCTATGCACAAAGTCACGCCGCCGCCCGTCGTTATGCTTCCGCAGTCGACGACGCTTGCGGTCGTGACGTCTATCTTTGGAAAGCGCTGGCGCATCACGTCAACGGGGGACGCTTCGGGAGCAACAACCTCACGTTTCGTCGTCGCCTTTTTGCCATCAAGAACGCCCGCCGCGGCCAGGATCATCGCGCCGGTACATACCGACGCCAGTCGACTCTGGTGGCTTCGGGAGCGCAGAAACGCGAGCGTGTCAGGATTGTTCGCCTGCGCCTCCCATCCTGAGCCACCCGTAACGACCAGCACGTCGCAGGCTGGCGCGTCGGTCAGGCCATAGTCGGCCATGACACGCAAACCATTCGAGAGCCGCACCAGGCCCTTCTCGGGAGCGATCGTGCAGATTTCGATTTCAGGCACTACGCGCCGCGCCATTGACAGAACGCCATAAGTCGCCAGATCAATCGGCTCGACATCATTATAGATAAAAATCCCGAACCGCATCGACCGCCTCCGTTCGCTATCAGCTCTTACATCGTTCAAGAGCGCTCGGATTATACCAATTTTCGCCAACTAAAAACCGAGGATATACCTCGCAGCGGCAAATCTGTAGGGAATGGCCGGGACTCAATGGGACTGGCTGATCTCAGGCGTTTGGGCTTCGATAATGATGCCTTGCAGATGAGACTCATTGGCAAATGGTAATCTGTCAGGGCGGCATAGTTATCTTTCGGGATCCTGGCCAGGCTGTCTATCGGGCACAGAAGCGGATCGCCTGCTTTCGCGAAGGAATGCCGCCAACTGAGACTGCCTCACACGATCCGAATGGGGCATCAACCCGGCTGTCAGTAACGAAGCTCGATGGCATCGATCAATCCGGAAGTTGAAACCGGCAGGTGTTCTATTTCATCTTTTCGGACACCGGGCGTACTGGCGAGCCAGGGCCGATCTTTTGCAGATTGCCGTCAATGATTTTGTCACCTTCCGCGACGCCTTTCACGATTGTCACAAAGCCGCCGTCGGTCGGTCCAAGCGACACGAGATGTTGCTCCGCGGTGTCCGTCTTGCTGACCACATAGACGTATTTTCCAAGCTGGCTCGACCCGAGGGCAGTCTGCGGGATCATAAGAGCATTCGGCTCTTCCCCTATATGCAGACGGATGCGGACATATTGCCCCGGCAGCAGGCTGAAATCGCTGTTGGCGATAAGCGCGCGCGCAGCGATCGTGCCGGTCGACTGATCGACCCGGTTATCGAGGAAGCTCAACGTGCCGCGGTGGATCCACTTGGTCTGACCGGACAGCAGAATGTCGGCCTGGACTTTTCCACGCGCCAGCGCCGCATCGATCGCGGCGAGATCGGTTTCGCTGGGGTTGAAAGTGACATAGATGGGATTGAGCTGGACCAGCGTGTTCAGCACAGTATTGGCAGGACTGACCAGGGCGCCGAGCGGCGCCTGGTTGCGCCCAATGCGGCCGGCAAACGGCGCGCGAATTTCGGTATAGTCGAGATTGATTTCGGCAGTCCGGACCGCCGCTTTGTCCATTGCGAGCGCCGCTGCGGCTTGCTCGCGCGCGCTTGAGCGCTGGTCGAATGTATCCTTCGCGAGAAAGCCGGTATGTGCGAGCTGGGCGCCGCGCTTCAGGTTGGCGCTCGCATAAGTCAGTGCGGCGGCATCGCGATCAACCTGAGCCTTCGCCTGATCGAGCGCAGCCTGATAATCGCGCGGGTCGATCTTGTAGAGAAGATCGCCGGCTTTCACGTCGGATCCTTCGGGTGCGACCTGCTTCAAGAGATAGCCGGAGACCTTGGCTTGCAGCGTCACGCTCTGAATAGCTTCCGTGCGGGCCGCATAATCGAGATAGATCGGAATGGTTTTTCTGATGACCGCTGTAACTGGAACCGGCATGGCCGGCCGCGCGACAGCGGCGGTGGCTGCCCCGGACTTGCCGCCCAAAACGCCCGGCATGGTGCGCGAAATGAGCAGCAGGGCGGCGGCAGCCGCGCCGGCAGCAATGGCGCCGAAAAGAATCTTGCGAATTCGCATCGTCTAATTCTCCAATCCTATTCCGCGGCCTCGGAGCGCGGCTCGAGATCAGACTCGGTGCGCGAGGCGGCATGGGATTCTTCGTGATCGCCGCGTTCGCGCAGGCGCTCGATGACGGCATAGAAGACGGGAACGAAAAGCAGCGTGAGAATTGTCGCTGCGAGCATGCCGCCGAAAACCGTCGTGCCGATCGATTGACGGCTGGCGGCGCCCGCGCCCCTCGCGAGCATCAGCGGCACGACGCCGAGGATAAAGGCGAAAGCCGTCATCAGGATCGGCCGCAGGCGAAGACGCCCAGCTTCCATCGCCGCCTCGACGATGTTGTATCCCTCCTCGCGCTGGCGTCGGGCGAATTCGACGATGAGGATGGCGTTCTTCGCGGCAAGCCCGATCAGCATCACAAAGCCGATCTGCGAATAGACATCGATCTGCATTTTGCGCAGGAAGAGCGCGCTCAAGGCGCCGAAAAGCGCGAGGGGCACGGCAAGCAGGACCATGAACGGCATGGTCCAGCTCTCATATTGTGCAGCGAGGATCAGGAAGACGAACACGATCGCGAGGCCGAAGATGAGCGACGCGACCGAGCCGGCTTTCAACTCCTGAAACGTGATGCCGGTCCACTCGAAGCCGAAATCGCGCGGCAGAACCGACGCAGCCACGCGCTGCATGGCCGCGACTGCCTGACCCGAGCTATAGCCCGGCGCCGGACCGCCATTGATGAGCGCCGAGGCGTAATTATTGTAATGCGGAACTGTCTCGGGGCCGACGATCGGCACCAGACGGCCAAGCGTGTTGAGCGGCACCATTCCGCCCGAGTTGTTGCGGACATACAGACGCGAAAGATCCGCCGCCGACGCGCGGGCGTCTTTGTCTGCCTGCAATGTCACCCGGAACGTGTGACCGAACAGATTGAAGTCGTTCACATAAAGCGAGCCGAGATAAATTTGCAGCGTGTTGAACACATCAGGCAGGCTTAAACCAAGGAGCTTCGCCTTGGTGCGATCGAGGTCGTAGTTGAATTGCGGTGTCGACGTGCTGAATGACGAGAAAAGCTGCTGGGCGCTCAGCTCCGGCTGTTTGCGCGCCGCCGCTATCACCGCTTGCGTCACATCATTGAGCGCCTTGCTCCCGCGGCCGGTGAGATCTTCGACTTCGAACTCGAAGCCGCCCGTTGTGCCGAGTCCCGGAATCGACGGCGGATCGAAGCTCAGCGCGACTGCGCCTGGTATGGCGAGAAGCTTGGGGCGCACCGCAGCGACGATGCGCGAGGCGTTCTCGTCGGGCCCGCGCTCGTCCCAGGGTTTGAGAATAGCAAATTCCACCGCCGAATTGGACTGCGCCGCGTTGGTCAGGAAGTTCAGTCCGCTGATCGAGCCAACGATGTCGACGCCGGGCGTGGCTTGCAAGATTGCGCGGACCTTCTTTGCGACCGCATCTGTGCGCTCCAGCGCGGCGCCGTCGGGAAGCTGAATGACGACAAAGAAATAGCCCTGGTCTTCGACGGGCAGGAAGGTCGACGGAATCCTGGTCCAGATCATGTAGGTCCCGGCGAGTCCCATCACGAAGACGGCGAGCATGCCCCAGCGCAGCCGGATCAGGGTCCGCACCAGGCGCGCGTAGCTATGCGACATCCGCTCGAAGGCCGCATTGAACCAGCGGAACAGGACAAAAGTGGTATGCGGCCGGTGCCGCAGGAAGGCCGCGCTCAAAGCCGGGCTGAGGGTCAGCGAGTTGAAGGCGGATATGCCGACCGAAATTGCGACCGTCAGGGCGAACTGATTGTAGAGGCGGCCGGCGACGCCCGGTATGAAGGCGACGGGGACGAACACCGCCATCAGCACCGCGGTCGTCGCTATGATCGGGCCTGTGACTTCCGACATTGCCTTGCGCGTCGCTTGCAGCGGCGGCAGACCGGCCTCGAGCTGGCGTTCGACATTCTCGACGACGACAATCGCATCATCCACCACAAGGCCGATCGCCAGCACCATGCCGAGAAGGCTCAGCATGTTGAGCGAGAAGCCGAGGACCTCCATTACCGCCAGCGTCGCGATGAGCGATACGGGAATGGCAATCGTCGGAATGATTGTCGTGCGCCAACTTTGCAGGAATACGAACACGACCGTCACGACAAGCAGCAGGGCTTCGGCGAGGGTGATGACCACATCGCGCATCGACGCCGACACAAACCGCGTTGTGTCGTAGTGCATCGCGTAGGCGATCCCTTTGGGGAAGCGCTTCGAGAGTTCGTTCATCTTGTCTTTGACGCGCTGTTGCAGCTTGAGCGCGTTCGATCCGGGCAACTGATAGATGCCGAGCACCACCGTAGGATCGTCGCCGAAAAAGGCCGATGAGGTGTATTGCAGAGCGCCGAGTTCGATCCGGGCGACATCGCGCAAGCGGACGACCGACCCGGTCTTGGGGTCGGCGCGCACAACGATGTTGCCGAACTGCTTCGGGTCGCTCAGCCGGCCGACGGCGTTCACCTGCATTTCGAAGGCTGTGCCCTTGGGCGCCGGAGACTGGCCGATCTTGCCGGCGGCGACCTGGATATTCTGCTCGGCGATCGCGTTTTTCACGTCGACGGCAGTGATCCCGAGATTGGCGAGTTTGTCGGGGTCGAGCCAGATGCGCATCGAATAGCGCCGCTCACCGAAGATCTGGACATCGCCGACGCCGGGCAGGCGCTTCAACGGATCGACGATTTGAAGATAGGCGTAATTGCTGAGTGCAATCGGATCGACTGAATGATCTGGCGAGGTGAGATTGACGATCAGCACGAAGTTCGGATTCTGCTTCTTGATTGTCACTCCGCCCTGGTTAACGATCGCGGGTAGGGACGATGCTGCCTGCGCGACGCGATTTTGCACGTCGACCGCGGCGATGCTGAGCGGATAGCCCACATTGAAGGTGACCGTGATCGTCGATGAGCCGTCGTTCGAGCTCGACGACGACATATACGCCATGCCCTGAACGCCATTGATTTGCTGTTCGAGCGGCGTGGTCACGGTGTCGGCGACGACCTGGGCGCTCGCGCCCGGATACATCGCGCTGACCACGACTTGCGGCGGCGTAATGTCGGGAAACTGCGAAATCGGCAGCAGAAAATAACTGACGGCGCCGGCGAGAACCATAATGATGGCAATCGCCGCCGCGAAAATCGGCCGATGGATAAAGAAATTGATCACGAGGAACAGACTCCGCAAGGCGTAGAGCTGCGCTTCGCCGAGTTGGCGAAGGACCTTCGGAGAGACGCGGATGGATCGCTTTTGCCGGGCGCTCGCGCAGCCGGAGCCTTGGGCTGGTGGCTAAGCCGTTGCAGATCGCACGCCAAAGCTTGCGGATCGACGCCGTCCGCGCGCATAACGATCCGGGTGAGAGGGTCGTCGAGCAGCCTGGCGATGATCCGCTCTTTACGTCGGAATAACATGGCAGATCCTTTCTCAGCAGCCCTTTCGGGGTACGCTTTCGCGTATCGCAGTGGCTTCTACCTTGACGTGCATGGGTATGGGGTGTTACCGGTCAGTAACTGAACATATGTTACTGACCGGTAACACCCTGTCAAGAGAGCGGAGTGATAATATTTTGCTCGTTCGGAACCGGAGGACAGGAACATGCTGAAAGGATGCGAGGGGTCCCGGCCGCGACCTCGTGACCGCATCGTTGAAATGGCGCGGCAACTTTTTCGCCAGTACGGCCTGCGTGGTATCGGTGTCGATGCGATCGCGGAGGCTGCGGGCACCAACAAAATGACGCTCTATCGTCATTTTGCGTCGAAGGACGATTTGATCGTCACCTGCTTACGCGAGGTCGAGACTGAGACCGATGCGATGTGGGAGGGCTTTGAAGCTGCGCATCCGAATGATCCGATGGCGCAGCTCCATGACTGGGTGCGTCGCGCCGCCGAATGTGCGGTTGCCGAGGGCCGCGGCTGCGATATCGCCAATGCCGCTGCCGAATTGACCGACTGCAATCATCCCGCCCATAAAGTCATCGAGCAATTCAAGAAGCATCAGCACGAGCGTCTGGCCAAGCTCTGCCACGATGCCGGCGTCGGGCAGGCGGAACTCCTCGCCGACACGCTCTCATTGCTGATCGAAGGCGCGCGCGTGAATTGGCAAAGTGTCGGGCCTGATGGTCCCGGCGCGCGCTTCGTCGGAATCAGCGAGGCCGTCATCGAGTCTTTCAGCAAGGCGTAGGCGGGATAGCTGTTGCAAGGCGTCGCAGCACGCCACAATACCCCTGGAAGCCGCCGGTAAGGTTAGCGCGCGATAACCTTATGGCGGGGCGCCGATTATCTCTAAAATTGGACTTGATCTACCTTATTGATGGTTGGAAGCGTCCATTTCCATGGTGGACAACAACATGCGGTTTGAAGAAGCTGTTTTTTCCGGGCCTGATCCGGTCGTTCGAGCCGAGGCCGCGGGGTGTGCATTCGAGGCCCAGGCGCGGGTGATGGGGCTTGGCGCGACGGGCCTCATATCGATTCTTGCGGCGGACGCCGTTGCGCTCGCTCTGCATGACGATCTCGGCGCCGTCGCATCGGTCTGGCAGGCGTTCGAGGCGGAAGCGAGCCACACATTCTTTCAGACTTTCGCATGGCTTGATGCCTGGCAGCGCCATGTCGGCGCGCCGGCGGACGTCCTGCCGGCCATCGTGACGGGTCGACACCCTGATGGGATGTTGCTGTTCATCCTGCCGCTGGCGATACATCGTCAGCGCGCCGTGCGTCGCCTCACCTTTCTCGGCGCCGACCTGTGTGATTACAACGCGCCACTGCTGCATCCTGAATTCGAGGCAATGCTTGGTGATGCGGCGTTTGCCGCGCTGTGGCCACGCCTGCTCGGCCAGTTGCAAGCCGACCACCGTTTCACGTTCGACCTCATCGATCTGCCGAAGATCCCCGAGCGGGTGGGCGATCAGCGTAATCCGCTGCTGGTCCTCGGCACGACGGCCAATCCGAGTGGCGCTTATGTCACTGCGCTGACCGGCGCCTGGGATGAGTTTTATGCCAGCAAGCGTTCCTCCAGCACGCGTAAGCGGGAGCGCCGGCAGGTCAGACAATTGGCTGATCAGGGCGAGATCCGCTTCGTCGATGCGCTGGAGGGCGATGAGCGCAGGAGAACGCTCGACCTGCTTTTCGAGCAGAAGGCGCGCTCGTTCGATCGCATGGGGGTGCGCAACATCTTCGCGCGGCCCGGCTATCGCAGTTTGTTTACCGCCTTCGCCATGGATTTAGGGTCGCGGCATCTGGTGCATCTGAGCAGGATGGAGGTTGGTCCGACGATTGCCGCGATCAGCCTGGGTTTCGTGAGCGGATCGCGCTACTCGCTGGTGATCTCGAGTTACGACGGGGGCGATCTGGCGCGTTTCGGTCCCGGCCGCGCGCACTTGCATGAATTGCTGCGCCTCGCCATTCAGAATGGCTTCGCGGTCTTCGACTTCACCATAGGCGACGAGGCCTACAAGCAGGACTGGTGCGACGCGCGCCTGACCTTGCAGGACCATCTTTCGGCCGCGACCTGGCGCGGCGCTATCGTGGTCGGCCTCGTCAGTCTGTTCCGGTCCGTCAAACGGGCGATCAAGCAAAGCCCGGTCCTGTGGCGCCAGTTCAGCCGCGCGCGCTCCCGGTTGGGTGCGGTTCGCGTCAGCCGGTTTGGCGCGGCTGGACGGCGACAAGCCAAGAATACAGATCCCCATGCTTGAAACGGATGTTGCGATCATCGGTTGCGGACTCGCGGGATCGACTGCCGCCGCCATGCTGGGCCGTGCCGGCATCGCGACCGTGGTCGTCGATCCCCACACCGAGTATCCGCCGGATTTTCGCTGCGAAAAGCTCGATGGATCGCAGATTGCCGCGCTGGAAAAGACCGGGCTTGCTGGTCCGATTCTGTCCAAAGGCACAATGAACAGCCGCATCCAGGTGGTTCGCGGCGGCCGTGTCGTTGACAACAAGCCGCGCCGACAGTGCAATATTTTGTACAACACCATGGTCAACGCCATGCGCGGCGAGATCCCGCAATCGGTCGAGCGCGTCACCGACAAGGTGACGGATGTCACCAATAGCGCTGAGCGGCAGACGCTGATCCTGTCGAGCGGCGAGACGGTGTCGGCGCGGCTGGTGATCTTTGCCTCCGGACTCAATGTGGCGCTCAGGGAATCGCTGGGCATCGAGCTGAAAATGATCAGCGCGGACCATTCGGTCAGCATCGGCTTTGATATTGCGCCGACGGATGGCGGGGAATTCGATTTCGAAGCGCTGACCTATTTCTCTGAACGGGCGGCAGACCGGCTGGCCTATCTGGCGCTGTTCCCGATCGGGTCGGTCAAGCGGGCCAATTTGTTCGTTTATCGCGACATGACGGATCCGTGGCTTGTGGCCTTCCGCAAGGAGCCGCGCAACGCGCTCGAAACACTGGTCCCAAAGCTGGCGCGGATCATCGGTGACTTCGAGGTGACCGATACCCCGAAAATACGACCGGTCGATCTGGTGACCGCAGGCGGCCATATCCAGCCTGGCGTGGTGCTCGTAGGCGACGCCTTCGGCACCTCCTGTCCGGCGGCGGGGACAGGTTGCAACAAGGTGTTCACCGACGTTGAGCGGCTGTGCCATGCCTATGTGCCCGCCTGGCTCGCGACGCCCGGCATGGATGCCGACAAGATCGCAGCGTTTTACGAGGATCCTGAAAAACTGGCCGCCGATACTCAGTCGCGCGCCAAGGCTTTCCGGCTCAAGTCCCTGTCGACCGAAAAGGGTCTGACCTGGAGCGCCCGGCGGCGCGGCCGGTACTTCTGGCATTTGACGATAGGAACGTTGCGGCGCCTGCGCGAAGGAGGCGGGACGCATCTGCCGGGTCATGTTGTTGCCGGTAGGAGCGGGACCCGGAAGGCGCATGGATGAGCGACGAATCATTGCGTCCGTTCCGGGCAGAGCAGGCCAGCCCATCCTGGACCACGGCGGACGACGCGGGGCCTCCTAAACGCGATGCTGTGCGTGGGCCTGGCTTTGGATGGTTGCAGCGTGCTTTCGAGCAGCTTGGCGCTATCAAAAAGCTGGGAGGCGACCGTTCGCCAACCCAGTTCGCGGCGTTTGGAGCCTTTGCCATCCGGATCGGTAGCGCCGCCATCGCTTTCCTGTCGCAGCCCTTGTTCGCCCGCCTGATGGGCAGCGAACAGTATGGCATTTATGCCTATGTGTGGACCTGGGCGCTGTTGTTCGGCGGCATTATCGATTTTGGGCTATCGAGCGCGGCGCAGCGCTTCATTCCAGAGTACCATGAAACAGGAGCGATGGCGCTGCTCAACGGTTTCCTGATGGGCAGCCGCTGGTTGGCCGTCGGCGCAGCGAGTGCAGTTGCTATCCTCTGCGTTCTGGCCATCTCTGTTTTTGGCGGGTCTCTCGACGAGGCCATGCGGATTCCGATGTATATCGGGTGCGCCACGCTTCCCTTCGGAGCGCTTTGCGTAACGCAGGATGGCATTGCGCGTTCGTATGACTGGATCGGGGTGGCGCTGCTGCCACTCTATATCGTCAGGCCGATCGGCATCCTGGTTGCGTTGTTTGCCTTTCACCTCGCGGGCTTTCCGGCCACAGCCGTCACCATCATGGTGGCGACGGTATTGGCGGGCATTGTCGCGGCCATTGGCCAGACGATTGTCATCAACCGCCGGCTGCGTGACCGTAGCGCCGATGCGGCGCGAGCTTATGATTTCCAGCTATGGATCTCCACCTCGCTGCCGATCTCACTGTCGGTCGGTTTCTTCTTCCTGCTGAGTTATGTCGATATTCTGGTGCTACAGATCTATCGGCCTCCCGGCGATATCGCCATCTACTATGCAGTACAGAAACTGCTGGCGCTGGTGGCCTTCCTGCATTTCTCGGTGGCGGCGACCGCGGCCCATCGCTTCTCGGAATATCGCGCCACCGGTCAGCTCCAGAAACTGGTGGATTTTTATGCGGACACACGGCGCTGGACCTTTTGGCCATCGCTCGCGGGGGTGGCCGGGTTGCTGGTTGCCGGCAGGCTGCTGCTGTGGCTGTTTGGGCCGGATTTCGTCGCCGGCTATCCGTTGATCGCGATATTGTCCGTCGGTCTGCTGGCGCGCGCAGCGATCGGGCCGACCGAGCGCCTGCTGACCATGCTCGGGCGGCAGAATATTTGCGCGATCGTCTATCTGGCGGCGATGCTGACCAATCTGGGGATGTGCGTAATTCTTGTGCCGCAACTCGGGCTTGCCGGCGCCGCCACCTCGACATCCGCCGCGCTGGTGGTGGAATCGGTTGCGCTCTCCCTGATCACGCGCCGCGAACTGGCCAAGATGAACAGCGCGTGACCCCACCTCGGAGCGGAGGCCAGTTGGCAATCATAGATTTTTTCTATCAGCCAATAGAGTCATTGAGGTTGTCAGGCATACCAAAAAGACCGAAAGAGAGTGGTTATTCTGGTATAGTTGAATGGCAGGTTTATGAGTGGTGCCATCCCCCATCTCGTCCATCCTTTCGAACATTCGGGTGCAGAAGAAAGCGGGCGAAGCCAACGCCAAAAGGCCGGCAAGTCGACGTTACAGCCGCCGGGATTGCGGCCCTTCCAGGCGACCGCTCGCGCCAGCGCGATCTAGAAAGAACATGGCCGAGATCGAGACCTCCGCGAAGCCGGCAACGCTATACCGCTACCGGCCTCTCGGCATCCGGAGATTGCCCAGCAGAAAGTCCAGGGCTGAGCCTGCAATCATCGACCGGGAGCTCGATGCCATCGAGCAGCACTACGTTTTCTGCCCGACCTATCCAGAGATGAATGATCCGATGGAATGCCTGTACGCCTCCATGCAACGCGTGCAGGAGAAGAGCGACTATCAGGATTTCGTGCCGGACGTCCGGGACAAGAAGCTCGGGATCGGCATCGCCTCGTTCTGCGAGGCCTGGGACAATGAGGTGATGTGGGCTCATTACGCGGGCGGCTTCAGGGGAATCTGTGTTGCCTACTCCGTTTCAAAGCTCATGGACGGGTTGGACGACCGGCACTCGCTCGTTCGCATAGTTTACGGTGACTCGCCCTTCAACATGAATCTCGCTGGGCGCCGGGATCGGTCCGGCTGCGCCAGGGCCATCCTGTCCGCGAAGAACCTGATGTGGACTTATGAGCGGGAATGGCGGCTGTTCGCACCGTTTAGAGGCCGTGCTCAACACGGCCCAGGTGTGGTGAAGCGCGTCTACCTGGGTGCGCGGATGGATCCTGCGGACAGGCGGATCATTACGGGCCGCCTCCTGTCTATTGGCCTTGAGGTTCGCCGGACCCGTGTCGACGGCGACATGGTCGAGCGGTTGCCCCCGAGCAAGCCGCCCAAGCCGCGCTGTTGCCGATGACGCTGTCGTCCCGCGCGGCCTCCCCGACATCATTGCGCTCATGCACGCACGTCGTCGCGACGGCCGGTCACGTCGATCACGGCAAGAGCACTCTCGTCCGCGCGCTGACCGGGATGGAGCCGGACCGCTGGGAGGAGGAGCGCCGGCGCGGGCTCACGATCGACCTCGGATTCGCATGGACAACTCTGCCTTCCGGCCGGGAGGTCTCCTTCGTGGACGTGCCCGGCCACGGGCGATTCATCCGCAACGCGCTGGCCGGCTTGGCGACGGTGCCAGTGGTGTGCTTCGTGGTGGCTGCCGACGAGGGCTGGTCGGCGCAATCCAGCGACCACCGTGATGCCGTCGCAGCGCTCGGCATCCGCCACGGGCTGATCGTCGTGACCAAGGCCGACCGGGCGCCCGATCTCATAGAGGCGACCATCGCGCGCGCCCACAGCGAGCTCGCGCATACCGGTCTGCGCGACGCGCCAGCGGTCGCCGTATCGGCTGTGCAAGGCACCGGGTTGGACAGGCTCAGGCAGGTCCTCGACGATGTCCTGGCAAAAGCCCCCGCACCTGATGCCAACGGCCGGCTCCGGCTCTGGATCGACCGTTCGTTCAGCGTTTCGGGGGCAGGCAGGGTGGTAACTGGCACCCTCGTCGCCGGTACGCTGACCAAGGGTGACCGGCTCGCGGTCGTCGGCGATGGGCAGGAGCTGCGCGAGGTTGTCGTTCGCGGCCTGGAATCGCGTGACAAGCCTGCCGACGCCCTCCTCCCCATGTGTCGGGCCGCTGTCAATCTGCGTGGTGTGTCCGTGGGCGATGTGGGGCGCGGCCAGGCACTGATCGCACCGGGCGCCTGGCTCATGGCCACAGACGTCGATGTGCGCCGCATCGGAGGCGCCGCGCTCGACGAGGTGCCCGCGCAACTCACCGTGCATGTCGGGACAGCGGCCGTGCCGGCCCGGCTGCGCTGCTTCGATGCCGAGCACGCCCGGATCACCCTCGACTGGCCGCTGCCGCTGATCGTGGGCGATCGGCTGCTACTCCGTGATCCGGCATCTCGCCTCGTGCTCGGCGGCGTCGGTGTGCTGGACCCGGACCCGCCGCAGCTACGGCGCCGTGGGGAAGGTACCCGGCGCGGGGTGGCGCTGGCCGCTATGCCACCCGAGGGCGACGTGCTGGCCAAGGTGGCCAGCCGGGGCGCTGTGGAGGTGGAGGACCTGCGTCGAATCGGCCTGACGAGTTCCGATACCGCGCCGCCACCCGAGGTCCGTGATTTTGGCGGCTGGTGGGTGCATCTTCCCACATATGAGGAGTGGCGGCGGAAGCTGCGAGCCCTGGTGGAGAACGACGCCCAGCGGGATCAGCTTACGCCCGGCGTCTCTCAAGGAGCGGTGCGTGATGCCCTTGGTACACCCGCAGCGCACTTCATGGATCAACTCGTCGCGGATGCCGGCCTCGAGCAATACAAGGGTTACGTCCGGCTGCCACGGGTCCGGGCCGACCTTGGCCGCGCCGAGGCCGGGGTGGCCAAGCTTGAGGCGCGGCTGCTTGCGGATCCCTTCCTCGCACCGAAGGTCGGCGATCTGGCTGATCTCGGCCTGGGGGTCCGCGAATTGGCCGCAGCCGAACGCGCCCGGCGGGTGCTACGCCTTCAGGGAGGTGTGGTTTTGCTGCCGTCCGCGCCGACGCTTGCGATACAGACGCTGGCACAACTGCCGCAACCATTCACCACCAGCCAAGCACGGCAAGCCCTGGGTACCAGCCGCCGGGTGGCGATCCCGTTGCTGGAGCACCTGGACAGGCGCGGCTTGACGCGCCGGATCGATGACGAACACCGCGAAGTAGTGCGATAGAGCATTTTCGAGCGAAGTGGCTTCCGGTTCGCGTGTAGAAAATGCGTTAAAACAAACGAGTAGAGCCTCGGTTCTGATTCCGTCAGAAGCGAGGCTCTATAGCATTTTCGAGCGAAGTGGCTTCCGGTTCGCGCGAAAACGCGTCGAAACAAGTAAGTAGAGCCACGGTTCTGATTTCGGCAGAACCGAAACGGCTCTAGCTGCTGCCGTCTTTTTCGCGGCTCTGGACGTGCGCGTAGCCAAACCTGCCCTTGATGCACAGGTTACCGTGGCTGACCGAGTGATCGTGGGGCGAGGTCACCTTGACGATCTTGTTGTCCTGGACATGCAACTCGAGGTTACAGCCGACGCCGCAATAGGTGCATACCGTTGTGGTCGTCGTCTGCTGCGACTCGTCCCAGGTGCCCGCGGCGCGCATGTCGTACTCGGTCTTGAACGACAGCGCACCCGTCGGACATACCTCTACGCAGTTGCCGCAGAAGACGCATGCTGAGTCCGGCAACTCTACGGCAAACTCGGTGGAGATCTGGGCATCGAACCCGCGCCCCGCGATCTGGATCGCGAAGCTGTTCTGCCACTGGGGTCCGCAAGCGTCCACGCACTTGTAGCAGAGGATGCACTTGTCGTATTCGCGCACATAAAGATCGTTGTCGATCTTGTCCGGCTGAGCCATCGTGGCGGCAATGCTGCCATTCCCCGCGTGGTGCTCGCCCGGATCGTGGACATCACGCCTGAGGCTCTCGCCGGCTCTTTCGCCGTAACGGTCCGGATCGGCGTTGTAGCGCTCCATCCACTCGGGAATCCGCGGAGTGGTTGACAGATCGACCGAGGAACCGAGCAGCTCCAGCACGAGACGACGGCTGTGCCGCACCCGTTCGGTGTCGGTCATCACCTCCATGCCGGGCTGGACCTTGCGGGAGCAGGAGGGCACGAGGACGCGCGAGCCTTTGAGTTCGACCATACAGACCCGGCAGGCATTCTTCGGCGTGAGGGTGTCGCCGTAGCAGAGCGTAGGCGTGTCCTTCCCGGCCTCGTTACAGGCCGTCAGGATGGTGCTCCCCTCCGGGACGCTCACCTCCTCGCCGTCGATGGTGATCGTGACCTGCCGGACGGGCGTATCCGCAGGAGCCATATAGGGCGCGTTCATCTGCTCTCCTTGAGTACGCCGAGACGGTCGATGGCCGACTCGACGGCGTTCCAAGCGGCTTGGCCGAGGCCGCAGATCGAGGCATCCTTCATCGCTAGGCCAACGTCGCGCAGCAGACCGACATCGCGTCCCTTGGCCCCGGCGTCGCCGTGGTTATGCACGATGCGCAGCAGCGCCTCCTCCTGGCGTACCGTGCCCACCCGGCAGGGTACGCACTGGCCGCAGGATTCGTCGCGGAAGAAGCGTGCGATGCGCAGCAGAATGCCGGACAGATCGACGGTGTCGTCGAAGGCCAACACCACGCCTGAACCAAGTGTGGTATCGTTGGCGCGGGCGCCCTCGAAGGTGAGCGGGATGTCGAGTTCGTCAGCGCGCACAAACCCGCCTGCCGCGCCGCCCAGCAGCACCGCTTGTAGGGTTCGGCCCTGCGGAACCCCGCCGGCCAGCTTGAGAACCTCTCCCAGAGTTGCGCCGAACGGCACCTCGTAGACGCCGGGGCGCACGAGGTTGCCCGACACGCAGAACAGCTTGGGTCCGGTGGAGCCCTCGGTCCCGATCTTGGCGTACTGTGCACCGCCTATCTGCATGATCAGCGGCACATTGTACAAAGTCTCGACGTTGTTGACCACCGTCGGCTTGCCGAAGAGTCCCTGTTCAAACGGGAAGGGCGGTTTGGAGCGCGGTTCGCCGCGATAACCCTCGATCGAGTTGAAGATCGCGGTTTCCTCGCCGCAGATGTAGGCGCCGGCGCCGCGCCGGATTTCCAGCTCGAAGCTCCACCCGGTGCCCAGGATGTTCGCACCCAGAAATCCGCGTTCGCGGGCCTTTTCTATGGCGTTACGCAACAGCCGGTAGGAGCGGGGGTACTCGCCGCGCAGATAGATGTAGCCTCGCTCGGCGCCGATGGCGTAACCGGCGATGGTCATCGACTCGATCAATGCGAACGGGTCGCCCTCGAGGAGGGCGCGATCCTTGAACGTGCCGGGCTCGCTCTCGTCGGCGTTGCAGACGAGGTAACGGGGTGTTGCAGGCTGTTTGGCGGTACTCTCCCACTTGATGCCGGCCGGGAACGCCGCCCCGCCGCGGCCCATCAGCCGGGAGTCCTTGACCTCGCTGATGATCTGCGCGGGTCCCATCTCAAACGCCCGCCGCAGTCCGGCGTAGCCGTCGGTCGCGAGGTAGTCGTCGATGCTTTCCGGGTCGACCTGCCCGACGCGCTTGAGCAGCACCAGGCCCTCTTGGCCGGCCTGGGGCACTGCCATGACCGGCGGCGCCTCGGCTGCGAGTGCCGCGGGGCCATTATTCAGTGCAAGGAGAACCTCATCGACGGTGGCAGGCCCGATCAGATGCTCGTGCGGCGGGTCGCCAGCCTCGACCGCCAGTGCGGCCGGGGCACGCTCGCACACGCCGAGGCAGGGACTGTGCTTCCAGCCATTCATGGCGCCAGCCGGACCCAGCCGCTTCTCGAGACCTTCGCAGACTTCCTTGGATCCGCGCGCTACGCAGGCGATGTCGGTGCAGACATGCACGATGCGCTTCGGCCGCAGGTTGGTGGAGAACAGCGCATAGAACGTCGCGACGCTGTAGACATCGGCTGGCGCCACACTGAGCCGTTTTCCGATGTAGTTCAGCGCGCCGGGACTGATCCAGCCGACGCGGTCGTTCACCGCGTGCAGCGCCTCAAGAACAAGGTGCCGCCGCGACCACGCCGGGAGGCTGGTCTGCGCGCTTCGGTGGTCCCGCTCGTCGCGCTCACCGCCGTCCCAGCCGTCTTCACCGGGGCCACCAAGGCGCCGATCGATTGCGTCGCGTTCCTCCGCGAACGGCTCGGCGTTGGAGAACTTCAGGTCCAAAACTCATCCCTCCTGATCTGCGGTTGCGAGCTCGCCGTCTCGGCCTCCGTGATCGGTGGTATCGGCAACGCGCTTCTCTTTGGTCTGACCTTTGGTGATCTTCTCCACCTTGACTGCCGTCGCCTTGAACTCCGCGGTTTTGGCGATCGGGTCGTTCGCCTCGATGGTGAGCGAGTTGACGTCCACTTCGTCAGGGAAGTTGCAGGCCATAAAGAGCAGCCCGGGACGCAGGCCCGGATCGCGACGAGCCGGCGCCAGCACGGATCCGCGGCGCGAAGTCACCCGGACCACCTCGCCTTCATCAATGCCGAGCCGAGCCAGATCCTCCGGAGAGAGGTCAACACAGCCGCCGAAGCGGATTGGTGAGTTGAAGCCCGCGGTCTGCACACCAGTATTGTAGTCGGTCAGCCGCCGTCCGGTCGTCAGGCGCAGCGGGAACTCGTCGTTGAGCTTGTCCACCGGCAGTTTGTGCTCGACGATGCCGAATGGCGCCGGCCGTCCGCGCTTCTCGGGATCCTTCTCCCAAAGCCGGGCGTGCAGGAATGGTGATTCGGGTCCGTCCTCGTCGGGGAAGGGCCACTGCAACCCGCCCCGCTCCTTGAGCAGCCGGTAGGACATTCCATGGTGCGCCGGTGACAAAGCGCGCAGCTCGTCCCAGACCTGCTCTGCGGTCTGTATCGGCCAGGCGTGTCCCAGACGCTCCGCGATCAGGCGAATGATCTCGATGTCGTCCTTCGCGTCTCCCGGCGGCTCCAGTGCCTTGCGCACGAGCTGGATCCGCCGTTCGCTGTTGGTGAAGGTGCCCTCGCTCTCGCACCACATCGCGGTGGCGGGGAGCACCACGTCTGCCAGCGCGGCGGTCTTGGTGAGGAAGATGTCCTGCACGACCAGATGGTCCAGGTTCTCCAGCCGCCTGGTCACCGCCGAGGAGTCGGCGTCGGACTGCACCGGGTTCTCACCAACGATATAGACGTTGGTGAGATGTCCCTCGTCCATCGCCTCCATCATTTCCGAGAGCGTCAAGCCGTACTTCGAAGGCAGCGTGACGCCCCACATACGCTCGAACTTCGCCCGATGCTCGGGATTCCCTACGTCATGGAACCCTGGCAGGTTCGCGGGGATCGCCCCCATGTCGCCGCCGCCCTGGACATTGTTCTGGCCGCGCACTGGAACCAGGCCCGCGCCCCACCGGCCGACCTGGCCGGTAAGCAGCGCGAGGTTGCACAGCGCCCGCACATTGTCGGTGCCGTTGTGATGCTCCGTGATGCCGAGCGTCCAGCACAACTGCGCGCGCTCTGCCTTGGCATAGTCGTGGGCAAGCGCACGGATCAGCTCCGCAGGGACCCCGGTCTCACGGGAAGTGACTTCCAGTGTCCACGGCTCGCATGCGGCGACGTACTCTTCGAACCCAATAGTGGCGTTCGCGACGAAATCCTTGTTGACCAACCCGGCGTGGATGATCTCGCGGCCGACGCCGTAGGCCAACGCGACGTCGGTGCCGACGTCCAGGCCGAGCCAGGCGTTAGCCCACTCTGATGTCTTGGACCGGCGCGGGTCGACCGAGTAGACCTTGGCCCCCTTGTGGATCGCTTTCAGAGCGTGATGAAAGAAAATCGGGTGTGCTTCCCGGGCATTGGAGCCCCAGAAGATGATCAGATCCGCATCTTCGATCTCGCGGTAGGACGAGGTACCACCGCCTGCACCAAATACCGTCACCAGACCGGCGACGCTAGGAGCGTGTCAAGTTCGGTTGCAGGAGTCGATGTTGTTGGTGCCGATTACCGCCCGGGTGAACTTCTGGGTGATGAAGTTCAACTCGTTGGTCGCGCGGGAGCAGGAGAACATGCCGAACGCGTCGGGGCCGTGGAGGTCGCGGTTGCGCCGGAAACCCTCGGCCGCGCGATCAAGCGCCTCGTCCCAAGAAGCTGGCCGCAGTACGCCATTGTCGCGGACAAGCGGCTCAGTGAGTCGAGTGTAATGCTGCTTCCTTTGCCTGGCCATGTCCGTCTCCAGTGTATTGTTCCATGTGTCTCATATACCACGATCGGTGTGGGTCGTGGTATATGAAGTTTTCTGCATATATTTTGGGCTTCTGTCCGCCATACGGAGCGCGGCGAAAGCTGGCGGCGCAGGGGCGGCGCATGGGGCGGCGACCCTGCCGGATCGTGAGCGCGTCCGAATATTTGGGCGGTCCGCCACGGTACTTTTGACCACTGAAATCCACTCAGCCCACTGCGCCAGTCGGGAAATAACTATGTCGATAATGTTGCATTATCGAATGTTTCCTTCATTATAATATAGGTGAGCCCTGTCTTACCGCGCAGACCCGATGAAGCCTGCGGCGACTGTCATGGCTATGTGCAAGGTGCTCAATCATCAGACGGATGATCGTCTCGATCCGGTGGCCGACGATGTCGCGACGCCGGGTTTCGATCTGCTGGTGCGCGATCCCGGCTTCTGCCGCGGTAGCGCCAATCCGTTTCTGATCGGCTACCAGGAAGGCCGATATGGATGCAGGGATTTCCACTCCCAGCCAAATTCCGTCCGTCGATGAGATTTTGAAAACGCCGCAGGCGCAGCAGGCGGCCGCACGCTTCGGACGGACGCGCACGGTGGACGCGATCCGTCATGCGACCGCCGCCGTGCGGCGTGAAGTCGGAACTGGCGCGGCGCTCGTGCCCGGCGCCGAAGCCATCGCGGCCGATGCTCTTTTATGGCTTGAGACGGACGCCCGACCGAATGCGCGGGCGGTGTTCAACCTGACTGGCACCGTCCTGCATACCAATCTTGGCCGCGCCATTCTTGCGGAAGCAGCGGTTGATGCGGCGACGGTCGCGATGCGCCAAGCGCTGGCGCTGGAATTTGATCTTGCGCAAGGCAAGCGCGGCGAGCGCGACAGTCTGGTGCGCGGCCTGTTGTGTGAACTGACCGGCGCTGAAGATGCGACGACCGTCAACAACAACGCGGCCGCCGTGCTGCTCGTGCTCAATACGTTGGCCAAGGGTAAAGAAGCTATCGTTTCGCGCGGCGAGTTGATCGAAATCGGCGGCGCCTTCCGCATGCCGGAGATCATGGCGCGCGCCGGCGCCAGACTGGTCGAAGTGGGCACTACCAATCGCACGCATGAAAAGGACTATGCGGCGGCGATCAACCCGAAGACGGGGTTGATTCTCAAGGTCCATACGTCGAACTATCGCATCGAGGGCTTCACCAAATCGGTGTCTGGCAAGACGATTTCTACGCTGGCGCGCGCAAGTCACGTTCCGCTTCTGAATGATCTTGGTTCCGGCACATTGGTCGATCTGGCGCGCTACGGCTTGACGCATGAGCAGACCGTGGCCGAGGCGGTGGCCGAAGGTGCGGACCTCGTGACATTCTCCGGCGACAAGCTGCTTGGCGGCCCGCAGGCCGGTTTCATTGTCGGCCGGCGCGAGCTGATTGCACGGCTGAACCGCAACCCGATGAAGCGTGCGCTGCGTATCGACAAAATTCGCCTGGCGGCGATCGAAGCGACGCTGCGGCTTTATCGCGATCCTGACCGATTGGCGGAACGTCTTCCGACATTGCGAATGATGGTGCGGCCGCGCGCCGATATCGAGGCCGTGGCGCAGCGTCTTTTGTCGCCCGTCGCGGCCGCCGCCGGGCCTCATTTCACCGCCGAGGTGATTGCTTGCGCAAGCCAGATCGGCTCGGGATCGTTACCGGCGGAAACGGTTCCAAGTGCGGGAATCGCGCTGCGCGTGGCGGGGACCAGCGGCAAGGGCCGCAGGCTCGCGGCGCTGGCTGCCGCGTTGCGCGCCCTGGACCAGCCGGTCATCGGCCGGATCGAGAACGACGCGTTCATCCTCGATCTGCGTTGCCTCGAGGACGAAGCGGCATTCGTGCGCAATCTCTCGACATTGCGGGTGGAGGAGCGGCGCTGATGGGCTTGCGCGGAGTCCTTGCGGGTTTGCGACGGCAGCCGGAGCCGGCATAATGATTGTCGGCACCGCAGGACATATCGATCACGGCAAGACCTCGCTGGTGCGGGCGCTGACGGGCGTCGATACCGATCGCCTCAAGGAAGAGAAGGCGCGCGGCATTTCGGTGGACCTCGGCTTTGCCTATCTGGCGATGCCGGCAGGCGGCATACTCGGTTTTATCGATATGCCTGGGCATGAGCGTTTCGTTCACAACATGCTCGCCGGCGCGACCGGAATTGATTTCGTGCTGCTGGTGGTCGCCGCCGATGACGGCGTCATGCCGCAGACCATAGAACACCTCGCGATCGTCAACCTTCTCGGGATCAGTGTCGGCGCGGTGGCGATTACGAAGTCGGATCTGGTGGATGCTGCGCGTCTCGCCGAGGTTCGGGTTGAAATTGCGAATCTGCTGGCCGCGACGGCGCTGCATGATGCGCCAATGTTCCCGGTATCCGGCACCACTGGTGCAGGCATCCTGGAATTGCGTGCGCATCTTTTCACGGCAGCGATGGCTTGGTCCGGCCGCTCGGCACGGGGCCGCTTCCGGCTCGCGGTCGATCGCTCCTTTACGCTGCCGGAGGCGGGAACCGTAGTGACGGGAACGGTGCTTTCCGGCAGTGTTGCAGTCGGAGACCATGTCGTCATCAGCCCATCGGGGAAGGCGGCGCGCGTGCGTGCCATTCATGTACAGAACCGCGCCTCGGAGCAAGGGCAGGCGGGTGACCGCTGCGCGCTCAATCTCGCGGGCGATCAGATCAGCAAGGATGCGATCAACCGGGGTGACGTGGTGCTCGATCCCGCGCTGCATGCGCCTGCCAACCGGATCGATGTGAGGTTGCAGGTGCTTGCCTCGGAAACGCGGCCTGTCACGCAATGGATGCCAGTCCGGTTGCACCATGCAGCCGCCGAAGTCGGCGCGCGGGTCGTGCTGCTGGGCGACGATCCGGTGCCGCCGGGCGGCGAAGCTTTTGTCCAGCTCGTAATGGACCAGCCGATCGCTGCGGCGGCGGGAGACCGGTTCGTGCTTCGCGACACCACGGCGCAACGCACCATCGGCGGCGGTGTTCTTGTCGATCTGCGCGCGCCAGCGCGCAAGCGGCGGACACCGGGGCGGATCGCGCAGCTTGAGGCGGCTGCGATTACCGATATCGATAAAAGCCTGGGGGCGATGCTCGCAGCTACCGGCTACATCGATTTCACCGCCTTCGTACGCGACCGTGCATTGTCGGCACACGAACGCGAGGCAATGATCCAGCGCCTCGGTCTGCTACGATTGCCAACGTCGAAAGCCGAGTATGTGATCGCGCCGGCTGCGTGGCTTCGGCTGAAAAATACGATCAATGCGACGCTCACAGGTTTTCATGCCGACCATCCGAACCTCCCTGGAATGGGGCTTGACCGGCTACGCCTGCAACTTGAGCCACGGCTCGCAGCGCCAGTATTCATCGCGTTGTTGCAGGGACTTGCACGCAACAGGGAGATTGCGCTCGACGGGGCATGGGTTCGCCTGCCTGGTTATGAGGTGCGGCTATCGTTGGCAGACGAGGCGGTGTGGGGAAAGGTCTCTCATTATATCGGCGGTGAGAGTCGTTTCCAGCCGCCGCGCGTGCGCGACATTGCAGTCTACACAGGTATCGCCGAGCCGGAGGTAAGGCGGGTTTTCAAGCTGATCGGCCGCATGGGCAAGGTCGACGAGATCGCCCATGATCATTTCTTGCTGCGCGGAACGGTGGCGGAGATTGTTCAGATTATGACGTCCGTGGCCGCCGCGGCACCCGATGGCTATTTCACTGCGGCACAGTTGCGCGACCGCCTCGACAATGGCCGCAAGGTTGCAATACAAATTCTTGAATTCTTCGACCGCCTTGGAGTCACTATTCGCCGTGGTGATTTGCGCCGAATCAACAAACACCGGCTTGACCTGTTCGGCGGATCGTCCGATGAATTGCCGGCGTCAGCAGAGCTTGCGAAGACCGAAGTTAACGGAAGAGCATCGTTCCCGGTGGGGCGTCCGGACTTCAAATCCGGGAGGGGCCGCGAGCCGGTCCTTGGTGGGTTCGACTCCCATTCTCTTCCGCCAAATTCTCGTTCACCGAAATTGGGTGTGCGATGACGCCGCCGCAGCTTTCCGCTGTTCTCGATGATTTCGAGCGGTCCACGCCCACCGTCTTGCCGTGCGCATGGGCGGCAAGCCCGGGCATGGCGATCTGCGATGTCACGCTATGACACGCACTTCGGCAGGACCCGCCTCGGTGTAACCAATGACCCGCGCTGCGTTATAGCCCGCACGGTGAATCGTCTCGATGGTGGCCTGCGCGCGATCGGCGGCACAGGAAATCAACAACCCGCCTGATGTCTGCGGATCGACCAGCAGGTTGCGCTGCCAATCGGGCAGTCCCTCGGGTAAGCGGATCGCATCGCCATAGCTTGCCCAGTTTCGCGCGGATGCACCGGTGACATAGCCCTGCTGCGCAAGATGTGCGGCTTGCGAAAACAGTGGCACGTCGCCGCCTTTCAGCGTGACGGCGAGTTTGGAGCCGCGAGCAAGCTCCAGCGCATGGCCAAGCAGGCCGAAGCCGGTGACGTCGGTGATAGCGTGAACGGCCTTGTCGTCGGCAAGCTCGCTGCCGATGCGATTAAGCTGCGTGGTCGAGGCAACCATCTCGGCATAACCGTCGCCCCGCAATTCTCCCTTCTTGATAGCGGCAGAGTAGATGCCGACGCCGATGGCCTTGGTCAGAATCAGCGCATCGCCAGGTTTGGCATCGGCGTTGCGGCGCACCTGATCGGGACGGCAGAGACCAATGACGGCAAGACCGTAAATCGGTTCAGGCGCGTCGATTGAGTGCCCGCCGGCGACCGGAATTCCGGCGGCGGTGCAGATGGTGTTGCCGCCCGCGATGATCTTGCGCACATCATCGACGGAAATCTTGTTGAGAGGCATGCCGAGGATCGCGAGCGCCATGATCGGCTTCGCGCCCATAGCGTAGATATCGGAGATCGCGTTGGTCGCGGCGATACGGCCGAAATCGAAGGGATCGTCCACGACCGGCATGAAGAAATCCGTGGTGGCGACCACACAGGTGGAATCGTCGATTTTCCACACCGCCGCATCGTCGCCGGTCTCCACGCCGACCAGCAGGTGATGGAAGGGTGCGGCGCCGGGCTGGTTGGCGAGCAACTCCTGCAACATGGCGGGCGCCAGTTTGCAGCCGCATCCACCGCCATGGGCAAGGCTCGTCAGACGTACGACGGGAGCATTCATTGTCACGGGTTCTCCTGGGGATTGCGCCGCGCCGCGGCAGCCTCGCCAGCATTCCACGCACTGCGCGGAGCGGAGAGCGACAATAGATGCAAAATCATACGCTCGATCGGCCGGTGGGTGCAAATATGCCGTAGTGACGCATGCAGCGGCACTGTCGTCCATCCACCTTCGTTGGCCACCGAACTGCCGGCAAGGAAATGCGCTCCATCGCAAAATCCCGGTTCGCCCGCCCGAAGCCATTGCTGTGGGGGGAGAGTATGTCCCGGTCGTGAAGTCATTTCGTCGCAGCGACGTTTATTTGACGACACATCGAACACGCCATAGAAGAGCTGTGTGGCGACACAAACAGCTCCCGCGTGCCGGGGCTTTCAAATCGGACGATGCGGGCGCGATAGCGCACCGTATCAGTGTACGGGATATTCAGAAGCCCGTCGCATTTTCCGCTTTCAACCGGTCTCCAGACGCGGCATTGCGATTCTCGCTGCCGATTGGGTGCTGGCCTGCCTTGCCGCGCCTGCCTTCATCGATGCCTCCAGGGCGTCGCAAAACACCCTTCCAACCACGCTGAAAATCTGGGATGGGGCAGACAAGCCCGCTTTCTCGCTGGATGATCTGCACGGTGATCGGCGCGACCTGCAAGCCTTCGCAGGCAAGGTCACCTTGGTGCATTTCTTTGCGACATGGTGCGAGCCATGTGTACGCGAAATCAGTTCGCTACAGCGGCTGGCCACGGCGACCCGCGACAGGCCGCTTGCCATCATTGCCGTCGATGTTGCCGAAGTCGATCTGCGCGTACGGGCGTTCTTCGAGAAACACCCTGTTGACTTCACCGTCCTGCTCGACCGCGACCGCGCCGTCAGTAAGGCCTGGGATATCACCGGGCTGCCGACGAGCTTCGTGCTCGATGCGGCGCTCACTCCCAGATTTTTCGTCGAAGGCGATCTCGACTGGTCGCGTCCCGATGTTTTGGCAACGATTGGATCTCTCTACCCCACTGCGGGCCGGCCGCAGGGGAAAACAATCAGCAGCAAGTGAATCCGAACATTCAAAAGGAGGAAATTATGCAACGGCGCGAATTTCTAAAAAGCACGGCAGCCCTTACAATGGCGGTCGCATTGCCCGGCACCGCCCGGGCGGGAGCTGTATTTGCACCCGAGCCGGGCGCCTGGCGGGCAGTCGATCTCGCTACAAAAATTACCATCGAAAAACCTGACGGAAAGATGCAGGCATGGATTCCATTGCCCTCCGTCACTGCATCCGAATGGATCCGAAACGGCGAAACGACATGGACCGGCAACGCGGTCAAAGTAGAGCGCGTGCGCGATCCAGAATACGGCGCGGAAATACTGCATGCGGTCTGGAAGGACGGCGAAAGCGCACCCGCCATTGAGGTCATCAGCCGCGTTGCGATGCGCGACCGCGATATTGACCTCAGCAAGCCGGGGAAAGCCAGGTTCCTCAGTGGCGCCGAGCGCAAGCTCAACCTTGAAGGCACTGACCTTATTCCCGTCGACGGGATCGTAAAGCAGACATCGGACAAGATCATCGCGGCGGCCCACGCCAACTCGGATATAGAGAAGGCTCGTGCGATCTATAATTGGGTTGTCGAGAACACGGTTCGCGTCGCCGCCACGCGGGGCTGCGGCATTGGCGATGTCGCAGCAATGCTGAAGAGCGGTAATCTTGGTGGGAAGTGCGCCGACATCAACGCGCTTTATGTTGGCCTTACGCGCGCCGCTGGTGTGCCTGCGCGCGACCTCTACGGCATCCGCGTCATCCCCTCGCGGTTCGGTTACAAGAGCCTCGGCGCCGGGTCAGCCAATGTGACCAATGCGCAGCATTGCCGTTCCGAGGTTTTCCTGGAAGGCTTTGGCTGGGTTCCGGTCGATCCCGCAGACGTTCGCAAGGTGATGTTGGAGGAACCGCCGAGGAATCTCCCCATCAACGACCCCAAGGTGGTGGCGGTGCGCAAAGCCCTGTTCGGCGCATGGGAAGGCAATTGGGTTGCCTACAACACTGCGCACGACGTCGCGCTGCCGGGCAGCACGCATCCGAAGCTCGGCTTCCTGATGTACCCGCAGGCCGAGCGCGCGTCGCTTATGCTCGACTGTCACGACCCGGATAACTTCAAATATGGCATCACCGCGAAGGAAGTGAAGTCGATCTGATCGCGCGGCCCGACTTCTTTGTCTTGACGCATTTTCTTCACGCGAACCGGAAGCCACTTCGCTCGAAAATGCTTTAACGCGCATCGATGCTCACGCAAACCCGGCCCTGACGGTTATTTCCCCGTCAGGGCCGGATCGTTTTACAGCGCTCTATATAGCAACACCGGACTATCGGAACGCGGTGAGCTTCTGATCGGGCCGCTTCTGAATGTCCCATAATTTTTCTCCTTCTTCGCCGCCATTGGCTGACAGGAAAATGCGGCACTCATCCATTAAGGCTACAAGGCCGACGCATATATGACTTTTATATTTTGCGCCCTATCGCGCGCGCTCGATTTTATACGCCTCCCGCGCGATCTTCTTTGACAGTTTTGGTTATCGCCTGCGCTCGGTGAGCAGCGGGGGTGATCCTTTCATAGGCGAATGCCTATGAAAGCGATCGCACTTGGAAACTCAGGACACCGATCATGCTCGACGCGATCTATCTGGGCATCGGCTTCGCCTTTTTAGGTTTGGCCGTGCTCTACCTGCTTGCCTGCGACCGGTTGTGAGGGTGGCAGATGATCATCGATTATGCGCTCGGGGGCCTGGTGACGCTGGGGCTGCTCATCTACCTGATCTACGCGCTGATCCGCCCCGAGAAATTTTAACCGCGGTGTTCCGGGGAGCTCGGTGCGATGACGATGAATGGTTGGTTTCAGATCGCTCTGTTCGGCGCGATCGTGATCCTGCTGACGAAGCCATTCGGCGGCTACATGACGCGCGTCTTCACTGGCGCGCGCGTATTTCTGTCGCCTGTAATAGGGCCAATCGAGCGCGGCATTTATCGCATCTGCGGCGTCGATGAACGGCACGAACAGCATTGGGTGACCTATGGGATCGCAATGCTGTTTTTCACTGCCGCGGGCTTCGTGACGCTATACGCATTGCAGCGGCTGCAAGGCATGCTGCCGCTTAATCCGGCTGGCCAGCATGCGGTTGAGCAGAGCCTCGCTTTCAACACGTCAGTCAGCTTCGTCACCAACACAAACTGGCAATCGTACACGCCCGAAACGACGATGAGCTACCTGACCCAAATGGCCGGGCTCACCACGCATAATTTCGTTTCTGCGGCGACCGGCATCGCGCTTGCAATTGCGCTGGTGCGTGGGTTTGCCCGGCGCTCGGCTCAGACGGTCGGCAATTTCTGGGTCGATCTGGTTCGCTGCACGCTCTACATCCTGTTGCCCATTGCAGTCATCGTCGGTCTGTTCTTCGTCTGGCAAGGCGTCCCGCAAAACCTCAACACCTATACCGATGCGACGACGCTCGAAGGCGCCAGGCAGGTCATTGCGCAAGGTCCAGTCGCCTCGCAAGAGGTCATCAAAATGCTGGGCACGAATGGCGGCGGTTTCTTCAACGCCAATTCGGCGCATCCTTATGAAAACCCGAACGCAATCACCAATTTCGTCCAGATGCTGTTGATCTTCTCGATCGGTGCTGGGCTTACCAATGTGTTCGGCCGGATGGTCGGCAGCCAGCGCCAGGGCTGGGCGATCTTTGCGGTCATGGGTCTGTTGTTTCTCGCCGGAGTCGCCACGGTCTACACCAGTGAGGCGCCCGGCAACCCAGCCTTCGCAGCCTTCCATGTCGATCAGACGCCGAGCGCCCTACAGGCCGGCGGCAATATGGAAGGCAAGGAAGTCCGCTTCGGTATCGCCGATTCAGCACTGTTCACAACCGTCACGACAGACGCCTCGTGCGGCGCCGTCGATACCATGCATGACAGCCTGATGCCCTTGGGCGGCCTGGTGCCGATGGTCAATATGATGCTCGGCGAGATCATCTTTGGCGGAGTTGACTCAGGCCTCTATGGCATGCTGCTCTTCGCGATTCTCGCGGTGTTCATCGCCGGTTTGATGGTCGGCCGCACGCCGGAATATCTTGGCAAGAAGATCGAGGCGAAAGAGGTCAAGATGGCCATGCTCGCCATTCTGATCCTGCCATTGTCGATCCTCGGCTTCACTGCGCTGGCGACAGTGTTGCCCGCTGGTCTTGCTGGCACAGCGAACGCCGGCCCGCACGGTTTCAGCGAAATTCTCTATGCTTTCGACTCCGCGACCGCAAACAACGGCAGCGCGTTTGCCGGGCTCAGCGCGAACACGCCGTTCTACAATTCGACCCTCGGCCTGGCGATGTTCATGGGCCGGTTCCTGATGATCGTGCCGATGCTGGCTGTCGCCGGCTCGCTTGCGGAGAAAAAGATCGTGCCAGTCTCGGCGGGCACATTCCCGACTGATGGCGGTCTGTTTGTCGGATTGCTGATTGGTGTCATCGCGATCACTGGCGGTCTCATCTACTTCCCCGCCGTGTCACTCGGCCCCATCGTAGAGCAACTCGCGATGAAGGCCGGCACCGTATTCTGAGAGGTAAGCGTCATGGCATCCATGGAACTTCCCCACACGCGCAAGAAGCCGCCCCTCGTGACGCTGACCGAGCCGAGAATTGTCGTGGCGGCGATCAGCGCAGCGTTCAGGAAGCTCGATCCGCGCGTGATGGTCCGCAACCCGGTCATGTTCGTCGTAGAGGTAGTTGCGACGCTGACGACGCTCCTGTTTCTGCGCGACCTGTTCACCGGCGCCGGCCACTATTGGTTCTCATTCCAGATCAATCTGTGGCTGTGGTTCACGGTCATCTTCGCCAATTCCGCCGAGGCGGTGGCGGAAGGCCGCGGCAAGGCCCAGGCCGACACGCTGCGCAAATCGAAAGCCGAGACGATGGCGAAGTTGCTGTCCGCCGATAGTGCGCAATGGCAACAAGTGCCCGGCACCTCGCTGAAGCCGGGCGATGTCGTTCTCGTCGAGGCCGGCGACCTCATCCCAAGCGATGGCGAGATAATCGAAGGCGTCGCCTCCGTGAACGAAGCTGCGATCACCGGGGAATCCGCACCGGTCATCCGCGAAAGCGGCGGCGATCGCTCGGCCGTAACCGGCGGCACCGAGGTCATCTCGGACTGGATCAAGGTCAGAATCACCGCGGCGCAAGGCTCGACCTTTCTCGACCGTATGATCGCCATGGTCGAAGGCGCCGAGCGGCAGAAGACACCGAACGAGATCGCTCTCAACATCCTGCTTGCCGGGTTGACAATCATTTTCGTCTTCGCGGTCGCGACAATTCCGAGCTTTGCAGCCTATGCCGGGGGCAAAATGTCGGTCCTCGTTCTGGTGGCGCTGTTCGTGTGCCTCATTCCGACGACCATTGGCGCGCTGCTCTCGGCAATCGGTATCGCCGGGATGGACCGGCTCGTGCGTTTCAATGTGCTGGCGATGTCCGGGCGCGCGGTCGAAGCGGCGGGCGACGTCGACACGCTGCTATTGGACAAGACCGGCACGATAACTCTTGGCAATCGGCAGGCGGCCGCTTTTCTTGTGCTGCCCGGCGTCGATGCGCGAGAGTTGGCCGACGCGGCGCAACTCGCCTCGCTGTCGGACGAGACTCCCGAGGGCCGGTCGATCGTCGTTTTCGCCAAGGAGAAATACGGTATCCGCGGGCGTGACATGGCGCCACTCAACGCGCGCTTCATTCCCTTTTCGGCGCAAACGCGGATCAGCGGCATCGACTTCGATGGTTCGTCGATCCGCAAGGGAGCGGTCGATGCGGTGCTGGCCTTTGTCGATGCCCAGCCGCTGGGCGGACCCAACTCCGGCAATATAGCACTCGCAACACGGCAGACGCCTGCGGTCCGTGAGATCAATGTGATTGCCGAACGGATCGCGAAACAGGGCGGTACGCCGCTCGCGGTCGCCAAGGACGGTAAGCTGCTCGGCGTCATTCACTTGAAGGACATTGTCAAAGGCGGCATCCGTGAGCGCTTTGCGGCCTTGCGCAAGATGGGCATCCGCACGGTAATGATTACCGGCGACAACCCGATGACCGCCGCGGCGATTGCCGCCGAATCCGGTGTCGACGATTTTCTGGCGCAGGCGACGCCCGAAATGAAGCTCGAACTGATCCGCAGTAAACAGGCCCAGGGCAAGCTCGTCGCCATGTGCGGCGACGGCACCAACGATGCGCCGGCTCTGGCGCAGGCCGATGTCGGGGTGGCAATGAACACCGGCACAATGGCTGCGCGCGAAGCCGGCAATATGGTCGACCTCGACAGCGACCCGACGAAGCTGATCGAGGTCGTCGAGATCGGCAAGCAGTTGTTGATGACCCGCGGCGCGCTCACCACTTTTTCGATCGCGAACGATGTCGCCAAGTATTTCGCGATCATTCCGGCAATGTTTCTCGCCTTCTATCCGCAACTCCAGACGCTCAACATAATGCGGCTGGCCTCGCCACAGAGCGCCATTCTGTCTGCAATCATCTTCAATGCGCTGATCATCATCGCACTGATCCCGCTGGCGCTCCGCGGCGTGACCTATCGCCCAATCGGCGCGGCCGTGATCCTGCGCCGCAATCTGCTGATCTACGGCATTGGCGGTCTCATCGCGCCATTCGTAGGCATCAAGCTGATCGACATGCTCGTCACTGCCGTCGGGCTTGCGTGACTGACCAGCTATCAGGTCGCTGCGGGCGAGATCGGCCCGCGTTCTGGGGAACAAACGCTATGCTGAGACAAGTCCGCCCCGCCATCGTGATGATGATAGCCATGACGGTGATTACCGGTCTCATCTATCCGCTGGGCATGACCGGGATCGCTCAACTCCTGTTTCCTTACCAGGCCAACGGCAGCCTGATTCACCGCAACGGCAGAATCGTCGGCTCAGCCCTGATTGGTCAGAACTTCACCTCGGCCAGGTATTTCCATGGGCGCCCCTCGGCAACGGCCGAGCCTGACTCGAAGGACCCGTCTAAGACGATTCCCGTGCCTTATGCCGCGGACAACTCGAGCGGTTCGAACCTGGGTCCGACATCGAAGGCGCTGATCGCCAGGGTCAAGAAGGACGCCGCGCAATTACAGGTGGAAAATCCGTCGGTGCCGGTTCCGGTCGATCTGGTGACCACCTCGGCGAGCGGGCTCGATCCCGACATCACGCCGGCTGGCGCCTATTTCCAGGTGCCGCGCGTCGCAAAAGCACGCGGCCTGCCGGAAGAGGAAGTTCACCAATTGGTCGAAGCCGCCACAAAAGGCCGGCTTCTCGGCATTTTCGGGGAGCCCAGTGTCAATGTTCTCAAGCTCAATCTGGCACTCGACAAGCTTGGCTCCAAATAATGCTCGTGGGCTGGAAGGGTGCTATCTTTCCCCTTCGGAGTAAAAGTCAACCGCGTCCGGCCCCGCGGTGGTGGGCACCATGACGGTCGAACAACCTGAACGTGAAAGCCGCCCCTCGCCCGAGGCCCTTCTGCGGCAGATCGGGCGGGAATCGCGCGGACGGCTCAAGATATTTCTGGGCGCTGCGCCCGGCGTCGGCAAGACCTATGCGATGCTCCAGACTGCTCAGGCGAAGCGACGCGAGGGCGCAGATGTTGTCGTCGGAATCGCCGAGACCCATGACCGAAAAGAGACTCAGGCCCTCATTCGAGACCTGGAAATCGTCCCCCGCCAGCGCGTCGAATATAAAGGCCGTTTGCTAGAGGAGATGGATCTCGACGCAATCCTGAAACGCCGCCCGAAGCTGGCCATCGTCGATGAGCTCGCCCATACCAACGCGCCTGGGAGCCGGCACCCGAAGCGTTACATGGACGTGGAAGAGCTGCTGTCGGCAGGCATCGACGTCTACACGACTCTCAATGTCCAGCATGTCGAGAGTCTCAACGACGTTGTTGCGAAGATCACCCGCATTCGCGTGCGGGAGACCGTGCCCGACTCGATCGTCGATCAGGCAGACGATATCGAGCTTGTCGATTTAACGCCGGAGGATCTGATCCAGCGCCTGAAGGAAGGCAAGGTTTACCTGCCACAGCAGGCCGAACGTGCTGTCCGCAACTATTTTCAGCCTGGTAATCTGACCGCGCTTCGTGAACTCGCCTTACGCCGAACAGCGCAGCGCGTCGATGAGCAGATGGTTACCTATATGCGCGCTCACGCCATATCAGGTCCATGGGCGGCTGCCGAGCGCGTGCTGGTCTGCATTAACGAGGATCTGGGCTGTGTGGCGGTGGTCCGTCACGCGCGACGCCTTGCCGATCGTCTGCGCGCGCCCTGGACGGCAATCCACGTCGAGACCTCGCGCGCACAGCGCCTGACTGATGGCGACAAGGATCGCATTGCCGATTGCTTGCGGCTGGCGCAACGTCTGGGAGGTGAGGCGATCACCGTACCAGGCCCGGATGTTGCAACCAGTGTTGTAGAATATGCCGAAGTCAACAACATCACGCATATCATCATAGCAAAGTCGCGACGCTCGCGCTGGTCCGAGGGGCTGCGCGGCTCTGTCACCCATCAACTCATACGTCGCGCTGGCGATATCAGCGTTCATGTAATCGCCGAGCCGGGAAAGCAGGATAAGCCGCAGGCTGAAAGGTTCGAACGTGCGGCACAGAAACGCCCCGGGCTCAACATGCGGGCATATGCGGGAACCTCCGGGATCGTTGCCGCCGCGCTTGGCATCGGGCTCGTCCTGCAACAGTTCCTCTCAATTTCCAATATGGCTCTCGTGTTCCTGACGGCAGTTCTGGTGAGTGCCGTTGCCTATGGCTTGTGGCCGTCGCTCTTTGCCTGTCTCGCGAGTGTACTTGCGTACAATTTTTTCTTCTTGCCGCCCCTTTACACGTTCACGGTTGCCGATCCAGAAAATGTCGTTGCGCTGTTCTTTTTTGCACTCGTAGCTGTGATCGCAAGCAATCTGACCTCTCGTATGCGCGCGCAGGCCATTACCGCCCGCCAGCGCGCCAGGACGACAGAGGAGCTATACCTCTTTACCCGGAAACTGGCTGGCGCGATCACGCTCGACGATTTGTTGTGGGCGACCGCATATCAGATTGCGTCAATGCTGAGAGTTAGAGTGGTCCTGCTCTTGCCGGAGGGCGAGACCATCGTCGTTCGGGCGGGGTATCCGCCTGAAGACATTCTGGATGATGCAGATTTGGCTGCGGCGAAGTGGTGCTGGGAGAATAATCGCCCCGCAGGGCGCGACGCAGACACGCTTCCGGGAGCCAAACGACTCTTTCTTCCGATGCGGACCGGTAGCGGCACGGTGGCCGTGGTCGGTCTCGACTCCGATCGGCCAGGCCCCTTGCTGACGCCGGATCGGCAGCGGCTGCTTGATGCTTTGACCGACCAGGCAGCACTTGCGATCGAGCGCATTGTCCTGGCGCAGAATGTGGATCGTGCGCGGCTCGAAGCCGAGACTGAGCGCCTCCGCTCGGCGCTCCTCACGTCGATCTCGCATGATCTGCGGACGCCGCTCGCGTCTATATTCGGTTCGGCAACGACCCTGAAGAATTACCGCAAAGAACTCGATGACGCCGCTCAGGAAGAGCTGATCGGAACGATCCAGGAAGAGTCGGATCGTCTCAATCGGTTCATCGCGAACCTTCTTGACATGACCCGCCTCGAATCCGGTGCAATCATCCCGCGCGCCGAATTGGTCGATGTGGGCGATGTCATTGGCAGCGCTCTGGAGCGGGCAAAGAAATTCCTCAGCGCTCATAAAGTGAAAATCGACCTCCACAGGCCTCTGCCTCTGCTGCGGATAGATCCGGTGCTGTTCGAGCAGGTATTGTTCAATCTTCTCGACAATGCGTCCAAATATGCGCAGCCGGGATCCACGATCCTGGTGCAGGCGAAGCACGAAGGGAACGTTCTGCACCTGCACATCATCGATGAAGGCTCGGGCATTCCGCTCGCCGACCTGGATCGGATCTTCGATAAGTTCTATCGTATCCAGTCGGCTGACCGGCAGCGCGCCGGGACTGGCCTGGGCCTTGCGATTTGCCATGGCTTTGTGGAAGCCATGGGTGGCAGCATCGTTGCCGCCAACCGCGCCGACCGAAGTGGAGCGATCTTCACCGTAACGATGCCTGTGGCAGTCACAGACGCCATCTGCCAGGACGTGCTCGCATGACGACGGCACCTGTGCGCGTACTCGTCGTGGATGACGAACCGCCGATAAGGCGCTTTCTCAGAACGAGTCTCAGCGCGCAGGGCTATCATGTCCTTGAAGCCGAAAATGGCGGCGGCGCACTTACCATGTTCGGGCGCAATCCACCGGACGTACTCGTCCTCGATCTGGGACTTCCGGACATCGATGGCGTGGAAGTCATTCGACGTATCCGCGACAACGGCTCGACGGTTCCGATCATTGTCCTCTCAAGCCGGGTGGATGAACGCGGCAAGGTTCAGGCGCTCGATCTCGGCGCCGACGATTATGTCACCAAGCCATTCGGCACGGATGAACTGCTGGCTCGGCTGCGGGCCGCACTACGTCACCGATTGCAGCAGCAAGGCGAACGGCCTGTTTTTCGGAACGCCGATTTATCGGTCGACCTCGTGCGCCGGTTGGTGACAGTGAGAGGCGATGAGGTGAAACTGTCGCCGCGCGAGTACGATCTGTTGAGGCTGCTCGTCGCGCACGCCGGCAAGGTTTTGACGCACCGATTCATTTTAAGAGAAGTTTGGGGTGGCGACACTGACGTACAGTATCTGCGCATCTATGTCCGATCGCTTCGGCAGAAGATCGAAGCAGATCCCGAGCGACCGCAGCACCTCATTACGGAAACCGGCGTTGGATATCGCCTTCGCGGGGGCGATTGATCTTCATTATGAGGTGGTGCTGTAATTTCGCACGGCAGCTTTGGAGCAACGCAATCCAAATGGGGCAAACGGCGCGACCTTGAGGTCGCTCAGGCATTACGCAGGGCGAGGAGCGCCAGAGAACTCTACGCTCAACTGATCGATCGTGATTGCACGCGGGATAAGCATTTCACATCAGATAAATCACAGTGACAGATGGAAGCTTGTAGCTCCGGCGCGGCAGTCAGTCGGGGGAGGTGAGGTTTTTTGATTCTCAGAATGTCATCTTTACGCCGCCAAAGACTTCGAGCGGAGGAGCCAGTGTAACCGCACGCGGATCATTCGAGGAGAACAGGCCAGGGATCGAAGCACCGCTGACCTGGTTCGTCGTTGAGTCCGTCTCGTAAAGCGTGCCATAGGTCGCGCCACGGTAATTCAGCGCGTTGTTCAGCACGCCGAAGACCTGAAGGTTCTTGTTGACTTGATAAGAGGTGCGCAGATTGACCGCCGCAAAGCCGGAGACTTTCGGCAGCGCGTTGATTTCATCACCGAAGTAGTACTGACTCGAACGGTAGACGAGATCCGCTCCCACTTTCCACTTCGCAGAACTTCATAATCGAATCCGATCTTGAACTTGTGGCGTGGAATGCCCGGCAGATTGTCTCCTGGCTCAACCTGAATGTTGCCGTCAGCGTCGGCGAACGGGTTGTTCGGCGACGAGAGTTGCACCGGCGAAAGGAAGGTTGCCTGGATGTAGGAGTAATTGGCGTAAACATTCAAGCGGTGGGTGTGATAGACCGCGCCGATATCGACGCCTTGCCGCAGCGTGTCACCAGCATTCGTGAAATAGCCGAAGCCGGTCACGGTGCTCGGGACGTTGTAGATGTCGTCCTGATTCTGGGTCCGATAGAAGCTGGCGCTCCAGGTGATCTGTCCGGGGAGGGGCCACCAACCTTATTGACTCTCTTGAAACCCGCTTCGACGGTCCGCGCGATGACCTGCTTCAGCGGCGGGTCGGCGACAAGGAAGTTGTCGATCATGCAGGGATGGTCAGGGCTGGCGCAACCGAGTTCGAGCGGTGTCGGCGCGCGATTGGCCTCCGAATAGCTGGCATAGGCCGCGATGTCCGGCGTGATCTTGAATGTTGCACCCACCACCGGATTGATCCGGCCGAAGGTGTTATTTGCATTCAGGTCGGGATCGGTGCCTGTCTGATCCTGCAAAGTGATTTGCGCATAATTGAAGCGCGCGCCGGCATGAATGCTCAGCCTGTTGGTGATGTCGAAATTATCGAGGACATAAAGACTGATGTATGTGTTCTGAGCACCGACGCTGGTCGGCGAAACATCATAGCCTGGCTCGTTGATTAATTCCGAGCTTCAGGGAACGACGAAATTATCCTGTAATGTCGATAAGACGCTGCTGCCGGTGAAATGCGTCCACCCATGGTCGATGCTGACGCCGCCGGCGAACTTTCTCAGTCTCCCTCCACAGGGTTGAACTGATAAAAACGCAAAATCGACGTCAGGCAAACACGCGCTGCAATCTCGCAGCGACTTCGTCGATTTCAGTCATTGTGGTGGAGCGCCCTAAACTGAAGCGGATCGCGCCCAGCCCGATCTTTGGCGCCACGCCCATAGCGTCAAGCACCGGGGACAATGTGATCTGCCCAGCATGACAGGCCGACCCGGTAGAGGCAGCGACCTCCGGCATCCGGGCGAGAATGTCGGCTCCGATCTCGCCGACAAAAGAGACATTGAGGGTGTTCGGCAAGCGGTGATCCGGATGGCCGTTCAGCGCCACTCGATTACCTAAATCTGCTTGGAGGCGATCCCACAAGCGATCGCGAAGGTTCCGGATGTCGGGTGCTCCAACCCAGTCCTCGGCAATGGCGCACGCGCGGCCAAGGGCAGTCGCAAGCAGGGCGCTCTCGGTCCCCGCACGTCGGCCGTCCTCGTGCCCAGCCCCATGAATCAGAGGTTCAATCTTCATCCCGCGGCGCACGTAGAGCGCACCAACACCTTTTGGCGCGTACAGCTTGTGGCCGGCGATCGAGAGAAGATCAACCCCGAGCGTGTCAACCTTGGTAGCAATCTTTCCGAGCGACTGGGCGGCGTCCGTGTGAAAGCGGACGCCATTCTCTTTGGCGATCTGGCTAATCTCTTCGATGGGTTGAATCGTACCGGTCTCATTATTGGCGTGCATGACGCTGATCAGAATCGTGCTCGGCCGGATTGCTCGCCGCACAGCGCCCGGATCGACCCTACCCGTGCTGTCGACGGGCAGGTATGTGACCTCAGCCCCTAATCGCTCGAGGAAGGCGAGCGGCTTGAGGATTGCAGGATGCTCGGTGACCTGCGTGATGATGTGTCCGCCGGGCTCCCGAAGGACGAAGTAAGTCCCCACAAGCGCCAGGTTGTTGGCTTCGCTTCCACCACTCGTAAATACGATCTCGTCGGGAGCCGCGCCCAGCAACGCTGCGACCTCGGCTCGCGCATTGTCGAGCGCTCTCTTGGCGGGGCGCGCAGCCCAATGGTCACTCGACGGGTTACCGAATGCATCGTCGATAAGAGGGCGCATGGCGGCGGTGACGGCACGGTCGATGGGCGTGCTGGCGTTGTAATCGAGATAGATGTTCGGCATGTATGAAAACTTCTGAAAAGCCATCCTCACACGTCGAGGTTCGCGACGTTCAGTGCATTCGCCTGGATGAACTCGCGCCGTGGCTCGACGACATCGCCCATCAGCTTCACGAAAATATCGTCCGCTTCGTCGCCTTCCTTGATCTTTACTTGCAATACTGAGCGCACATTGCGATCAAGCGTCGTTTCCCAAAGCTGCTCGGGGTTCATCTCGCCGAGACCTTTGTAACGCTGGATCTGGGTGATGCCTTTCTGTCCAGCGGCCAGCACCACATCCATCAATTGCAACGGACCGAAGACGGGCTTTTCGTCGCCTTTGCGAATGAATGCGGCGGGGCGATCATAGATTTCATGCAGCGTCCGCGCATGCTCGTTAAGCCGGCGTGCTTCGACAGAAGCCAGAAGCGCGGCATCGATCACCGAGACCTGCCGCATGCCCCGCAACGTGCGCGTAAAGACATAGCCGCCATTTTCCACCTGTCCCGACCAGCCGCGCTCCATATCGTCTGCGAGACGATTGAGCCGTTCGGCGATGTCGTTCGCCAGCCGTGCCGCCTCTTCCTCCGAATCCGGCGAGATCGGGCGCAGTGCTCCGGCAATCGCGGCCTGTTCCACGCTCGTGCGATCGTAGCGCGAATGCAGGCTGGAAAGAATCTGGCGGACTCCTCGCGTTTCATCGACGATAGCTCTGAGATCGGCGGAGCCGCGCTCCTCACCGCTGGCCAGGCGCAGCACGGCGCTATCAAGGCCATTGTCGATGAGGTAATCGTCCTTGGCCCGCTCATCCTTCAGATATTGCTCGGAACTGCCGCGCTTCACCTTGTAAAGTGGCGGCTGCGCGATGAAGAGATGCCCGCGCTCGATCAATTCACGCATCTGCCGGAAGAAGAAGGTCAGCAACAGAGTGCGGATGTGCGAACCGTCAACATCCGCATCGGTCATAATGATGATCTTGTGATAGCGCAGCTTGTCGGGATTGAAATCGTCGCGGCCTATGCCGGTGCCCAGCGCCGTGATCAGCGTACCGATCTCCTGCGAGGAGAGCATCTTGTCGAAACGGGCGCGCTCGACATTGAGGATCTTGCCGCGGAGCGGCAGCACCGCCTGATATTCACGGTTGCGGCCCTGCTTCGCGGAACCGCCTGCGGAATCGCCCTCGACCAGAAAAAGTTCGGCCTTGGAGGGGTCGCGCTCCTGGCAGTCGGCGAGCTTGCCCGGCAGATTGGCGACGTCGAGAGCGCCTTTGCGCCGCGTAAGTTCGCGCGCCTTGCGCGCTGCCTCACGCGCCTGCGCCGCTTCGACAACCTTTCCGACGACGACCTTTGCCGGCTGTGGATGCTCCTCGAACCATTGGCCGAGCATCTCGTTCACGAGGCCTTCCACGGCCGGGCGCACCTCCGAGGAGACGAGCTTGTCCTTCGTCTGCGACGAGAATTTCGGATCGGGCACCTTCACGGACAGCACGCAGGTGAGGCCTTCGCGACAATCGTCGCCGGAGAGATCCACCTTCTCGCGTTTGCCAAGTCCTGAGCGCTCGGCATAGCCCGTCACCTGCCGCGTCAGGGCGGCGCGAAGCCCGGCGAGATGCGTGCCGCCATCGCGTTGCGGAATGTTGTTGGTGAAAACCGCGACGTTTTCGTGGTAGGAATCGTTCCACCACAGCGCCGCTTCCACCATCACATGGTCGCGTTCGCCCTTCATCAGAATAGGCGTCGGGATCAGTGGCGTCTTGGCGCGGTCGAGATAGCGTACGAAAGCCTCGACGCCGCCTTCATAGAATAATTCTTCCTGCCTGATTTCGGCGCTGCGCGCATCGGTGAGCAGAATGCGGACGCCCGAATTCAGGAAGGCAAGCTCACGCAACCGGTGTTCGATGGTCGCAAAATCGAAATCGGTGACTCCGCTGAAGGTTTCCGGCGATGGCATGAACGTCACTTCGGTGCCGCGTTTGGCTTTACCGTTTTCGACTGGCGCGGGTCCCACCACTGCTAACGGGGCCACAGTGTCGCCGTGCGCGAAGCCAACCTCATGTTCCTTGCCGTCACGCCAGATGCGCAATTTCAGCCATGTCGAGAGCGCATTCACGACGGAAACGCCGACGCCATGCAGGCCGCCCGAAACCTTGTAGGAATTCTGATCGAATTTCCCGCCGGCATGTAGCTGCGTCATAATGACTTCGGCAGCGGATACGCCTTCCTCGGAATGGATGTCGGTCGGGATGCCGCGCCCGTCATCGGTAACGGTGACGGAGCCGTCAGAGTGCAGAGTCACCGTCACGCGCGTTGCGTGGCCGGCCAAAGCCTCGTCGATCGCATTATCGACGACCTCATAGATCATGTGGTGCAGGCCGGAGCCGTCATCCGTATCGCCGATGTACATGCCAGGGCGTTTGCGGACGGCCTCAAGACCGTGCAAAACCTTGATCGAGTCCGCGTTATAGGCAATCGCATCCTCGGTAATTTGCTCCGGCGCGACCGGTTCGTGCGTTGTTTTTGGCATGGGTTCAGGCATGGAATCCGGAGCGGCGGAAGGATGTGCCATATGGTGCGGAACTCTCTGAAAGCAGGCGGAAAAGCGGAAACCGGAACGCCGGTCTTTATACGCATAATATAATGCGAAACGGCGGCGAATGCATGGTTTTCAAGACGTTTTTCCCGTTTTGGGAGATGATTTCCGAGCCATCGCAAGGCGGGGGCGCGAGAACCCGGTCGAACCCTGAAAATGATGCGCTTTTTATAAGATTTTCGAGTGAAGTGGCGGGCTCTTCCCCCGCAAGGTGAGTGGCGATGATGGCTGAGGGCTCGCGCCGGATGCCGCACGCATCCGGCCGGGCCAGCAAGGCGGACTGTCGCTCGTTACGATGCGCTGCCCTTCGGAAAATTCACGACTGTCGCGCGGCTGTTCTTCGATTTCTTGCCGGAATCCGAGTTCGCGGCGTCTTCTCCGGTGAGCAGGACGAGACCCTGTGCGTTGGCGCCGATAACGACAGTCTCGCCATCGCGGATTTTGCCGGAGAGGATCTCTTCCGCCAGTGGATCCTGCAACGCCTTCTGAATCACGCGCTTCAGAGGCCGTGCGCCATAGGCCGGATCGTAACCTCTCTCGGCAAGCCAGGTGCGGGCCTCGGGTGTGAGATCCAGAAAGATCTTGCGATCCTCGAGGAGTTTCAGGAGGTGCTCGATCTGGATATCGACGATTGCGGCCATATCCTCGCGGCGCAGGCGATGGAACAGAATGATCTCGTCGATCCTGTTCAGGAACTCCGGCCGGAAATGCGCTCTGACCATCTGCATGACTTCGGCATGGACGGCTGAGGATTCCTCGCCTTCTTTCTGCGCGACGAGAAATTCTGCGCCGAGGTTCGATGTCATAATGATGAGGACGTTGCTGAAATCGACGGTGCGGCCCTGGCCATCGGTAAGCCTGCCGTCGTCCAGCACCTGCAAAAGCACGTTGAAAACGTCGGGATGCGCTTTCTCGATCTCGTCGAACAGCACGACCTGATAGGGACGGCGGCGGACGGCCTCGGTCAGGGCGCCGCCTTCCTCATAGCCGACATATCCCGGAGGCGCGCCGATGAGCCGCGCGACCGAGTGCTTCTCCATGTATTCGGACATGTCGATGCGCACCATCGCCGTCTCGTCATCGAACAGAAACGCCGCGAGAGCCTTGGTGAGTTCGGTTTTGCCGACGCCGGTCGGCCCGAGAAACATGAACGAGCCGATTGGCCGGTGCGGATCCTGAAGGCCCGCGCGCGCGCGCCGCACGGCTGTCGAGACTGCATGCACGGCATCGGCCTGGCCAACGACGCGTTTGGCCAGTTCCTCCTCCATGCGCAGCAGCTTGTCGCGTTCGCCTTCCAGCATTTTCTCGACAGGCACACCGGTCCAGCGCGAGACGACCTGCGCGATGTGATCGGCCGTGACAGCTTCTTCGAGAAGCGCCTCGGCGCGATGCGATTCCGTATCCGCCAGTCTGTGCTCGAGATCCGGAATGATGCCATAGGTCAATTCGCCGGCGCGCTGATATTCGCCGTGGCGTTGCGCCTGCACCAGTTCGTTACGGGCGGATTCGAGCTGCTCCTTGATCTTCTGTGCGGCGCCGAGCTTATCCTTTTCGGCGCGCCAGCGTGCGGTCAGGGCGGTGGATTTTTCCTCCGCCTCGGCCAGTTCGCCTTCGAGCCGGGAGAGGCGATCCTTTGAGGCAGGGTCGCTCTCTTTCTTCAGCGCTTCCTGCTCGATTTTCAACTGCATGATCCGGCGATCGATCTCGTCGAGTTCTTCCGGCTTCGAATCGACCTGCATGCGCAGCCGCGATGCGGCTTCATCGACGAGGTCGATCGCCTTGTCGGGCAGGAAACGATCCGCGATATAGCGATGCGACAGGGTCGCCGCAGAGACGATGGCTGAATCGGTGATGCGGACGCCGTGATGCAGTTCGTATTTCTCTTTCAAGCCGCGCAGGATCGAGATCGTATCCTCGACTGTCGGCTCGGAGACGAAGATCGGCTGAAAGCGCCGGGCAAGCGCCGCGTCCTTTTCGACGTGCTTGCGATATTCGTCGAGCGTCGTCGCACCGATGCAATGCAGTTCGCCACGGGCAAGCGCCGGTTTCAGAAGATTTGAAGCGTCCATCGCGCCATCGGCTTTGCCCGCGCCGACGAGCGTGTGCATCTCGTCGATGAAGAGGATGATGCCGCCTTCGGCGGCCGTGACTTCGTTGAGAACGGCCTTCAGCCGCTCCTCGAATTCGCCGCGATATTTGGCGCCCGCGATAAGCGAACCAAGATCGAGTGCAAGCAGCTTCTTGTCGCGCAGGCTCTCGGGCACATCGCCATTGACGATGCGCAGAGCGAGACCTTCGACGATGGCGGTTTTGCCGACGCCGGGTTCGCCGATCAGGACGGGATTGTTTTTCGTCCGGCGCGAAAGCACCTGGATCGAGCGGCGAATCTCCTCGTCGCGGCCGATAACCGGATCGAGCTTGCCGCTGCGCGCCGCGTCGGTCAGATCGCGGGTGTATTTCTTCAGCGCGTCATAGGCGTTTTCAGCCGTCGCGTTATCGGCGGTGCGGCCTTTGCGCAGTTCTTCGATCGCAGCATTCAGCGTCTGCGGCGTAACCCCGGCCTTTTCGAGAATCTTGCCCGCTTCGGCGCTCTTCTCCATTGCGAGGGCGAGCAGAAGCCGCTCGACGGTCACGAAGGAATCACCGGCTTTTTGTGCGATCTTCTCGGCATTGTCGAAGATGCGGGCCGTGGTTGGCGCAAGATAGAGCTGACCGGCGCCAGAGCCCTGCACCTTGGGCAGCTTCGAAAGCGCAAGCTCGGTCTGGATGAGAGCTTCGCGCGAGCGTCCGCCGGCGCGGTCGATGAGGCCGGCAGCGAGGCCCTGATCGTCGTCGAGCAGCACTTTGAGCAAATGCTCGGGGGTGAATTGCTGATTCCCCTCGCGTGTCGCAAGCGACTGGGCGCTTTGGACGAAACCCCGCGCGCGCTCGGTATACTTCTCGAAATTCATAGAACATCCCTCCTTGCGGCACACCGGCTCCGAAGCAGCTCGGGTGCGGCATCAGAGCGGGATGCGAAAAAGTGGATCCCGGTTTTTCGCTTAGATCCCGCTCTAATATTGAACCCGATCACGCTACATGCGTTCAGGGCGATTCCAACCTGAACGCATCGTGATCTTACGAGGCCCCATTTCCAACGTCCTCCACCGTTCGCCAGTCATGCGAGGTCAAGTCAAGGGAGGATGAGGGTGCGGCAGCCTTTATATGTTCATGTAAGGAGGTTGCGCCGAAATGTTAGCTGCCCGGCAAGGAAACTAATAAGGAAAAGGACACTGTACGGCCGCGCAACTCAGCGTTGGCGCGGCCGTCACGGAAATGGAACCGGGAATCAATCGCCGACGGGATCTGTGGACGGCGCGGCTTCGGGCGCTCCATCGCTCATTTCGGCCTTGCTACGACGCCGGCGGCGCGGGCGCAGATGGAAGCCGGTCCCCTCGTTTTCCACGTCCTCGCGATCGAGCATCTCGGCGACGACTGGCTGCTCGTCGGACAGATGCGCCTCCGGCTGCATACGCACCGGCGCTGTGATGAAGGCGGGCAAGCCCTTGTTGCCGCCAATGGTGTCGACGTTGCCGCGCGGTTCGGCGCGCTCATAACGCGGGCCATTGTCCCGGTTGCTGTCGCGCGGGCCATTCTCGCGCGGGCCGTTGTCTCTGCCGCCCGGATCGCGGGAGGACTGGTCGCGGGAGGAATTGTCACGACGGTAATCGCGGCCGCCGCGGCCGCCGCGCGATTCGCCATCGCGGGACTGCGAGCCCTGCCGATCACTTGTCGGCCTGTCGCCTCTGTCCTGATAATTGCGATCCTGATAGCCGCGATTTTGATAACCGCGCTCCTGGAAGTTGTTGCGTTCCTGCCGCGGACCGCGCTCCTGGCGCTCGTACTGCGGCCGTTCTGCGCCGCCATTGTTGTAGCCGCCTTCGCGGTCGGGATAGGCGGGCTGTCCGTTGGATCCCGGTGCGTAGGCGGGGGGTGCGGCGCGCTCGATCGGCGATGCAAACCGATCCATCCCGCCGCTGAAATCCTCTTCATCCTCGAAATCTTCCGCCTCGGCTTCATTCGCCGGGCGCTGGCTGCCTTGCGCGGCCTGCTGCGCCGACTGGGCCGCGGCGATCAGGCGGAAATAATGTTCGGCATGCTGGAGGAAGCTCTCCGCCATTACCGGGTCGCCGGAGGATTGCGCATCGCGCGCGAGCTGAAGATATTTTTCGCCGATATGATGGGCGGTGCCGCGTATTTTAACGTCCGGGCCGTTCGACTCATAGCTGCGGGATAGTGGATTGGGGCCTTTGCGATTGCTGGGGTTACGGCCGCGCATACGCTTGTTTTGATTTGGTCTCATCGATGTTCCTTGCGTGGCATCGTGTCCGCGACTCCTGGCAATGCCAAGCCGGTAAGTGCCAAGTCGCTAAGTGCAGAACCCTTCATAGCGAAAGGAGAGCTAGCGTCAGTTCCCGCTGACAAATCTCCAGCTGATCAATCTCCAGCTGACAAAGAATAGCTCACGGCAGAACCGTGGCGCGACTGTCGACCCTGATTTCAAAAGGGTCTCAGACTTTGGGGGCAATCACCTCGATCGTGCTGACGTCATGGCGTGCGGGCGGAAGTTGCATCGTCCCTTGCAGATCGCCCTTACCTCGCAGGGCATAGTCCTCAGGGCTGAATAACCTCAACGCTCCCGCATTGCTCTTTCAGCAGCGAAAGGTAATCTTTAAGCCCGGAAGGTAGTCGGTTTCGTCACTGACGCCAAGGGCTTTTCCAAAATAATTCGGTTCCATTGCTCCGCTGTGGCAGATTTGCAACCTCAAATCAGCCGGCATGAAAGTCTGTAAACCCTTGTTTATAGTTGTTCATCGTGCATCTTTCAGGCTGTTCCAGATAATGACGATCCCGCTCCGCGGATGCAGCATCGGCTGTCCGCGGCCATTAACACAAGAACTCTGGCGTCCGGCTGTCCGTTCCCAGCGGATGATTCAGGCTGCCGGGGGCTTTCGCTCGCTCTCTTTCGCTTTCAGAACCCGCTGAACCGAACTGGCACGCGGATCGAGACGCGGCCGTTCGGCGGCGGTGGCAGGCGTCCAATCCGGCGGGGTATCGACAAAACTGCGCGATCAACCGCAGCCGAACCCGAGCTTCGAACGATATGGGGGGACACAATGCGGCCGTTGGCCTCGACCGTAAACATGAGAGTCGCCGAGCCGCTTCCACTGGAGACGGAATGTGCCGCGGCAGACACGCGCGCCTGAACACCTCTCTGCCAAGCGGCGATCGACTGGCCTGAAGCGCCAGCGCGCGGCGCACCTGCGCGCCGGCTGGCCCGGCTAGCGGCAGCCGCTCTGGCGCGCTCGGCACGCTCCTTCCTCAACTCCTTCTGCTCTTCAGCGCGCTTCTTGCGCAGTTCCACCTGCTTCTTGCGCTTGCGTTCCTGTTCAACGCGCTTTTGCAGATCGATCTGCTTTTGCTCCTGCACTTTGTCAGGCATGGGCTTCGGCGGCGGCGGAGGAGGCAAAGTGACCGGCGATTCCTCCGTTTGCAGAATTTTCGGAATTGGCAGCGTGACCGGCGGCGGCGCCGTCATCACCGCGGGCGTTTCGGGCACCGATTGCATCGGCGGCTCGGGCGGCGGGGGCGGCGGCTCGACTTTGGGCGGCGCGGCCACAGGCTTTGGCGCGGGGGGCGAGACCTGCGGCGGCGCGGTTTCGATCGGCGCAAGGTCAATGAACATCGCATTTGTCGGCTGGCCCGCCGGCACCCCGATGCTACGCCGCATGATGATATAAGCGCCGATCGCAAGATGGATCGCTATGACGATGATGAGTGCGACGACCCAACGCGAAAGCCCCTTGGCTTCGCGCTGCGGCAGGATCGTTTCGGTGTAAAGACTCATCAGAGAAACTTCGATCAGGTTACGGCTGTGCGGGCGTGCCGGGATTTGCCGGGGCAGGATTGGCGCTCGGCTGTCCGGCGTCCGGCGCGGCGGAAGCCTGCCCGGAGTCGAGTCCCACCAGCGCGATTTTGAGATAGCCGGCCTGCCGCAGCAGATTCATCAGCGTCATCACAGAGCCATAAGGCACGCGCTTGTCACCGCGCAGGAATATCCGCTGTTGCTTGTTGCCGCCGGTCGCTGCATCGAGCGCCGCGCCCAGATCGTCGCGCGCAACCGTCTTTTCGCCAAGCGCCAGCGAGAGATCCGGCTTGATGGTGACGAACAACGGCTTGTCCGGACGCGGGACCGGCTTCGCCGTCGATGTCGGCAGATCGACATTGACATCGACTGTCGAGAGAGGAGCCGCCACCATGAAGATGATGAGCAGCACCAGAATGACGTCGATGAAAGGCGTGACATTGATCTCGTGCGCCTCGTCGAGATCGCCGTCGCTGCTGCTGGCGAGCTTGATGGCCATCGGCTTGCTCCCGGGCCTTATTCAGCCGATTGCCGCATGCCGACGACGCGCCAGTTGGCCTCGTCTTCGGTTGCTTCTCTTTCGGCGCGGTCGAGGTCGCGCGAGATATGGCGCAAGATTTCCGCGGCAGCATCGCCGAGCATGGCGCGGTAGGATGTGATGCTGCGCGCGAACACATTGTAGATCATCACCGCAGGGATAGCGGCGACAAGGCCCATAGCGGTTGCCAGCAGGGCCTCGGCGATGCCCGGTGCGACCACGGCGAGACTGGTCGTGTGGGTCTTCGAAATGCCGATGAAGCTGTTCATAATGCCCCAGACCGTGCCGAACAGGCCGACGAAGGGGGCGGTCGCGCCAATCGTCGCCAGTACGCCGGTGGTGCGGCTCATCTGACGGCCGGCGCGCGCTTCGATGCGGGCGATCAGCGCGGCTGTGCGCTCCTTGATGCCTTCCGTTGACAGATAGGCGGACCGCTCGAGTTCGCCCGCGCCGGCGGCGACCATTTGCGCGACGGCGCCTTTGGCGCCGGTGAAGCTCGCTTGCACCGCCGCAAGCGTGTCCTCGCTGGCGAGGATCGCCAGTTGCTTGCGGGTGCGCCGCCGCGCCGTGAAAAGTTCGAGGCTTTTGGCGAACCAGACCGTCCAGGTCACGACCGACGCGAAGGCAAGGCCGACCATCATCGCTTTCACGACAATATCAGCCGACATGAACATGCCCCATGGCGAAAGTTCATGCGGCAGCAGGCGCGCCGGCACTGAGGGAGCATTCTCGTTTGGAGAAGCTGCCGGGGCAGGTGCAGCGGGAGCAATGGCTTCGGACGCAGCAGCCGGCTGGTTTGCAGCCGGATGATCGGCAGCCGCTGCGGCCGGGGCGGGCGTAGCGGCAGGCAATGCAGGCGCTGCCGCGGCTGTTGCAGGAGCTGGCGAAGCCGCTGCGGCTGGAGCTTTTATCGCCGTCGATGGCGCTGCGGGGATGGGCGCGGCCTTGGCTGGCGCCGCAACCTTCGCTGCATCCTCGGCATGACTTTCAAGCGGAAGGAGACATGATCCCGCAACGGCCAGTCCGATCAGACCAAGCGCGGCAGCGAGCGCGCGGCCTGCTTGCCGATGGTCAGAAAAACATCTGTTCGCGATCATGGTGACAATCCTCGATACGCTCTCGATACGCTTATTGTCTCGACTTTATCGTCCTGCGCTGTTCTGCCCGCAGGATTTTTTGACATCTCTTATAGAGATGCTGCAACCAGCATGATCGTGTCGTTTTGTCGCAAAACAATGACATGAATGCCGCTGCGCCTGAATGTGCAGGCTCACTCATTTCTATAGCGGGAAAGTAATCGCGCGTCTTTGAGAATCGAAGAGATTCATTGCAGTGTAATCGAGTCGGGAACTTTTCCAAATGATGCTGGAAAACTTCATCGCAATACGCTGCGGAAATGTTCTCTTTTGGGTTTCTCAATGCGCCATAAACACCGGCAGAGTTGCTTCTGCGAGAATCTGGCTCGTCGGACCGCCAAAAATGAACTGGCGCACGCGGCTTTGCGTATAGCCGCCTTTTATGAGCATGTCGGCATTGACGCTTTGCGCCGTTTCAAGCACGGCGAAGCCCGGTCCCTTGCTTGTATCATTGGTTGGTATGACCCGCGCTGGCACGCCATGGCGTCGGAGGCTCGTCACTAACTGCGCTTCGTCAGGCCCCGCGAGCTTTGTGCCTGGCACCATCATCACCGGCACATCCTGCGCAGCGAGAAGCAGTGGCATAGCGAAAGCAACGCTGCGTGCCGACTCGGGGCTTGCGTTCCAGGCGATGGCGATACAGTCGCCAAGTTTTCCTGTTTCCTGCGGCGGCGCAATCAGAAGCGGGCGGCCGCTTTCGAACATCGCCGCCTCGAGCGTCGCCTTGCGCGGCTGATGAAAGCCGGCTGCCGGACGGCCGACAACGAGCACATCGAAGATGCGGCCATATTCGCCGATGCCTTCGTCGGTGATGAGCGTATCGCCGCGCCAGCTACAGTGAGGCTTGCCTGTGTCGTCCTGCGTCCGCGCAATCGCATTGCTTTGCACGAAGCCCGAAAAAATTTCGTATGCCTCATTGAGAAGTTCATGCCGCGCCTGATCGTCAACAATCATTCCGCCAAGGGAAAAGTCGGCAGCAGTGATTTGCGCAAAATCCGGGCCGAGCGCGACACCTTCCATATAGCTGCCGAAGCGTTCGGCAAGGCGCAGCGCCGTCGTCAGCACCGATCCAATCGCCGCATGGTCCTCGACGGGGATAAGAATGGATTTCATCAGGCGTCCTCCTCGTGCGGCGCGCGAACCGGCAGCCATTTTCCCTGGAAATCCTATCATGTCTGGCTTTAATCCGCGACGTTTCTTCGTAAAATCTGCGATCTTTCGGCATCATGTCCAATGACGTGCTATCCTCGGAGGCCGTGGGAACCTTTTGGCCGGGTGTCCATCCAACGGATGGAAACAGGGGATAGCTTCCATGTCTTTGACGCAGAGCCGGCAGGCCGAGGCCCAATCGTTAACGGATCAAGAACTCGTTGATCTGGCGCGCAAGCGCAACGAAGCCGCGGTGCGCGCCATTACGCAGCGTTACAATCGCCGTCTGTTTCGCATTGCGCGGAGCATCCTGCGCAATGATGCGGAGGCAGAAGATGTCGTTCAGGAAACCTACGTCCGCGCCTTCACCGGCCTCGATACTTTCCGCGGCGACGCCGCTTTCGGAACATGGATAACACGCATCGCCCTGAACGAAGCGCTGGGGCGCTTGCGGCGGCGGCGCCCGACGGTGGACTGGGAGGCCTATGGCGCCAACCGACCTCAGGCAGAGATCATTCATTTTCCAGCCTCGGCGGCAGGCGGCGATCCGGAGCGGGCCATGGCGCAAAGTGAGATCCGTGCGGTGCTGGAACAGGCGATTGACGGGCTTCCTGATGCGTACCGCGTCGTATTCGTTGCGCGCATCGTTGAAGGCATGAGCGTCAAGGACACCGCCGATCTTTTCGGCTTGCAGCCCGAAACGGTGAAGACAAGGCTGCACCGCGCGCGCCGGCTGCTGCGGGCGGAACTCGACAAGCAGTTCGGCCCAGCGCTCACCGTCAGCTTTCCATTCGGCGGCCAGCGCTGCGCACGGATGACGGAAGCTGTGGTGCGGCGCATCTGCCGCGATTGATTTGCGGGAACCTTTGCGGGTCTGCTGCATCAAATTTCTTACCGAGCCCGGTGGAACCGGGCGCTGAAATGGAGATTTTGATGCTTGCCAAATTGTCAGCGTGCCTCGCCACGCTTGCCTTGCTGTCCGCGCCTGCGTTCGCGCAGGGCAACAAGCCAACCGATCCGCAAATTGCACATATCGCTTACACGGCGGACAAAATTGACATTGTGGCGGCCAAGCAGGCGCTGGCGAAATCCAAGAACAAGGAAGTCCGCGCATTCGCGCAGGATATGGTGCGCGACCATAGCGAGGTGAACAAGGAGGCGCTTGCGCTCGTCAAGAAGCTGAAGGTAACGCCGCAGGACAATCCGACCAGCCGCGCATTGAGCAAACAGGCGGCGGCGGAACGCAAGAAGCTTGCGAAGCTGCACGGCCCCGCCTTCGACAAGGCCTATGTCGCGAACGAGATCGCCTATCACAAGGAAGTGGACAACGCGCTTGAGACGACGCTCATCCCGTCCGCCAGCAACGCCCAGCTCAAGAGCCTGCTGCAAACCGGCCTGAAGATTTTTCAGGGCCACGAGCAGCACGCCGAGCATGTCGCCGCCGATTTGAAGTAAGGGATTATGTCATGGCTCCGGGGCGGATTTGTTTCACCGCGCTTATGGTGTTGGGACTATCCATCCCGGCGCAGGCAAAAACCATTCGCGTGACGATCGACAAGCTGGATTACATTCCTGCTGTGGCGCAGGCGAAAGTCGGCGACACGATCGAATGGATCAACAAGGATGCGCTCGCGCATACAGCGACCGCAAAGAACGGCGCCTGGAACGTCATGCTCAAACCGAAGAAAAACGGGCATATCGTTCTGAAAAAAGCCGGCAGCGTCGATTACTTCTGCAAGTTCCATCCCAATATGAAGGGACGTGTGGTTGTGACGCCGTAAAATCCAGCCTCATTTATTGAGCGATTTCGGGCCGCTGACGAATGGATTATTCCGAATATAAAATCGCAGGAGGCGATCTGCCTCCCGGGTAATGCCGATCCTGATGCTCTGTCCGATTTCGTCTGGCTCGGCGTCACCGCGTGCGAGCCACAGCAGGCCTTTTTGGCAAAGATCAATCCCGTCGAGCGCAGCATCGATCCGCAATGCCGCGGCAAGCCGTCCCGGTCCTCGCGTCAGATCGCGCAAGCGTTCGACGCCACGGTTTTGGTGCATGATCGCGATGCCTTCGCACGGCTCGATCGCGCGGATCAGGACGCCCGCTCCAACGCCCGGCGTCTCGCTCGAGACATTGAGCATGTATGAGATGCCATAAGCGAGATAGACATAGGCGTGCCCGCGTTCGAGAAAGAGCGAACGGTTACGCTTCGTCATGCCTCGGAAGGCGTGCCCTGCGGCATCGCCGATGACATAGGCTTCTGTCTCGACAATGATGCCCGTCACAACGCCTTCGGGCAAATCCCGCACCAAGGTCTTGCCGAGGAGATATTGCGCGAGAGACGCCGTATCGACTGGCAGCTTCGCGCGCGCCAGCGGCGCATATGCAGCCATAGGATGTTCGGGTTTCAAGTCATGCGCTCGACCCACTGCGCCCGCGAAGGCCCTGGGTCGAACGGGTCGGCGAAATATTGCGTCTCGCGCGCCACTTTTCCCTCACGGAATTCCATGATGCTCACAGTGTAGGACGGCCGCCCGTCATAGGACAGGATATATTCGGTGACCCAGAGATCGCCCGCGCCCCGATGATCCGCCGTATCGTGAAGCGTTTCCGGTTTGGCTGCGCGACGCGCGACGCCTGAATCTTCCACCGCCCGCGGATGCGCTCGCCCGATTGCGGATATTCGAGCACCGCGTCTTCCTGATAAATGAGATGCTCTTCCTCAAAGTCGTTCGCATCGGACGCAGCCCAGTGGCGATCCAGAGCGGCGCGAATCTCCCGGTCCTCCATATCGAATCTCCTCGGGCGTTACCGTCGATGATGGTGCCGATGGGCGCCTTCTTCGACTTGTTGATAGTTTTCCCGTCTTTTCTCACGTAAGCTTGTCAAGAGTGAGGAAATCACTAGCACTGCTTGATGGCGTGTGCCGGCTGCATCCACAGGGCGGCGATGTTTGCTGACAAGGTTCTGGTTCACAGGTGGCCCTTAGCAGATGATCTTGCATAAGTTCCGCGCGGCAGCGCGGCTGTTCCACGAGATGCGCGACTTTCAGGCGCGCGTCGCCCTGTGCAACAAACTCAACTTTCAATTTTGGTCGAAGGTGCATGTATGGGTCATGCGCTACCGCTCGACCATAGGCAGGCGTCAGCGCGTGGTTGTGGTGGTTGGGTCGCTCGGCAAGACGACGACCACGCGCGCTATTATGACAGCCTTGCACGGCCATGCGCCGGAATGGATACACCGGGCGGATAATTGCTTTGCACTGGTCGGGATCAATCTGCTCCGCCAGGGGCCGTGGAAGCGCTTTGCCGTACTCGAAGTCGGGATCGGCTGGCCTGGCCAGATGGGAACCTATGCCGCCATGCTGCGACCGGATCTGGTCGTGCTCACCGCTTTGGCGACGGACCATCAGGTGAATTTCGGCGGCACCGAAAAGCTCTGGCAGGAAAAGGCGCTTATGATCCGGGGCCTGCGCGATGGCGGCGCCGCAATCATCAACGGTGACGACGAGAATGTGCGCCGCGTTGTGCGAGAGCTGGCCACGCACACGATAAGCTATGGATTCTCTGAGGGCTGCGACATCAGCGCGCGCGGGATCGCAGTATCCCCCAACGGCACCGCATTCACCTTGATCGCCGAAGGGCAGTCATGGCCCGTGCGCAGCCAATTGGTGGGGCGCGAATCCGTGCGCGCCCTGCTGGCCGCCGTAGCGGCTGGCAGGATGGCCGGACTGGATTTCGGCACGCTGCTTGCGCGCCTGTCCCGGCTCCCGCCGACGCCGGGGCGCATGCAGCCTGTCCCGTTGGCCAACGGGGCCGTGGCGATCTGCGACGACTTCAAGGCGAGCGTCGAGAGCATACATGCAGCGCTGGATGTGCTTGGGCAGATGCAAACCGTCAACCGGCGCATCGTGGTTCTCGGCGAGATCTACCACCCGCCGCGGCCGAGGGTCGCCCGCTATGTGGCGGTTGGCCGCCAGGCCGCTTCCGTGGCCGACCGCGTGGTGCTGGTGGGACGCCGCGCCGGACTCTATCGTCTGGGGCTTGCGGATGCCGGATGCCCGGTCGATGTGGCGTCCTCTGTCGTTGAGGCGGCGGCCTTGCTGCGCGAGCAATTGCGCCCGGGCGACGTCGTGCTGATCAAGGGCCGCGGCGAGCAGAAGCTCGCCCGCATCGCCCTGATGCTCGCTGGCCACGACGTCCGGTGCCGCCGCGTCTTCTGCACCTACGATAACGTGCTCTGCGCCGTGTGCCCGCAGTTGAGCGATGCGCGCAGCGCCTAGACCAGATGCTCTTCCTCAGAGTCGTTCGCGTCGGACACAGCCCAATGGCGGTCCAGAACGGCGCGAATCTCCCGGTCGTCCAAAGCGAGCCTCCTGGAGAGTTGGTGTCGATGACGATGTGCCGGCGCGCCTTCACGCTGAGGTGCGAGTGAAGCGAGCCTCGAAGGGGGAAAAGCAACAATCCAATTAAGAGGTTTCTCCTAAGGCACTTCGAACTAAATCCTGATACAAGGCCGTCAAATTCAGGGTGTGCGCTGCGAATGAAGCCGCCTGCAAAACAGCATTGATTGCGAGGTCCACATGCTCCATTCGCTTTTGCTGTTCTTCAACTGATGGAATGCCGGCCAAGTTGAAATTACGAGCGGGGCCGCCAAAGGTTTCCATTATTTGTGCGCAATTTGCATGCACATAGCCGCTAAATGTTTTGTAGAGGCGAGCGAGCAACTGAGTAATCACTTCGTCATGACTCCCCTTTAGATAGCGAACTCTTGCGCTCCTGATTTTTGCAGTCTCGACAGCTGGCGTTGTCTGAGATCGATGGCCGTTGATAGTCATCGCGCTCTCGAAGAACCCCTTGACGAATTTATCGACGTTAGCTGAGGTGTTCGGGAATCCTTCCAATAAAAAATACACTTCGTCTATGCAGTCGTACACGCATCGAATAGTAACACCAAAATCGATGAACAAGCCAGATTGACATAGCAATTTCATCGCGCTCAAACCCTGCGTCGCTCGTACTATCTTCAGGATAGCGACCACTTTAGCGGATTGCTCCTTATACACATAGGCTTGTATCTCTGGCACAAAGTCCGGTGCACCAATCGCCTCAACTCGAAGTCTCTCGATCAATGGGAGAAGCTGATCTAGATGCATCATCACACCACCACGGTCAGCCGCTTCGCTGCTCGCGTAATCCCCGTATAGAGCCAGCGGCTTCTGTGCTCGCGGAAGGCGTAGCTCTCATCGAAGAGCACGACATCATCCCATTGCGAACC
>SCSF01000012.1 GCA_004298435.1 Beijerinckiaceae bacterium
TGCCAGACATCGTAAATCGGCTCGCCCGCGATGATGTTGGCCGCGGTGAGCAGCCCGGTCATCATCGCGTGATCCTGATTATTGTATTTGTGCATGCCGTTGCGGCCGACGAGATGCAGGCTCGGATAGAGGCTTGCAAGCTCGCGCCTGATCGTCGCCATATGATCGGCGTAGCTCTCGTCGTAGACGGGATAGGCTTTCTTCTGCCGCACCACGCAGGCATCGTGAATGTCGGCTTCGGCCATCAGACCGATCTGGCCGATCTCGCGCTTCGCAAGTTCGATCAGATCGGCGTCCGAAGACGTCCAGAGACCATCGCCTTCGAAACAAAAATATTCGAGGCCGAGGCAGGTCGAGGTAGCGTCGGGCACCATTTCCGGCGACCAGGACCGGAAATTCTGCACGCGCCCGACCTTCACTTTCGGGTCATGGATATAGATCCAGTTGTCGGGCAGTTCCGCCGTGTTTTTGCCGATCAGAACCACTGTCAGGAAGTCGCGATATTTGAGCGATTTTGCCTGAAACAGCGACAGCGGCGCCGGATGCAGCGCCGAGGCAAGCTCCCGCACCGGCGCAGAGGAAACGACGTTCCTTGCATAAAAAACCTCGGTTTCACCCGCACCGCTGACCGTCTCGATCGCCCAGGTGTTCGTCTGCGCATCGAAATTAAGCGCAGTGAGTTTGCGATCCATGACGATGCGGCCGCCGCGCTCCGCAATCTTTACGGCGCAGGCTTCCCACATCATGCCGGGACCGCGGCGCGGATAGCGGAAGGATTCGATGAGGGTCTTCGCCGTCGAGCCGCCGCGCTTCTGCCAGCCGAGGGAACGGCGCAAGCCGTCGATAATGGCCGCGCCGAGACTCAGGCCCTTGATCCGCTGCGCGGCCCAATCGGCGGAAATTTCGTCGCAACTCATCCCCCACACCTTTTCGGTGTAGGTCTTGAAGAAGATCGAGAAGAGCCTTTCGCCGAATTGATTGCGGACCCACTGATGGAAAGTCTTCGGCGCCTTGACAGGCATTGCGCGCGCAAAGGCGAAGGAAGCGAGGCACAATCCGCTCTGAAAGGGGCCGAGATTGCGCAGCGCCTCGAAAGCTTTCAGCGGATAGGAAAAGAATTTACCACGATAGAAAATGCGCGAGAGGCGCGGCCGGTCCAGAAAATCGTCCGGCAGAATCTCGTTCCACAGATCGACGATTTCCTTCGATTTGGAAAAGAAACGGTGACCGCCGATGTCGAAAAGATAGCCTTTGTAATTTACCGTGCGGCTGATGCCGCCGACATAGGCCGGATCCTGCTCGATAACGACGACGCTTTGGCCTGCCTTCACGAGGCTGTAGGCGGTCGTCAACCCGGCCGGACCGGCGCCGATGACGAGGGCATCGAGTGGTTTCAAAATATCTGCTCCGCATTAGCGTTCCAAGCAGGTCGAGCACACCATCAATAAGTTAAAACGCCCCTACGCCGATCGTAGAAGATCGCCAGTGACCTTGGCGAGGCCCTGAGAGCGGGAGCAAAACTCCCGCGAATGATTGAAAATTAGTGTACAAAAAGCGAATATCGCCCAACTCACGCGTATCCGGAAGACGAAATGCCCTTGCATGGCGAAGCCACGATATTGAAGGACGGCCGCCAATCGGAAACGGCGCTTACCATAGCGCGGGGCACGCGGCGGCTGTTGCGCGCCTGCAAATTCGCGACCCTGACCGAAATGCCGCTCGCCAGCGGCCGGCGCGCCGATATCGTCGCTCTGGCGCAGGATTCGACCATATTGATCGTTGAGATCAAATCCTCAGTCGCCGATTTCCGGGCCGATATAAAATGGCCGGATTACCGCGCCCATTGCGACAAGCTGTATTTCGCAATCTCCGAGCACACGCCGCCGGAGATCATGCCGGAGGATGCCGGCCTCATCATCGCCGATAATTTCGGAGCGGAAATCCTTCGCGAGGCGCCCGACCATCGCCTTGCAGCCGCCACCAGGCGCAGCATGCTCGTGCGCTTTGCCCATACGGCGGCGCTTCGCCTGCACGGCCTCGCCGACCCGGAGGTTTCGAGCTTCGGGTCTGTATGACACTTGGCCATTGCGGGCTGGAAGTCCGCGATCCGGACCGCGGACCTCCGGTCCGCATCGAATGAGCGATGCACGCTTCGCCAGAATGCGCTGCAAAGTCCGCACTCAAATTTTCTGACAGTTCTACCCGTGCGGACCAGAGGTCCGCGGTCCGGATCAGATCTCACGTCCGCAGCAAATTACCGCGGCGCGCGCTTCGCCAGAATGCGCTGCAAGGTGCGCCGGTGCATATTGAGCCGCCGGGCGGTTTCGGAAACATTGCGGCCGCAGAGCTCGTAAATCCGCTGGATATGCTCCCAGCGAACGCGATCGGCCGACATCGGATTTTCCGGCAGTTCCGCCTTGTCATGGCGCGTTGCCATCAAGGCCGCATAGATTTCGTCCGCATCGGCAGGCTTGGCGAGATAATCGAAGGCGCCGAGCTTAACGGCCGTAACCGCCGTGACGATATTGCCATAGCCGGTCAGGATGATCGCCCGCGCATCGGGACGCTTCGCCTTCAATTCGGAGATGACATCAAGCCCGTTGCCGTCCATGAGCCGCATGTCGATGACCGCGAAGGCGGGGGCCTCCTTGGCGATGGCGACGAGCCCTTCGGCAACCGATTGGGCGCAAGTGACGATGAACCCGCGCGTCTCCATGGCCCGCGCAAGGCGCGAAAGGAACGGCTTGTCGTCATCGACGATCAGCAGGGTCTTGTCGGCATCGGTGTCGCCGAGTGCGGGACTGTTTTCCACCCTTGTGCCAACACCCCCTTCGTGAGGGTCGTTCTTCATTGCTAACTGCCTCGCTATTCCCACTGCGGCCTTGATGCCACCGCCCCAATGTGGAGATCATTGCTTAAAATTCAGCTTTCCCGTTCTGCGACCAGCGGAGCAAGGGCCGAAGAACTGGCAGGCCAGCTACCGCTTTAGCCGTTTCATACCTTTTTGGCACTACTTTTCATCGCCGAGTCAAGGCATGCGTTCGAACGAGCCGGCCGTCGCCTTACTGCGCATCCTTCGCAAGATCGGCGCGAGCGGCCTCGCCCTTGCCGTGAAATGCCCTGCCGTGCCGTTCGTGCTCGAACTCCGCGCGGGGCCAGCGGATGGTAATCCGGGCGCCGGTATAGGGCGGAGCCCGGTTGGTCGGCGTGACGCTGGCGCCCGAGCGTTCGAGCAGGGTCTTGGCAATGAACAGGCCGAGACCGAGGCCGGAATCCTCCTCCGACTTGGCGCGCCGATCCTTTTTGGTTGTGACATAGGGCTCGCCGAGGCTGCCCATTACCTCGATAGAGAAACCCGGCCCGTCGTCCTCGATCGCCACCTCGACCGTCGCTGCCGTCCAGCGCGCCCTGACCGTGACTTCCGCCCGGGCGAAGTCGATCGCGTTTTCGATCAGATTGCCGATGCCGTAAACCATCGCCGGATTGCGCCGGCAGACCGGCTCGGGGCCGACGCCTTCCTTCTCGACGGTGATGGTCAGACCGAAATCGCGGTGCGGTCTGACCGCCTCCTCAAGCAAAACGCTGAGGCTCATCGAGCCGAGGAAGTCGCTGGAGTCCTCGTCGAGCGAGGTGAGCTTGCCGAGGATGCCGCGGCAACGTGCAACCTCCTGCCCAAGCAAAGCAACATCATCTTCAAACGGTCCGAGCTTCGGCAATTGCTTTTGCAGATCCTTGACGACGAGTGTGATGGTCGCAAGCGGCGTGCCCAGTTCGTGCGCTGCGGCAGCGGCGAGGCCATCAAGCTGCGTCAGGTGCCGCTCGCGGGCAATGACAAGTTCCGTCGCCGCGAAGGCGTCGGCGAGCTTGCGCGTCTCTTCCGCCACCCAGGACGCATAAATGGCAATGAAAACCGCGCCGACGCTGATCGAACACCAGATCCCCGCGCTATAGAGAAAAGGCAGTTCGATCCGCTCGCCGGGGAACCAGGGCAGCGGCTGATGCACGAATGTCAGGACAGTCGCCGCGGCGATCACCAGAACGGTGAGGCCAAAAGTGATGCGGCCGGAGAAGGATACGGCCCCGATCATAATCGGCGCGAGGAACAGAAGCGAAAACGGATTATTGAGCCCGCCGGTCAGATAAAGCAGCACCGAAAGCTGCAAGATGTCATAGGCGAGCATCAGGGCCGCAGGGCCATCCTGAAGCCGGTCGCTGCGCCCGAAGCGCAGCCGCAGAAAGATGTTCAGCCAGGCCGAGACGGCGATCACGAGGAGGCAGAGGCCGATAGAGATCGGGAACCGCAACCCGTAATGGACGAGCAGCACGGCGACCGTCTGGCCGCAAAGCGCCAGCCACCGCAGCCTGATGAGCGTATCGACACGCAGCCGACGCGATCTTCGTCCGAGATCGAGAGCCATGGAATCGACCATAAAATCCTCTTGCGGCCGCCCGCCAATTTCCAAAGTTCACCAGCGAGGCATTTACACCCCGCTCCCATTTACCGCCAGAGCCATTCGGGTTCTGACGAAATCAGAACCGCAGCTCTACTTACTTGTTTTGATGCGTTTTCTTTACGCGGACCGGAAGTCACTTCGCTCTAAAACGCTATATCATGCAATTGCATTCGCATCGGCGCGCCGGACAGGAAAGTCAAGCAAGGGAAGGCCTCGATGGATGACTGGGCCTCGATAACGGACAAGGCGCCGAGTCCCGAACCGGCTATCGAGATCGTCGATCTGAGCAAGCGGTTCGGCAGCATCACCGCCGTCGATGGCATCAGCTTCGCCGTCAAACGCGGCTCGGTCACCGGCCTGCTCGGCGGCAATGGCGCGGGCAAGACGACCACCATCGGCATGATCATGGGTCTCATTCTGCCGAGTTCCGGCAGCGTGCGCGTGCTTGGCGCGGACATGCAGCGTGACCGCTATCGCGTGCTCGCCAGAATGAATTTCGAGAGTCCCTATGTGGATATGCCGCATCGCCTGACAGTTCGGCAAAACCTCGGCGTCTTCGCCCGGCTTTATGCAGTCGTCGATGCAGAAACACGGATCGGCCGCCTCGCGAAAGCGCTCGCCCTCGAGGACCTTCTCGATCGTCCGGCTGGTCAACTTTCGGCCGGACAGAAGACGCGCGTGGCGCTCGCGAAAGCCCTGCTGAATGACCCCGAAGTGCTGCTTCTCGACGAGCCGACCGCCTCGCTCGATCCGGACACCGCCGACTGGGTGCGCACCCATCTCGAAGACTACCGCCGCACCAAAGGAGCGACGATCCTTCTCGCGTCGCACAACATGAGCGAAGTGGAGCGGCTCTGCGACAGGGTCATCGTGCTGAAACTGGGACGCATCGTCGGTGACGGAAGTCCCGCCGAACTCATCGAACGATTTGGCCGGACCAATCTCGAAGATGTCTTCCTCGATTTCGCGCGTGGCCGTCGCGGGGAAATGACATGAGGAGCCTACATTGGGATTGATGCGGAAGGATCTTGTCATTCGACCCCGCCCCGCCTCTCCCGACGCGGCCTTTTCGCTCGGACGGGTGGACGCCATGCTGCGGCGCTATCTCTATCTTCTGCGTTCGTCCTGGCCGCGCATCTTCGATCTCATTTACTGGCCTCTGGTGCAGATGCTGACCTGGGGTTTTTTGCAGACCTATCTTGTGCATGTTTCAAAGTCCGGCGCTTTCAGTGGCGGGCTTGGTCTTGCCGCCGGCACGTTGATCGGCGCGATGCTTTTGTGGGACATATTATTCCGCGGCCAGCTCGGCTTTTCCGTCTCGTTTCTCGAGGAAATGTGGGCGCGCAACATCGCCAATCTCCTGATGAGCCCGCTGCGGCCTCCTGAATTGATCGTAGCGCTGATGGCAATGAGCCTTGTGCGGCTTGCCGTCGGCTTCGTGCCGGTGACGCTGCTCGCGATCTGGTTTTTCGGCTTCAATCTCTGGGGTCTTGGCGTCGCGCTGGGATTTTTCTTCGCCAATCTGATCCTGACGAGCTGGTCGATCGGCCTTGTCTGCTCCGGCCTCGTTCTGCGCTATGGGCTCGCCGCGGAATCGCTCATCTGGACAATCGTGTTTCTGATGCAGCCGCTTGCCTGCGTCTTCTATCCGCTCGCCGTTTTGCCGCGACCGTTGCAGCTTCTCGCTTCGATTCTGCCGCCCACCTATGTCTTCGAAGGGCTGCGCGCCTTGCTCACGCGCCACGAATTCCGTCTTGATCTGATGGGCGTAGCCTTCGCGCTCAACGTCGTTTTCTTTGGCGCTGCCTTTGCAGGATTTATGCTGCTTTTGCGCAGTGCGCGGCGGGCGGGAACGCTGTTGCAAACCGGCGAATGAATGCGGGCTTTGCAAGACGTCAAATGCCTAACCCATGAATTCGATTAATGAATCCCCGCTGACCAATTATGTAATTGGTGTGAATTCCTGCATAATGCTCGTGCCGTTGCGTTGATTTGGCATGCTGTACTGTATATATGTTATTGCGGCGCAGCATAAAAGGCTGGGGAGCATGCAAGCTGAATACAGCGTGTGCTCGAAGTTGCGCTTCACCTTCTTTTTCCGATTCGGGATTTGAATGGAAATGGGAGAGAGATACGGGCAAGCCAATGAATCCCTATTCCTATCAGTGGCATGAAATGGCGCAACTGGCCCTGGCGCCAGCCCGTGCCATGTCGGGTATTACAAAGCTGTGGTTCACCAATCCGGCTAATCCGTTCGCCCATACGCATATAGGGCGCAACGTAGCCGCCTCCGCCGAAATGTTCGAACGATTGACGCGACGGTATGGCAAACCGGCCTTCGGCATCGATCAGGTGAAGATCGACGGCAAAAGCGTGCCGGTGCATGAAACCGTCATCTGGGAGCGCACGTTCTGCCGCCTTCTGCATTTCGAGCGCGAGATCAAACCCAACGGCAAAACGCAGCCGAAGCTTTTGCTGATCGCGCCGATGTCTGGCCATTACGCGACCCTGCTGCGCGGCACAGTCGAAACATTCCTCCCCTACTATGATGTTTACATCACCGATTGGGAGGATGCGCGCATGGTGCCGATCGGTCTCGGCCGCTTCGGCCTCGATGACTACATCGAATACGTCATCGAGATATGCCGCCTGCTCAGCGCCGATTACGACGGCATCCCCCTGCACACGATTGCAGTCTGCCAGCCCGCGGTTCCCCTGTTTGCAGCGGTATCCATAATGGAGGCGCGCAACGACCCGCACATCCCCGCATCCATGACGCTGATGGGTGGCCCCATCGATACGCGGCGCAGCCCGACGACTGTCAACATATTGGCGGAAACGCGCGGCAGCGACTGGTTCCGCGACAACTGCATTTATGCCGTGCCCTATCCCTATCCCGGAGCGAGCCGCAACGTCTATCCCGGCTTCCTCCAGCTTTCCGGCTTCATGGCGATGAACATCGACCGGCATGTGAATGCGCATATCGAGATGTTCAATCACCTCGTCGATGAGGATGGTGACTCGGCTGAAAGACACCGCGAATTCTATGACGAATATCTTTCAGTCATGGATCTTGATGCCGAATTCTACTTGCAGACTGTCGATGCCGTCTTTGTCGAACACCGCCTGCCAATGGGCACCATGCGCTATCGCGAGAAGCGGGTCGATCCTTCGGCCATCCACCGCGTCGCCTTGATGACCGTCGAAGGCGAGAACGACGATATTTCGGGCGTCGGCCAGACTCAGGCCGCGCATGATCTTTGCCCGAACCTGCCGGCCAAGCTCAAGCTTCACTATATGCAGAAGAATGTTGGCCATTACGGGGTGTTCAATGGCTCACGCTTCCGTGAGCAGATCGCACCCCGGATCAGGGCTTTCCATGCGCAAGTGACGCAGGTTCAGCCTGAGCCGGTCCCGTTGAGCCTCAGCTAACCTGCTGATTTTACTAAGAAGCTGCCGAACCAGACAATTCGAATAGTCTGGCTCAGGCTGCAACCGCGCCGGAGGCGAGGCTGGACCGCGGTGCGCCTGGGCTTGTCTCTTCACTCGAAATCTTATTGTTTCCAATGGCTTGTCAGAACATGCCCGGAAGGTGATGGTCCGGTCTTCTCTTTTTGTTCCGGCCCCTTTCAGGGAACAAAAGGTACGATCGTGATGCTTCCAACGCGGCAATCCAGTAGCGACTCGGGCGGGCTCAAGCTAATCTCGCCTTATGCTGAGCTCTTTGCGGAACCCCCCGTCCCGAACCTCACCACGCAGCTCCGAGGTCACCTGTCTCGAAGTCGCGCATGCAGGCGAAGTCTATCGCATCACACTGAAGCGCATCGCTTCGGCGCGGCGTTTTACGCTGCGCGTGCGTGCGGCGACGCGCGACGTTGTTTTGACGATGCCGCCGCGCAGCTCGATTGCAAGCGCACGCAATTTCGTCGAGGAGCATGTCGGCTGGATCGGCGCGCGCCTACAACATTTGCCGAAGCCAATGCCTTTCGGCGCTGGCGAGGTCGTGCCGATCCGCGGCGTCAATCACATCATCGTCCGCAAGCCGCAGCAACGTGGCACCGCATGGATCGAGCCCGGACGCAAAAGCGTCGGCGCGAGCATGCTGCCGCAGCTTTGCGTCGCGGGCGGGCCTGAGCACGTCGCGCGCCGCGTCAAGGATTTCCTGATGCGCGAGGCCAAACGCGACCTCGAAGCTGCCGTGACGCGTTATGCGGCCAAGATCGGCGTAACGCCGCGTCGCATCACCCTGCGCGACACCACGAGCCGCTGGGGCTCATGCTCATCAAGCGGTTCGCTCAATTTTTCCTGGCGGCTCGTCATGGCGCCAAGCTTCGTGCTGGATTACCTTGCCGCGCATGAAGTCGCGCATCTCGTCTACATGAACCACTCGCCGGCTTTCTGGAAAGTCGTTGGCAGGCTTACGACTCATGTGGATCGCGGCGAAGCCTGGCTGAAAGCGCATGGCGCTGGCCTGCTGCGCTTTGGACCCTTCAAGACGTAGTTTGTGTTTGATGCGTTTTCTTCACGCGAACCAGAAACCTCTTCGCTCGAAAACGCTTTGATTGATCATTTCCGGACAAAGGTCAGATAGACGCCCGTTCTGCCGGCAGCGCGCGCCTTCGCCTCATAGCGTGTTCCCTCCCAGCCGGACCACGGCCTGCGCCAATCGTCAGCCGTCGCTGCACGCCAGATAAAATCGGAAGATCGCAGGACGCGCGCCAGCGCCCATCCCGCATTGTCGTCGATATCCGTCGCAAATCGCAGTTCCGCTCCGGGGCGCATGACTCGCGCGAGCGACACAAGCATTTCATCCGACAGGAAGCGCCGCTTGCGGTGCCGCCATTTCGGCCAGGGATCCGGGTAGAGCAAATAAACGCCGCTCAAAGCCTGATCCGGAAGAGCGGCGATGACCGCGGCCGCATCGCCGCAATAAAAGCGCAGATTGACAAGCTGATGCGCCTCAGCCAGCGCCACGGCTTTCGCCAGACCGTTTTGAAACGGCTCGCATCCGATAAAACCGTGATCAGGATGGACCTGCGCCTCGGCGATCAGATGTTCGCCGCCGCCAAACCCGATCTCAAGCCAGATCTCCCTTGGCTTTCCGGGAAACAAGGCAGCAGCATCGATGATCGGCTGCGCCGGATCGAAACTGAGAACCGGCAGCAGCGTTTCGAGCAGTTCCGCCTGATGTGCGCGTAGCGGCTTGCCTTTGCGACGCCCATACAGGCGCGAGGCATATGGCAGTTGGTTCTGATGCGGCAGCGCGCCCATAAGACAGCATTCTCGACAGGTTGAAACGCTCATCCAAGGGGCTGGTCATGCGCGGATCAAGTCTGCGCATGACGGCGTCTCAGGATGCAGATGCGTGGATCAATCCCCGGATCAAGTCCGGGGGCGCGCATGACGGCCCGTCCTCCGACACTCGCCTAGCCGAGGCTCGCCTTCAGCTTGTCGACGAGATCCGTCCGCTCCCACGAAAAGCCACCATCGGCCTCCGGCGTGCGGCCGAAGTGACCATAGGCGGAGGTCCGCGCGTAGATCGGCCGGTTGAGCGAGAGATGGTCCCTGATACCGCGCGGCGTGAGACGCATGATGCGCGGAAGCGCGATCTCGATCTTTTCCTCCGGCACCCGTCCTGTTCCGTGCGTATCGACATAGATCGACAGCGGCTCAGGAAAGCCGATCGCGTAAGCAAGCTGGATCGTGCATCGGTCGGCATAGCCGGCGGCGACGATGTTTTTGGCGAGGTAGCGCGCGGCATAGGCTGCTGAGCGATCGACCTTCGTCGGGTCCTTGCCGGAAAACGCGCCGCCGCCGTGTGGAGCCGCACCGCCGTAAGTATCGACGATGATCTTGCGTCCTGTCAGGCCGCAATCACCATCCGGGCCGCCGATCACGAATTTGCCCGTCGGATTGACGTGCCAGACAGTCTCGTCGGAGATCCAGTGCGACGGCAGGGTGGCGCGGATATAGGGTTCGACAATCGCGCGAATATCGGAGGACGTCAGGTCCTCGTCTATGTGCTGCGTGGAGAGGACGATCTGCGTCGCCGCGACCGGCTTGCCATCGACATATTTGATCGTGACCTGACTCTTCGCATCGGGGCCAAGCTTGGCGGCGTCGCCATGGCCGGCCTTGCGCTCGCGCGCCAGAACCTCAAGAATTTTGTGAGCATAGTAGAGGGGCGCGGGCATGAGCTCGGGCGTTTCACGGCACGCATAGCCGAACATGATGCCCTGATCGCCAGCGCCTTCGTCCTTGTTGCCGAGAGCATCCACGCCCTGCGCAATATCGGCGGACTGGGCGTGCAGCAGAACCTCGATATTGGCGTTCTGCCAATGAAAGCCCTCCTGCTCGTAGCCAATATTCTTGAGCGCCTGCCGCGCCGTCTCCTCAAGCGTTGCGACGGAAATCGCCGGGCCGCGGACTTCGCCGGCGATCACGACCCTGTTCGTCGTCGCCAGAGTCTCGCAGGCAACCCTGATCTGGTAGGGGTCGAGGCCAGCTTTCTCGCCTTCCCTGAAGAAGAGATCGACGATCTCATCGGACACCCGATCGCAGACCTTGTCCGGATGGCCTTCGGAGACTGATTCACTCGTAAACAAGTAGTTCTGTCGGGCCACAGGCCAACTCCCTCACTTCGGATGCGAGCCGCAACCGGCGCGCGAAACGCCCCTCCCCGGCCGCTGCCGTCCAGAGAAGCCTTATGGTCTAAATTATCGAAGAATCGTTCGTTTCGTCAAGCTGAACTGGCCGATACGTTCGATATACCGAACGAAAAGGGCGTTACTTGCCATTGGCCTTCGCGACCGCGCCACCATCATCCTCATCGGCAAGCGACGCGACCAGATCGACAATTCGTTTACGCACCTTCGGATCCTGAATCCGCGCAAACGACTTGTTGAGGGCCAATCCTTCCGCAGTGGAGATGAAGTCGAGCACGAAAGTAGAGGAATGCGACTCTTCCGCAAAGCCCGGCATTCCCTGCGTCTCGGCCTGACCTTCGGCCGGCGGCACGCCTTCGAAGAAAAAGGCTGGCGGCACATTCAGCGATTGCGAAATCTGTTGCAAACGACTGGCGCCGATCCGGTTGGTGCCCTTCTCGTATTTCTGCACCTGCTGGAACGTCAGCCCCAGCGCTTCGCCAAGTTTTTCCTGGCTCATTCCGAGCAGCACGCGACGCATACGGACCCGGCTGCCCACATGCCGATCAATCGGATTGGGGACCTTCTTCACGAATTCAGATCTCCTTTAACGTCCGTGGCGCGCCGAGGCTGGGACATCGCCGGCGCACCAGCGATAACCGCGCTGCGACATGGATTGCCCATGCCTCACGACGTGACAGAGTTCCTTCACAAGGGGACGTTGACCGAAACCTGCGCCCGGCTTTCCTGCCCCCGGATCACGACACATTCGAAGCAACTGCCCGAACGCATGCAGCGTGATCGCCTCCACCCGTTAGAGCGTGATTTTAGCGAAAAACCGGCATCCGCTTTTCGTATCCCGCTTCGATCGCAACGATGGTGGATTGAATCAATCCAACAACATTACGAAACCGATTCGCGCGGAATAGAATGAAGCAAATGGACGACCTGCAATCCGCCTTGTTGATCCTGCCCTGATCTACCGTTTCGCGCGGTTTTTCTTGCAGTATAAATCCGCCTTGGCCGTATAAGTCAAACCCGGCGTCGTAACATAAGGGAAATCAGGAGAGCACAAAGCCAGGAGAGAATCCCGGCAAGGACAGGCGCCCGCGTGAAAGGCGGAGCCGGAATATTTTTGGGCAGCAGACCGTCGACCACGCCTTCCTGCCCCAGGCCCAGCTTCGACTCGACACGGCCATAGGGATCGATGATTGCGGAAATTCCGGTATTTCCGCCACGCACCATCGGCAGGCCTTCCTCGATCGTCCGCAAGCGGGCTTCCGCGAAATGCTGATGCGGTCCTGCGGTGCGGCCGAACCATGCGTCATTGGTGATGTTGATGAGAAAGCCCGGACGGCTCGCGCCGTCCTTGACCGCGCGCGCCACTTCCTCGGGAAAGATCGCCTCGTAACAGATGAGTGGCACTGCGTCAGGCAGGCCGGGAAGACTCAGAACCGTGTGGTTGTGCCCCGCTTCAAACCCGCCCGGCACATCGACGAACTGCCGCAGCCCCAACTTGTCGAACCATTTGCCGAACGGCAGATATTCGCCGAACGGCACCAGATGCACCTTGTCGTAAGTGTCGAGGATCAGGCCGCCGTGCGTCAGCACCTGCATCGAATTGAAGAAGACGGTGCGGTGGCTGCCGTCAGGCTGTCTTCTGTCCTCCGCGCGCGCTGCGCCGGTCACCAGAATCGTTCCGGGCGGCAGGGCCTTGCCAATCTCTGAAAGCGCCTGCGGTTCCTGATCAAGAAGGAAGGGAAAGGGGGACTCTGGCCAGACAAGCAGATTGACGTCGGCAAGGCCTGTATGTTTGGGACCGGTCGAGCGATCCGACAGGCTCAGATAGTTCTTGAGAATGGACGGCCCGTTGTTCGGGCTGAATTTCGCATCCTGGCTGAGATTGGGCTGCATGATCCGCACTTTGACGGAAGCAAGCACCCCGGCATGGCCGCCGGCGAGCCGCAGCCCGCCATAAGCCGCGAGCCCGGCCAGCAGGAGCAGCGCAAAAACGAGCCCGCCCGGAACCTTCGCGCGCCAACCGGCAGCACTCGAATCGCGCGAAGGGAATGCCTTGCGGTCCGCGATCAGCGCCGGAGCGGCGAAAATGACGATGGCAAGGACGGTGAGGCCGTAAAGGCCGCCGATCGCGGCAAACTGCGCGAACAGAAGATGATCGCCGAGCGCCATGCCATAGGCGTTCCACGGGAAGCCGCTGAGGATGTGACCGCGCAGCCATTCGGAGAAGCCGAGGCCGGCGGCGAGCGCCAGTATACGGCTGGCTCCGGGCGCCCAGACGAGCCGCGCGAGCGCGAAACCGAGCGCCGGGAAAAAGGCAAGACCCGCCGGCAAAGCGACGACGCCGAGCGGCAGAGCCCAGGCGAAGTCATCCGGCTGAACGAGAAAAGCGGAGCCGAGCCACCAAAGGCCGGCGACGAAATAGCCGAAGCCCCACCACCAGCCGATGCGGAATGCGTTGCCCAGAGACGCGGAACGAAAGCCGGGCCGCCATGCAATGCCGGTTTTGGATTCGGCAGCGCCGTCGATAAGCCAGACGGCGACCGTCATCGGCACGATCATGGCTGGCAGGAAATTGAACGGAGCGAGCGCCAGCGCCCCGATCGCGCCAGCGCAGAAAGCCGTGAGGCGTCGGCGCCAGCCTCCCGAAAGAATGACCCAATCGGCGATCGAAAACATCAGGGCTCACTGTCAGCGGATGAGGCTCTACCCGGAAACGCTCTATTCCCACTCGGCGGCGGATTTGGCGAAACTGAGGTCCCGTGCCGGTCTGGCGATATTTAATCGGGAGATTTCGCGGTTTCGCTGCGATCTACGGCATCGGGAGGCAACCGAATCAACGCGAACAGGCGCACTCTCTGGTTTGCCCAAGAGGCAAGCTTTGTGCAAATGCGATTTTTGGCGGTTCTACGAGGCAGCGCCCTTCGACATCGCGGGCTTCGAGTCGTGATCGTCTTTCCGGGTGTCGTCAAGATCGCCGGGTTCGGCGTCTGCCGGTCGCGGGTGGATCCTGATCTTCTTGGCGCGGCGCGGATCGGCATCGAGCACTTCAAAATCGATGTCGAGCGCATTGATGATTTCGCCACGCAGCGGCACATGCCCGGCAAGGCTGCTGATGAGGCCGCCGAGAGTATCGATGTCCTCGGCATCCGAGATCACGGAAAGATCGTGGTCGATCGCCTGTGAAACGTCCTCAAGACCGGCGCGCGCGTCGACGATGAAGCTGCCGTCGTCCTGACGTTCGATCTTTGGATCGTCGTCCTCGTCATGCTCGTCCTCGATGTCGCCGACGACCATTTCGACGATGTCCTCGATTGAAGCGAGTCCGTCGGTGCCGCCATATTCGTCGATCACCAGCGCCATATGGGTGCGCGTCGTCTGCATCTTCACGAGAAGATCGAGCGCCGGCATGGAAGGCGGCACGAAAAGCACCGGGCGCACGATGCCTGTCTGCGCGAGCTTTAGTTCGTCAAGACGAAGGCCGCTTGGCGCGGAGCCCGCGCCGCGTTTGAAATCATCCGTGGCGGCAGCAAGAAAATCGATGAAATCGCGGATATGAACCATGCCGCGCGGATCGTCGAGATTCTCGGCCTGAACAGGCAGGCGGGAATGGCCCGCGGCGCGGAAGGTCGCCAGCACCTCATCCAGCGTCGAGTCAAATCCGACGGAAATAATATCGGCGCGCGGCACCATCACATCTTCGACGCGCACCTCATGCAGCGACAGGACGTTCTTCAGCATCGCCCGTTCGAGCGGCGAGAAATCCGGATCCGCCGAGGTATCCTCAAGCACATCCTGAATATCGTCGCGGACAGAAGCGCCACCCAATCCGAACAGCGAGCGCAGCCGATCCATCAGGCTCGGCCTCGCATGCTGTCTGTCATGGCCATTTTCGTTGTCGTCGGCGCGGTCGCTGCTACTCATGGGCGGCCGTCACTTTCGAAGCTGCGTCGAGCCCATAAGGATCGGCGATCCCGAGGCTGGCCAGCACCTCACGCTCGAGCCCTTCCATCTCCTCCGCTTCCTCGTCACTTTCGTGATCGTAGCCGAGGAGATGCAGCAGGCCGTGGACGACGAGATGCGAAAAATGCGCAGCGAGGCTCTTGCCTTCCGCCTCCGCCTCGCGCGCCATCGTCTCGAAGGCGACGGCTATGTCGCCGAGAAGAGCCACATCGCCTGGGCCTGACGCCGCCGGAAAGGAAAGCACGTTGGTCGGCTTGTCCTGGCCGCGCCAGCGCCGGTTGAGAGTCTGGATAAACGCATCGTCGCACAACAGCAGGCTGATTTCCGCGTCATCCAGATCAGCATCGGCATGTTTGAGAGCCGCCCCGATCGCGGTCTGCGCCAATGCCGAAGCGGCATCGAAAGCCTCCCACAAAGGGCTTTCGATGGCGATATCGATCGCAATTTCGCGACTACTTGGGCCAGGGTCGTTCATCGGCGTGGCTCGCCCTCTGACGCGCCACCCGGGGAGTTGAGCGAACGGCTGCGCTTTTCATAGGCCGCGACGATGCGCTGGACGAGATCATGGCGGACAACATCGGTCTCGCTGAAGCGGACATGGCCGATGCCTTCGACGCCACGCAAAAGCCCCACAGCCTCGCTCAAACCCGAGACCTGACCCGGCGGCAGGTCAACCTGCGACGGGTCGCCTGTCACGATCATCCGTGAACCTTCGCCAAGGCGGGTAAGAAACATCTTCATCTGCATCGCCGTGGTGTTCTGCGCCTCATCAAGCAGAATGCAGGAATTGGTGAGCGTGCGACCGCGCATGAAGGCAAGCGGCGCAACTTCGATCATGCCGGTCTGCATGCCGCGTTCCACCATGCGAGGGTCCATGAAATCGTTCAACGCATCGAAAATCGGCCTGAGATAGGGATCGACCTTTTCGCGCATGTCACCGGGAAGAAAGCCGAGCCGCTCGCCTGCCTCGACTGCCGGGCGCGACAGGATCAGGCGCTCGACCTGGCCTTGCTCAAGCAGCGAGACCGCATAGCCAACCGCGAGCCATGTCTTGCCCGTTCCAGCAGGGCCTTCTGCAAAACAGAGTTCATGGCGTTTCAGCGCCCGCAGATAAAGATCCTGCGCCGCATTCCGCGCCCGCACGCCGCCGCGCCGCCGCGTTCCGATCTGCTCGAAGACAGTGCGGCCGATCTCCGCATTGGGAAACAGATTGCCCTGCAAGGTCCCTTCCTGAATCGCGCCTTCGACTTCGCCGAGGCCGATCGTCTGCCCGAGCTTCACGCGCGCGTAGAGCGTCTCCAGCACCTGACGCGCCTGCTCGCAGGCGTCCTCAGGCCCCTTTATGGTGACATGATTGCCGTTCGCATTCGCCAGCACGCCGAGCCGGCGCTCCATCTTGGCGAGGTTCTGGTCATACTGGCCGAAAAGCATCGAGGCGTGACGATTGTCGTCGAAGGCCAGAGTGATTTCGAAGGGAGCGGCGGCGTCCTTGTCATGCACCCGCGGCGTGCCATCGGATTGCAGGATGGGTGTCACAGTACGGTCTGACGATCTCAAGCCCTGACCTCTAAAACGCCTGCGGCGAGAGTGCGGCGCCCGAACAATGAATTTGCTCCCACGCCGATGATTTCGACGGGGAGAACCTCGCCAATCAAATGCTCAGGCGCGTCAATCTGCACGGCCTGAAGATAAGGAGACTTGCCGGCGATTTGACCCGCGTGGCGGCCTTTTTTTTCAAAAAGCACATCCACGGTCCGGCCGACCATCGCGCGATTGAAGGCCTGCCGTTGACCTTCGACCAGATCCTGAAGCCGCGCCAGACGCTCGCGCTTTTCTGCTTCATCGACCTGCCCCGCCGCCTCCGCAGCAGGCGTGCCCGGCCGCGGCGAATATTTGAACGAAAAGGCGGCGGCGAATCCGACATCCCGGATAAGCTCCAGCGTTGCTTCGAAATCCGCCTCGCTCTCACCGGGGAAACCGACGATGAAATCGGAGGAAAGCGCAATGTCGGGGCGCGCTTTCCTGATCTGGGCGATGAGATCGCGATAGGCGCTCGCCTTGTGCTTGCGGTTCATCGCTGAAAGGACGGCATCGGAGCCCGACTGCACAGGCAGATGCAGAAAAGGCATCAACTGCGGCAGGTCCCGGTGCGCGGCGATGAGGTCGGCATCCATGTCGTTTGGATGGCTGGTGGTGTAGCGCAGCCTTGCGATGCCCGGCACTTCGGCCAGTTCGGCGCAGAGTTTCGCGAGCGACCAGACCCGTCCGTCCGGCCCTTCGCCATGATAGGCATTCACATTCTGCCCAAGCAGCACGAGTTCGCGCACGCCGCCTTGCGCAAGCTCAAGCGCTTCAGCGCGAATGGCGGTGACAGGGCGCGACATCTCCGCGCCGCGCGTGTAGGGCACGACGCAGAAGCTGCAAAATTTGTCGCAACCTTCTTGAATCGTCAGGAAGGCGGCTGGCCCGCGTTGCCGGACACGTTCGCGCGACGCATTGACGAGATGATCGAATTTGTCCTCGATCGGGAATTCCGTATCGACGCCAAGGGTCCCGGCGCCCGAGCGCAGAAGATCCGGCAGATGATGATAGCTCTGCGGCCCCACGACGAGATCAACCGCCTTCTCGCGGCGGCGAATTTCCGCGCCCTCGGCCTGCGCCACGCAGCCGGCGACGACGATTTTCGTCGCAAGCCCCCCCGCCGCGCGCTCCGCCTTTGTCTGGCGCAGCTTACCGAGTTCGGAAAAGACCTTCTCTGCCGCACGTTCACGAATGTGGCATGTGTTGAGAATCACGAGATCGGCGTCGTCCGGCCCCGCCGTCTCGTCGAAACCTTCCGGCGCGAGAAGATCGGCCATCTTCTGCGCATCATAGGCATTCATCTGACAGCCATATGACTTGATGAACACCTTGCGGCGCGAGCCGCCGGCTCCGGCGGGGTCTTCCTGCGGCGTTGGCAGAGCGTCAGACGCCGGCCTTTGCAAAAATTCGCTCATGGTCCTCTTTGGCGCACGGGCAAACCGCCGGTCGCATCTTTTTCCTTTTACCGTGAATTCGCACCCATTTCCATAAGCCGCCGCCCGGTTTCCAAGGGTGGCGATGCTTCAGGCAAAATCCCGCCGAAGCACAAGCGCTGCCGCAGCAATCGCCCCAGCCTTGGGGTAATAGCCCTTCCGCGTCCCCACCTGATAGAAATCGAAGCTTCGATAAAGCGCCAGAGCGGCATGGTTACCGGCCTCGACTTCGAGAAACAAAACCTTGATCCCCTGCGCCGCCAGCGTCGCGATATGGGCGCCGAGCAATGCCCCCCCGATCCCCTGGCGACGGAACGAAGGCGCAACGGCGATCGTCAGTATCTCGGCCTCGCCGGCAACCGTGCGCGACAGGACGAATCCGGCCAGCGCCGGCGATTTCCGCCAGAATTTTTTCCAGCCGCCGCTGGCCGTGGCCGCTTCGGCCACGACGTCCCGGCCAGCGAGAAGCGTCTCGAACTCCGGCGCGCTCCAGGAATGCGCGAAGGAACGCGCATGGATCCCCGCGCAGGCCTGGGCAAACTCAGGCCCGATGCGGCGGATTCCGGCAGGGCCTCGACTGGGAGCGCGGAGAAAACCGAATGACTGTCCCGACAAAACGGGGCTCCAGAAAAGACGATCGCAAAAATAATTTTCAATCCATGCGGTTGCCGCATTCACGGCGGCGTCAGGACGGCGGACCCGGCCAGCGGCTTGGCGTCCGGCGCCTTGAGATAAAGCGGCCGTGCGGGGGTGGTCAATGGATCGGCGAGGAGACCGAGCCTCGCCACATAAAGAATATCGGGAATAGTCTCCCGGCCGGTGAGTTCGACGATATGGCCTGCCGCGGCAGCCTCGATCGCGAGCATAGGCGCGCCGGAACCAACGAGCCGCAGGCGGCCAGGCTCCAGCAACCGGACGGCATCGCGAATGCCCGTCATCAGCGGCGGCCGGACGATACGGCCGTCGGGACCGAAGACGGCAAGAAAAATATTGCCGTGCCGCGCATCGATTGCCGCGGCAATCTCTCCCGGCTTCTGTTCGACGATGAGCGGGGCCGCCAGAGCCGCGAGGGTCGAGACGCCGACGACGGGGACCTTGCAGGCGATGCCGATTGCGCGCGCCGCGGCGATGCCGATGCGCAAGCCGGTGAAGGAACCAGGCCCGACTGTCACGGCGATGCGCGACAGGGCATCAAACCCACCGTCTACACGCGCCATGACACGATCGACCAGGGGCAGCAACGCCTCGGCGTGCCCGCGGGCCATCGCGATCGATTCGGAGGCTTCCGCCGCATCGGCACCAGCCTCCAGCACGCAGGCGGAGGTAGCGCCCAGCGCCGTATCAATCGCGAGAATCTTCATAACGCAGCGAAACCCCGCTCTCTTCCACGCCGGCCGGACTGCAAGCCAGCGGGCCGCGCTGCGGCTCCCGCCTGATTGTCAGATTTCCTCGACGGAGTGAACACTCGGCACATAATGGCGCAGAAGATTCTGAATGCCCAGTTTCAGAGTCGCGCTTGACGAAGGACAGCCGGAACATGAGCCCTTCATCGCGAGATAGACCGTGCCCTCGCGGAAGCCGCGGAACTTGATGTCGCCGCCATCGCTGGCGACCGATGGCCTGACGCGCGTGTCGATCAGTTCCTTGATCATGGCGACCGTCGCTGCATCCCCTGGCTCGAAAAATTCCTCGGCTTCGGTATGCGGATCGGCAAGCGCGCCATCAACAAGAATCGGCGCGCCGGAGACGAAGTGCTCCATGATGGTGCCGAGCACTGCCGGCTTGATCTCCCGCCAGTCTCCATCGCCTTTGGTGACCGAGATGAAATCATCGCCGAAAAACACCGCGCTCACGCCCGGAACATCAAAAAGCGCCCGCGCAAGGGGGGATTTCGCCGCTGCCGTCTCGTCCCGGATATCCAGCGTGCCTCCGGGCAGAACCGAACGGCCGGGCAAAAACTTCAATGTCGCCGGGTTCGGCGTGGCTTCGGTTTCGATGAACATGATCTTCCTCCAAACAGCCGGGTCAAGGCCGGCGCTGGACGCCAACTAAAGTGAGAACGCCTCTCAAATAGGGTGTGACCCGCCTCGGGAGCAAGAGGCTTGGGCCGAAAAAGCCTGAGCCGGGCAATATTGGCAGGCCCCGGTCGGTGCAGGTCACATAACAGCGGCAGGAAGGCTCAGGCCGAATCCGCACCGACGGCAGGGGCCTCCGCCGCCTCGAGCACCGCAGCGCGCCATTCATGCTTCGTCGGCAGGATCGGCGGCATGGGCGCGATGTTCGGCTCTGGCGTCGGAGCGGCGATCGATTCGATGTTTTCCGTCAGGGCCGCCTTTCGCATGAAGAGATTGTAGATGAGCCATTGCGTGCGGTGGCGTTTGCCGCGGAACGGAAAGCGGCTGGCGATCGAGGACGGCGTGTAAAAGCTGTTGTAAGCCCTGTCGAGGCCGATACGAAGCTGGTCCGGCTCCATTTTGGCCGGGCGGAAAACGACATGGCCCTGATCGTACATCGTCCAGTCGAAAGAGACGATGCGGTGTGCTTTCTTCATTTCATACCATGTGAGCGTGCCCGGATAAGGCGTGAGACACGAATAGGCGCAGGCATCGTAATTCGCACCGATATTGAATTTGACCGTTTCATCGAAGACGGTTGGCTCGTCGCCATCGAAGCCAAAAATGAACAGGCCGAAGACCATGATGCCGTAGGAATGCACCTTCTCCACCAGAGCCGCGAAGGCGTCGGGCCTGTTGACGTGCTTATGCACGCTCTGCAACGTCGCGCGAGAGATCGATTCAAAGCCGATGCTGAGCATGGTGCAACCGCTCTCGGCTGCAAGCTCAAGCATCTGATCATCCTGCGCGAGCTTTGATGTCACGCCCGCCTGCCACTGGATGTTGCGGCCTTTCAGTGCGCGCATAACTTCCTTGGGCCGCTCAGGCGTCCCGAAGAAGTCTGCATCGTTGATGGAAATGACGCGCTCGCCGCAATTCTCGATTTCGGCGACGACTTCATCGACCGGCCGATAGCGGAACCTCAGGCCGTTCATCAAAGGCTCGGCGCAGAATGTGCAACCCTGGTGGCAGCCGCGCGAGGTCTGCACGAAGGTGCGGTTGACGTAGCGGTTTCTCTTCAGAAGATCGTAGCGCGGCATGCGCATGCCCTGCATGGAAACCAGAACATTCGATTTGTAGGTTCCGCGCATTTCGCCATGTTTCAGATCGTCGAGAATCCTGTCGATGACGAGTTCGACCTCGCCGATAACCACGGCATCGGCATGTTGCAACGCTTCCTGCGGCATGAAACTCGGGTGTACGCCGCCCATGATGATGGGAATGCCTTGCGCGCGGAACCTGTCGGCGATTTCATAGCCGCGGTTCACATAGCTCGTCATCGCCGATATGCCGACGAGATCGGCTTTCAGATCGAAGTCGATCGTCTCAATGTTCTCGTCGGTGAGCACCACCTCGTATTGATCGCGCGGAATGCACGCTGCGACCGCGAGAAGCCCTGCCAATGGCGAATAAAGCGCGCGATTGAAATAGATCGGCCGTGTGGTGAGAGAATCCGTCTTTGGATTGATGAGATGGATGATGCCGGTACGCAAGAGCGCCTCCCCCGCTATACTGATTTCCGGCGTTAACCGCCTCACTTGCGCGAAGTTCCTGAATAGCGGCACGTCTATTGCTGAATCAGGCGAATGCGTGAGAATTGATAACTGAGCCGCGCGCAGGCGCGTGAGGAAAGCAGTTTGCCTTACTTTTCTCGTTATCGCGGACCTGAATCATACAGCTTGAGTGTTTGTACGCTCCGCTGCGTCGCATCGCGCATCTTGCG
>SCSF01000088.1 GCA_004298435.1 Beijerinckiaceae bacterium
CGCATGTCCTGCTCGTGGTGCATCGCCATAATCACCGAGCCGGAGCAGAGGAACAGGAGCGCCTTGAAGAAGGCATGCGTGAAAAGGTGGAAAATACCGAGCGAGAAGCCGCCGACGCCGAGGCCGACGAACATGTAGCCGAGCTGAGAGCACGTCGAATAGGCGATGACTCGTTTGATATCGTTCTGCACGAGCCCGACCGTCGCCGCGAAGAACGCAGTGGTCGCCCCGATGATCGTGACGAAAGACATCGCCGCCGGCGCCTGCTCGAAGAGCGGCGACAAACGCGCCACCATGAAGACGCCAGCCGTCACCATCGTTGCCGCGTGGATAAGCGCGGACACCGGCGTCGGGCCTTCCATCGCATCAGGTAGCCATGTGTGCAGCAGGAATTGCGCGGATTTGCCCATCGCCCCCATGAACAGCAAGAGGCAGGTGATGGTCATCGCGTCGAGATTTGCGCCGAAAATATGGATCGTCTTGTGCGCAAGCCCGGGGGCGGCCGCGAAAATCTGGTCGAAACTGATCGAACCGGTCAGCAGAAAGACGGTGAAGATGCCGAGCGCGAAGCCGAAATCGCCGACGCGGTTGACGACGAAGGCCTTGATCGCCGCGGCATTGGCCGAAGGCTTCTCGTACCAGAAGCCGATCAGCAGATAGGAAGCAAGGCCGACACCTTCCCAGCCGAAGAACATCTGGACGAGATTGTCAGCCGTCACCAGCATCAGCATGGCGAAAGTGAAGAGCGACAGATAGGCGAAGAAGCGCGAGCGCGACTTGTCCTCGTTCATATAGCCGATGGAATAGAGATGCACGAGCGAAGAGACTGTCGTGACGACGACGAGCATCACCGCCGTCAACGTATCGACGCGCAAGTTCCAGTCTATCTTGAGCGAGCCGGAGTTGATCCAGCCGCCAAGCACCGAAACTTGCAGCGACGACTGGCCGGACAGAAAGCCCGCGAACACGATCCAGGCGAGCACGGCGGAGACAAACAGCAGGCTCGTCGTGATCACTTCCGACGGCCGCGGCCCCATCAGCCGGCCAAAGCAGCCGGCAATCAGAAAGCCAAGCAGCGGGAGAAAGACAATTGACGTGTACATGCCCCGCTCAGCCCTTCATCACATTGACGTCTTCGACCGCGATCGTCCCGCGCTTGCGGAAATAGGCGACAAGAATGGCAAGGCCTATCGCCGCCTCCGCTGCCGCAACAGTCAGAACAAACAGGGCGTAGACCTGTCCGGTGAGATCGTGAAGAAACGCAGAAAAAGCCACGAGATTGATGTTTGCGCCGAGCAGGATGAGCTCCACAGACATCAGGATCACAATGATATTCTTCCGGTTCACGATGATACCGGCGAAACCGACTGTGAAGAGAATCGCAGCGACAACGAGGTATTGGCCGAGCCCAACCGACATTCTAGTCCCCTGCTCTCAAAGTCCGGCCCGTGAAGGCACTTTCTTCAATTCGACGGTTTCCTTGCCGCTGCGGGCGTTTTGCGCCGCGATCGACTGGCGTTTGACGCCAACCTTGTGCTGCAAGGTCAGAACGATGGCACCGATCATGGCAGTCAGCAGCACCAGCCCGGCAGCCTCGAACGGGTAGAAATATTGCGTATAGAGCACGTTGCCCAATGCCGCCGTGTTGGAGAGGCCATGCGGCGTAGGCGTTGGAACATGCGCCGTCTCCACCGTGCCGAGGGTCCAGCTCCCAAGCACGAAGGCGAGCTCGACCAAAACGATGCCGCCGATCGTTGCGCCGATGGGCAGATATTGCAGAAAACCCTGCTTCAATTCCGCGAAATCGACATCGAGCATCATCACGACGAAGAGGAAGAGAACCGCGACCGCGCCGACGTAGACGACGATGAGGATCATCGCCAGAAACTCAGCGCCGAGCAGGACGAAAAGCCCCGCCGCGTTGACAAAGGCGAGGATCAGAAAAAGTACCGAATGGACGGGATTGCGCGCCGTGATGACCAAAAACGCCGAGGCGATCATCACCGCGGAGAAAAGGTAGAAGAAAAAGGTGGCAACCGTCATGAGCGTGCTTTCAGCGCCGTCGAAGGCGCGCAGATTACGACATCGGTGAATATCGATACCCAGCGACCCTTCTCCCGCGTGCGGGAGAAGGTGCCGAACGAAAGTGAGGCGGATGAGGGCTGACCAAAACCAGAAGATCCCTCATCCGGCTGGCTCCGCCAGCCACCTTCTCCCGCACGCGGGAGAAGGAACGCGCACCACCGACCGGTCCTTAACTCGTTCAATTCACAACCAACCAATTTCATCGATACGGCGCATCGAGCGCGAGGTTTCTCGCGATCTCGCGCTCCCATCTGTCGCCGTTTTGCAGCAGGCGAGTCTTGTCGAAATACAGTTCTTCGCGCGTTTCAGTCGCAAACTCCGCATTCGGGCCTTCGACAATAGCGTCGACCGGACAAGCTTCCTGACAGAAGCCGCAATAGATGCACTTCACCATGTCGATGTCGTAGCGCGTCGTGCGCCGGGTGCCGTCATTGCGCCGCGGCCCCGCCTCTATGGTGATTGCCTGCGCCGGGCAAATCGCCTCGCAGAGTTTGCACGCGATGCAGCGCTCCTCGCCATTGGGATAGCGGCGGAGCGCATGCTCACCGCGATAGCGTGGCGATTGCGGATTCTTCTCGTGCGGATAGTTCAGCGTCGCCTTCGGCTTGAAGAAGTAGCGCATCGTAAGAACGAAGGCGGCAACGAACTCCTGTAGAAACAGCGCCTTTGCGGACGCATCGAGTTTCATTTCGCAAAACTCCAGTTACGGCGGACGGCTTGTCTCATTGCGCCATGACTCCACCCCAGCCGGTAAGCTGAAGGACGCCAGCGACCGCAACCACCATGAAGATCGAGATCGGCAGAAACACCTTCCATCCCAGCCGCATTAACTGATCGTAGCGATAGCGGGGCACGATAGCCTTCGCCATCGCGAACATGAAGAACACCGCCGACACTTTCAGGATGAACCAGATGGCGCCGGGCACCCATGTAAAAGGCGCGAACGGTATCGGCGAGAGCCAGCCTCCAAGAAACAGGATGGTCGTCATCGCGCACATGGTGATGATCGCGACATATTCGGCGAGCATGAAAAGCATGTACGGCGTCGAGGAATATTCGACCATAAAGCCGGCGACGAGTTCGGACTCGGCTTCGACGAGATCGAATGGCGGCCGGTTCGTCTCCGCAAGCGCGGAGATGAAGAAAATCACGAACATCGGAAACAGCGGCAACCAGTACCAGCCGAACAGGCCGAGACGCGTATCCTGGGCCTTGACGATGTCCGAAAGATTGAGCGAACCGACGCAGAGCAGGACGGTAATCATCACGAAGCCGATGGAGACTTCGTAGGAAACCATCTGCGCCGCCGAGCGGAGGGCCGACAGAAACGGGTACTTCGAATTCGAAGCCCAGCCACCCATGATGATGCCATAGACGGAGAGCGACGAGATCGCGAAGATATAAAGAATGCCAACATTGATATTGGCGATCGCCCAGCCGGCATCGATCGGAATCACTGCCCAGGCCGCGAGCGACAGAAGCCCCATCACGAAGGGCGCCAGCAGAAATACGCCCTTGTTCGCTCCATCCGGAATGACCGGTTCCTTGAAGACGAACTTCAGCATATCGGCGAAGCTCTGAAACAATCCCCATGGGCCGACGACGTTCGGACCACGGCGCAGTTGCACCGCCGCCCAGATCTTGCGATCGGCGTAAAGGACGTAAGCGATATAGATCAAAAGCGCGACGATCAGGACGACGCTTTTGATGAGCATGAGGAGAAGCGGAAGCACCCAATCCATCGCGTTTACTCCGCCGCCTGAAGCGATGTCTGTCTGGCGCGCGCCAGGGCGGAGCACTCGGCCATTACGGCCGAGGCACGGGCAATCGGATTGGTCATAAAGAAATCCGTGATCGGCGAAACGAAGGGCGCTGCGGTTGTCGAAGCATCGGTGGCAGCGAGTTTTTTCAGCGTCGCGCCATCACCTGCGGCGATCGCATCGATTTTCTGGAAGTGCGGATAGGCTTCATAAAGCCGTGCCCGCAGGGCTTGCAACGAATCGAACGGAAGCTTCGCATCGAGCGCAGCGGACAAAGCCCGCAGAATCGCCCAATCCTCGCGCGCATCTCCCGGCGGGAAATTGGCCCGTTCGGCCCATTGCACCCGGCCTTCCGTGTTTACGAAAGTGCCGGACCTTTCTGTATAGGTCGCGCCCGGTAAAATCACATCGGCGCGGGCTGCGCCGCGATCGCCATGTGTGCCCTGATAGATCACGAAAGCGCCGGGCGCGATGTCGATCTCGTCCGCGCCGAGATTGAACACCACATCGAGCGCGCCAGGCTGCGCCATCGCGAGTGCGTCGAGACCACCAGACTGAGGCACAAGGCCGAGGTCGAGACCTCCGACACGCGCCGCCGCCGTGTGCAAGACGCCGAAACCGTTCCAACCGTCCTTGATGAAGCCGAGGCTTAAAGCCGTTTTGGCGGCAAGAGCAAGAACGCTCGCGCCGTCGGGCCGCGTCAGCGCGCCCTGCCCGATCAGCAGAATCGGACGTTCGCAATTCTCCGGCAAGAACTCCGAAAGCCGCGCCAGAGTTTCGGGGCCGGCGCCGAGATAGTTATAGTCATAGGTGAGATCGGCTTTCTCACCGATGCCACCGAGATAGAGACTGCCGCGAAGCCATCGTTTGCGGATGCGCGCGTTGAAGACAGGCGATTCCCTGCGCGGATTGGACCCGACGATGATGATCGCGTCAGCGTCCTCGATTCCGGCGACAGTCGGATTGAAAATATAGCTGGCGCGGCCAAATCGCGGATCGAGCTTCGCGCCATCCTGCCGGCAATCGATCGAGACGACGCCAAGCTTCTCCATCAGAAGCTTCAGCGCGTACATTTCCTCGACCGCGCAGAGATCGCCAGCGATCGCGCCGATGCGCTCAGGCCGAGTGGATTGCACCTTCGTCTTAATAGCGGCAAAGGCTTCCGGCCAGGATGCGGGCCTGAGCTTGCCGGCCTCGCGCAGATAGGGACGATCCAGTCGCCGCGCCTTTAATCCATCGACGATCTGCCGCGTCTTGTCCGAAATCCATTCCTCGTTCACCGCATCATTGATGCGCGGCAGGATGCGCATCACCTCACGGCCGCGCGTATCGACGCGAATCGCCGAACCAAGTGCATCCATCACATCGATGGATCGCGTCTTGGTCAGTTCCCAGGAGCGGGCCTTGAACGAATAGGGCTTCGGCAGAAGCGCGCCTACTGGACAGAGATCGGCGACATTGCCTTGCAACTCGGAGCCCATGGCGGTTTCGAGATAGGTGGTAATCTCCATATCCTCGCCGCGGCCGATGGCGCCCATGTCGCCAGTGCCCGCGACCTCCGCCGTAAACCGCACGCAGCGCGTGCAATGGATGCAGCGGTTCATCGAGGTGCGGACCAGCGGCCCGATATATTTATCCTCGACCGCGCGCTTGTTCTCGGCATAGCGCGAACTGTCAACGCCGAAGGCCATCGCCTGATCCTGCAAATCGCATTCGCCGCCCTGATCGCAGATCGGGCAATCGAGCGGATGATTGATGAGCAGAAATTCCATCACGCCATGCCGCGCCTTCTTCACCATGTCGGATTTGGTGAAGACCACAGGCGGCTCGCCGTTCGGGCCGGGGCGCAGATCGCGCACGCCCATCGCACAGGATGCGACGGGCTTCGGCGGACCGCCCTTCACCTCGACGAGGCACATGCGGCAATTGCCAGCAATCGAAAGGCGCTCGTGATAGCAGAAGCGCGGAATCTCCGCCCCTGCCTGCTCGCAAGCCTGCAAGAGCGTATATTCCGCCGGAACGTCTATTTCATTGCCGTCGACGATGATTTTCGTCATCGCGCATTCTCCGTCCTCATCCCGAGGAGCGCTCCGCAGGAGCGTGTCTCGAAGGATGCGCCATGTGTCCGCCCTTCGAGACGCTTGCTGTGCAAGCTCCTCAGGACGAAGGTGATGCTGCGGCCACGCACAAAAGCATTCATGCGCCCTACTCCGCCGCTACGCCGGTGATCCGCACCGGATCGGAATGCGGATTGGCCGTATATTGGTCGATACGCTTTTCGATCTCGCCGCGGAAATGCCGGATGAGGCCCTGAACCGGCCAAGCCGCTGCATCGCCGAGCGCACAGATGGTGTGACCCTCGATTTCCTTCGTGACATCGAAAAGCATGTCGATCTCGCGCTTCTGCGCGCGGCCCTCCGACATGCGGGTGAGCACGCGCCACATCCAGCCTGTGCCTTCGCGGCATGGCGTGCATTGGCCGCAGCTTTCGTGCTTGTAGAAATAGCTGATGCGGGTGATCGCGCGAACGATGTCGGTAGACTTGTCCATCACGATGACCGCCGCCGTGCCAAGCCCCGATTTGAGATCGCGCAGCGTATCGAAATCCATCGGCGCATCGATAATCTCGTGCGCCGGCACACAGGGCACCGAAGAGCCGCCGGGGATCACGGCCAGAAGATTGTCCCAGCCGCCGCGAATGCCACCGCAATGGATATCGATGAGTTCGCGGAACGGAATCGACATTGCCTCTTCGACATTGCACGGCTTGTTGACATGGCCAGAGACGCAGAAGAGCTTGGTGCCGCTGTTGTTCTTCGCGCCGAAGCTCGCGAACCAGGCGGCGCTGCGGCGCAGAATGGTCGGCGCAACGGCGATCGATTCGACATTGTTGACCGTGGTCGGGCTGCCATAAAGGCCCATATTGGCCGGGAACGGCGGCTTCAGCCGCGGCATGCCCTTCTTGCCCTCAAGCGATTCGAGAAGCGCTGTCTCCTCGCCGCAGATATAAGCCCCGGCTCCGTGATGGACGATAATGTCGAACGGCCAGCCGTGAACATTGTCCTTGCCGACGAGCCTGGCCTCATAAGCCTCGTCGACCGCGCGCTGGAGGTGATCGCGCTCGGAGATATATTCACCGCGGATATAGACGTAGCAGGTGTGCGCGCCCATCGCGAAAGAGGCGATCAGGCAGCCTTCAATCAGGAGATGCGGATCATTGCGCATGATCTCGCGATCTTTGCAGGTGCCCGGCTCGGATTCATCGGCATTGACGACGAGGTAGGAAGGCCGCGCCGGATCGGGCTTTGGCATAAAGGACCATTTGAGCCCGGTCGGGAAGCCGGCGCCGCCGCGCCCGCGCAGTCCCGAAGCCTTCATCTCATTGATGATCCAGTCCTTGCCCTTCTCGATCAGGCCCTTCGTATTGTCCCACGCGCCGCGCGCGCGCGCGCCTTTCAGGCCGCGATCGCCGAAGCCGTAGAGATTGGTGAAGATGCGATCCTTGTCGTCCAGCATCTCAGTCTTTGTCCTTCGACTGGGGCACGCCCGATGCGCCGATCGATTGCGGTCCGCTGCGGCCATCGACGCCGTAAAGCGTGGTCAAGGATGTCAATCCGCCGACAGGTTCGGACGTCACGCGGCCAATCTGCGAGCCGGTTTTCACCGGGTGGCCCGCGGCGAGATCGTCGAGCAGCTTCTCGAAGTTCTCGGCCGTCAGATCCTCGTAGTAGTCATCGTTGATCTGCACCATAGGCGCGTTGCAGCAGGCGCCGAGACATTCGACTTCAAGCCACGAAAACAGGCCATCGGCGGTGACATGGTTCTGCTCGCCAACGCGCCTCAGGAGCACGGTCTTGATCGCATCGGCGCCCGCCAGCACGCAGGGTGTGGTGCCGCAGAACTGAATATAGAATTTCCCGACCGGCGAGAGATTGAACATCGTGTAGAAGGTCGCAACCTCAAGCACACGAATGAAAGGCATGCCGAGCATTTCGGCGACTTTCTCGATCGCCGGCTTCGGCAGCCAGTAATTGTTCTGCTTCTGCGCCTTCCAGAGCAGCGGCACGACCGCGGAAGCCTGGCGGCCCGGCGGATATTTCTTCATTTCCCTTTCACACCACGCCTGATTTTCCGGCGTGAATGCGAAGCTCTCGGGCTGGACTTCAGCGAGACGGCGGACGGTCATTATTTAACCTCCGTCATCGCGCACGCTATCATGCCCGGCCTTGAGCCGGGCATCCATGCGAGCTGAAACGAGGAGCAAGAAATCATCGATCAACCTCCCCGAAGACGATGTCGATCGATCCCAGAATCGCGCTGACATCGGCGAGCATCGACTTGCGGCAAAGGAAATCCATTGCAGCAAGATGCGCGAAGCCCGGCGCTCTGATCTTGCAGCGATAGGGTTTGTTGGTGCCGTCGGAGACGAGATAGACGCCGAACTCGCCCTTTGGTGCTTCGACCGCGGCATAGACTTCGCCCGCCGGCACATGGAAGCCTTCGGTATAAAGCTTGAAATGATGGATCAGCGCTTCCATCGAGCGCTTCATTTCCGGCCGCTTCGGCGCGACCACCTTATGATCCTGCGCAATGACCGGGCCGCCGCCATCGGCGCGGAAAAGTTTCTCGACGCATTGCTGCATGATCCTGGTGGACTGCCGCATCTCCTCCATACGAATCACCTGGCGATCGTAATTGTCGCCATGCTTGCCGACAGGAATGTCGAATTCCATTTCCTCATAGCATTCGTAAGGCTGCGCTCTGCGAAGATCCCAGGGGGCGCCCGAGCCACGCACCATCACGCCGGAGAAGCCCCAGGCCCAGCACTCATCCAGCGTCACGGTGCCAATGCCGGCGTTGCGCTGCTTGAAGATGCGATTCTCAATGAACAGTTCATCAAGGTCGTCGCAGACCTTCAAAAAGGGTTCGCACCACGCGCCTATGTCTTCGATAAGCTTCGGCGAGCAATCCCAATGCACGCCGCCGGGGCGGAAGTAATTCGCGTGCATGCGTGCGCCAGAGGCCCGCTCATAGAAAACCATGAGCTTTTCGCGCTCTTCGAAACCCCACAGCGGCGGCGTCAAGGCGCCGACGTCCAAAGCCTGCGTCGTCACATTCAGAAGATGCGAGAGGATGCGGCCTATCTCGCAGAAGAGCACGCGCAGGAGTTGGCCGCGCCGCGGCACTTCAAGCCCCAGCAGCTTCTCGATGGCGAGGCAGAACGCATGCTCCTGATTCATCGGCGCGACATAATCGAGCCGATCGAAATAGGGCACGTTCTGCAAATAGGTGCGCGCCTCCATCAGCTTCTCGGTGCCGCGATGGAGAAGACCGATATGCGGATCGACACGCTCGACGATCTCACCGTCGAGTTCCAGCACGAGACGCAGAACGCCATGCGCCGCGGGATGCTGCGGACCGAAGTTAACGCTGAAGTTGCGAACCGCGTCTTCTGCCATGGCGCTTATCGGTCCCCTGACTGGTCGTCGCGCGATGCCTTTTCATCGCCCGGCAGTACATAGTCGATCGCACCCTCCCAGGGCGAGAGAAAATCGAACGTGCGGAACGACTGGCTCAGATGCACCGGCTCGTAAACGACGCGCTTTTGCTCATCGTTGTAGCGGACCTCCACATAACCCGACATTGGAAAATCCTTGCGCAGCGGATGGCCGGTGAAGCCGTAATCCGTCAGTATGCGGCGCAGGTCGGGATGATCGGAGAAGATGATGCCGAAGAGATCATAAGCCTCGCGCTCGAACCAGTTAGCCGCCGGATAAAGGCTCGTGAGCGAATCGATCGGCTGATCTTCGTCAATGCCAACCTTGATGCGAATCCGGCGATTATGCTTCGGCGACAGAAAATGCGTGACGACATCGAAACGCGGCGCGCGATTCGGATAATCGACCGCCGTGAGATCGATGAAACAGACGAAAAGGCAGGCCGGATCGTCACGCAGATAGCGCACCGCCTCGAGCAGACGCTCGGACGCGATCGTCAATGTCAGTTCGCCGAACGCCGTCGAGACATCGAGCACCGCGCCTGGCAGGCTCGCGGCAATCGTCTCTCCCAACTGTTCGAGTGCAGCATCCGTCATGGTGGTCTCTTTGCGTCGCCGGCCTGAATTACCGCTCTAGCGTCCCGGTGCGGCGGATCTTCTTTTGAAGAAGCAGAATGCCGTAGACGAGCGCCTCGGCGGAGGGTGGGCAGCCCGGCACATAGATATCGACCGGCACGACCCGGTCGCAGCCACGAACAACCGAATAGGAATAGTGATAATAGCCGCCGCCGTTGGCGCATGAGCCCATCGAGATCACATAGCGCGGCTCGGGCATCTGGTCGTAGACCTTGCGCAGAGCGGGCGCCATTTTGTTGGTCAGCGTGCCGGCGACGATCATCACGTCGGACTGGCGCGGCGAGGCCCTGGGCGCAAACCCGAAGCGCTCGATATCGTAGCGCGGCATGGAGGCTTGCATCATTTCGACCGCGCAGCAGGCAAGCCCGAAGGTCATCCACATCAACGAGCCGGTCCGCGCCCAGTTGATAAGCTCGGACGACGTCGTGACAAGAAAGCCCTTGTCCGCGAGCCTGTCGTTGATCGAGAGAAACGCAGGGTCACTGGACGCCACCGGACGCCCGGTTGCAGGATGGACGAGACCGGAAGAAGCGCCGGTTTCGAGAGCAGGCGTCAATCCCATTCCAAAGCTCCCTTCTTCCATTCATAGACGAAGCCGACCGTCAGAATGCCGAGGAATACGAGCATCGCCCAGAAGGCCGCAGCGCCGGCATGCTTGAAGGCGACAGCCCAGGGGAAAAGGAACGCCACCTCGAGATCGAAAACGATGAAGAGCAGCGAGACAAGATAGAAGCGCACGTCGAATTTCATGCGCGCATCATCGAAGGCGTTGAAGCCGCATTCATAAGCCGACAGTTTCTCTGTATCGGGCGCTTTGAACGCGACAACGAACGGAGCAATGAGCAGCGCCCCTGAGATGACGGCGGCCACCGCAACAAACACCACGAGTGGCAGATATTCGCTGAGCAGATTAGGCATGATCGAACCTGGCTGAACCCCTGGCGGGTTCCAAAAGGTCGGAAAGCGATCGGAATAGCGGGTTTCCGGCTGCGCGATCCCTATCGCAGTGCAAACGCCGGCGCAAGATGGCATACCATTTGCCCACCGCGCGTTACGGAGGACCTCCACCTCACCAAACCGGCCTTGAAAGCACAGAGCGGAAGCGGAGCCTCGCTCGCACTGGAGCCATTCTAATATTATAAGAATGTCACTTCAAATTAATTACTTGACACATTTCTGTGTAGCCAGGGCCTCACAGCCGGCTGGCAACTCCGCAAAATTCCGACCGGGCAGCTTCAACGGACCGCGAATTTACCTTCCAGTTCCCCGACCGGCGCCTTGACCAGATCCTGATCGACTTCGGCGCGAATCGCACTGCGCAGGGCCGGCGAATAGAGCTTGCGGAGGACACCGAGCGCGCGTGGCGGCGCGACCATGATCAGGTGCTGAAGCCTGCTCGCCGCCAAAAGCGCGTCCAGCCGCTCAGCAACGTCGCTGAGAAAACTCTGTTCATCGAGGTCGTGATGATCCGCCGGCTCGATCGCGCTGCGCGCCGTAGTCGCGCTCTCCCACACGCGCCCCGGCTTATCCGAATCGAGATCGCGATTAGCCAGGCTCGCATGTTCCATCACTTCGCGCACGGCGAGGATTGGATATTCGGCATCTCCCTCATTCTCCAGAATGATGGCCTTTCGGTCATCGCAGACGACCATCCAGTCACGGTTTCTGACTCTCGTGTGCATCAAAACAGCCCTTTATGGGGAACGCCGGGGTGTGTCCTCGGTATCATTCGAAGCTGCGCGAATTGAAGTCTTCGCAATCCAGTCCAAACTCCGCGAGACCTGCCTTGAGATAATCGGACAGGAGCGGAATGCCGCTAAGATAGCTCGACGTCTTCATTTCCTTCCGCGCCTTTGCCTCGGCGACGGCGATCCGCAATTCCCGCGCACCGTAGTCGCCACGGCCAATCCAGACGAGAGAAACAAGCTCGGCCTGTTCGTCTTCATCGAGCGCATCAATGAACGCCGCCAATTCCCGGCTGATTGGGCCATATGCCTCGTCCGTAAGGATATATGTGCTCTGGTCGTCAGTCGGATTCGAGTCGTCCGCGCCAATCCCCTCATCTTCAGCTTCGAGTTCGCTGGCCTTGGCAATCACAAAGCACACTTTATCCGTGTTGATCTCCGGCATCGGCATGTCGCCATCTGCCTGCTCTTTTGCTTTTGCCATTGCATGTCCTTGACAGATACCAGAGAGCGCGTTGCTCAAATCGTGGCTGGATTCATTTGCTTCTCTATAACGCTTGGGAAGCGCGGTGGATCCAGCTACAGCGCCTTCGGACGAAATGGTTTCCGCTTCGTATGAAGAAAACAGTGCTGCGGTTCTGATTGCGTCAGAACCGAAGCCACTCGTTAAGATCAGGAATTGCCTGGCCGGATCTCAGTCCGTTCTGTTTACGGTCGAGCGGACATCGCTCGCGATCCGGTTTGTCTGGGCGCCGTAATCGTTGACCGCCGCACGCATGAATGTCGATTGCTTTTCGATCATGTCCGGAACCGAACGGCACATTCGAAGGCCGCTGAAAAACTCGCCCTGAGCTTGCAGCCTCTGGCCCGCGAACCGCATCGCCTCGGACCACATCGTCAGCGGCAGGTCGAAATACATTTTATGCCATGCCGTCCGCAAAGGCGCGGCCATCCTCAGCGTTTCCTCTCGCGGATCATCGCTTCGAGAGCGGATTGCCTGCTCGTCCATCTCTGGCTTCTCCTTCGATGTCACCTTCAACACTACGGGGACCTCTGTCGAGCCCGATTGCCATTGCAGCGCGCCGACGTGGAGAAACAATGGCAAGAACCCTTCCATCGTTCCGCTGTTCCGCGTTCTTTTGTAATACGCGGCAAAGCTGAGGATCGGCTGATGCGCTCTCTTGTGCAACGAAGCGGGCAGCCAAGCATTACCTTGGAGGGCCGTGTAAAACGCGAAGATGCTCTGCGAATAGAAACAGGTGACCGATGGACGCCAGCAAGCGCAAGCCGCCAGGCCGGCCAGTCATGTTGTTGTGGTATTTCATCGCTGGCGTCATAGCTCTTCTGCTGGTGCAATTCTGGGGCTCGTTTCAGCACGCCACCACAATCCCCTATAGCGAGTTCAACAAGCTTCTAGGCGAAAAACAGATCACTGAAGTTGTAATCGGCACAAGCTCGATCCAGGGAACTCTCAAATCGCCATTGCCGAAAGGCACGAAGCATTTCACGACCGTCCGCGTCGATCCGGCGCTTGCCAACAAGCTGATCGCGGAAGGAGTCAAAGTCTCAGGCGCGCGATCGAGCGGCCTTCTTGAAATCATTCTTTCCTGGGTGTTGCCGTTTGTCTTCTTCTATCTCATCTGGATGTTCATGTTCCGGGGAGCGGCCAACCGGCAGGGATTTGGCGGCCTGCTTTCCATCGGCAAGTCCCGCGCGAAAATCTTTGTCGAAACCGATACGAAGACGACATTCAAGGATGTCGCTGGTGTCGATGAAGCCAAATTTGAGCTTCAAGAGGTCGTCGCATTTCTCAAGGACCCGAAATCCTTCGGCCGGCTTGGCGCACGCGCGCCGAAGGGCATCCTGCTCGTCGGACCACCCGGCACCGGCAAGACATTGCTGGCGCGCGCTGTCGCCGGCGAAGCCGGGGTCTCTTTCTTTTCCATATCAGGCTCGGAATTCGTCGAGATGTTCGTCGGCGTCGGCGCCGCCAGGGTTCGCGATCTCTTCGAGCAGGCCCGCAAGGCAGCGCCCTGCATCATCTTCATCGACGAACTCGATGCGCTCGGGCGCTCCCGCTCCTCCGGCGGGTTCGGCGGCTACGACGAGAAAGAACAGACGCTCAATCAATTGCTGTCGGAACTCGATGGCTTCGATTCCGGCACCGGCGTCATTTTGCTCGCTGCGACCAACCGGCCTGAAATCCTCGATCCGGCGCTGCTGCGCGCCGGGCGCTTCGACCGCCAGGTTGTCGTCGATCGCCCCGACAGGAACGGTCGTCTGGAAATCCTGAAAATCCACGTCCGCAAAATCAATCTCGCTCCCGATGTCAATCTCGAACATATTGCTGCTCTCACGATGGGATTCACCGGCGCGGATCTCGCCAATCTCGCAAACGAAGCTGCCGTCATTGCGACGCGGCGGCACGCTGATGCGGTCACCTATGATGATCTTGTCGCCGCGATCGAGCGCATCGTTGCCGGAATAGAGAAAAAAAGCCGGGTGTTGAGTCGCGCCGAGCGGCAGCGCGTCGCCTATCACGAGATGGGCCACGCCCTCGTCGCGGCAAGCTTGCCGGACGTCGATGCCGTGCAGAAGGTCTCGATCATTCCGCGCGGCGTGGGTGCGCTCGGCTATACGATCCAGCGACCGACGGAGGACCGCTTCGTTCTTTCAACGACGGAATTGCGCCACCGCATCGCCGTCCTTATGGGGGGCCGCGCCGCGGAGGCTCTGGCGTTTGGGGGCGATGTCTCGACCGGCGCTGCCGACGATCTCGAACGCGCGACGGAAATCGCAAGCGAAATGGTCACCCGCTATGGCATGGCCGAAGTGATCGGGCCGCGCGTCTACAGGGCGCCGCCACCGATGTTTCTCGGCAGCCACTCCGTCGACAAGCCTGCCGCCTCCGAGGCGACCTTACGGGAAATCGATCTCGCCGTGCATGACATAACCGTTGTCGCCTTCGAGGAAGCCAAGGCAATATTGACCCGCAGACGCGCAGATCTCGACAAGGGCGTCGAACTGCTGCTGACGAAGGAAGCGATCACGAGCGATGATTTTCCGCCGATCGGGAAAGCCGTACCGGGGCGGCCTCAGGTGCAGGCGGCCGTTAACGAATGAGGCATTGAAAATCACCGGCACACCCCCGATATCGTAAATATCGCAAGGCCGGAGAAGGGCGTGCGGTCGCCTTCCGATGACGGCGCAACCATTTCCGAGGTCGTTCGTTATAAAAACGACCGAAGCTTTGCTGAAAGCCCCGCGCAATCTCATTTGACACTTTGCGCGTCGCCGGAAGCTTGATTGTAAAGGAGGCGGACGCATGGTGACGTTATTCGCGATCCTCTCGGTGATTATCGGTGGGCTCTGCGTTGCAGGCCTCGCGCGTGTGCAGCCGGCCCGGGTTCCTGTCCGCATCGACAGACGCCGCCGCCGCTAGTTGGCTCGCGCAATCCAACCGTAATGCGGAAATCGCGGCGCTCCGGCGCCGCCCTTCTTCTTCTCGCCCGACCCGGCGTTTCGATATCGCTCACGTCCGGCTCCTTCTGGAACCGGATTTGGCCTGCTTCAAAGCAATGGTTTGCGCCAGACACTTGCGAGCCATGGCTGTTGTTCGCGCGGTACACCCTCCGGCCGGTAGTAATGCGTCAGTTCGGTAAAGCCCGCCGTCATCATATAGACGCGCCACGCTTCGAGACCATGATAGACGCCATAGCGGCTGGCGACCCAGCCTTCCCGATTGTCGCCGCGCGGATTCGAGGCAAAGAGAACGCCACCCGGCTTCAAAGTCGCCCGTAATTGCCCCAGGACACGCGGCAATTCCTGACTCGGGATATGGAACAGCGAGGCATTGGCAAAAACGCCGTCGAAAGCGCCTTCCGGCAAATCGAGCTTCAGAAAATCCTGATGCCAGACCTCACAGCCGCTATTGGCGCGCGCCATTTCGACGAAACTCAAAGTGCCATCGAGACCGATCGCCTTATGACCGCGATCGGCGAATTGCTTCAAGTCGCGCCCCGGCCCGCAGCCGAAATCGAGAATGGCGAACGGCGGCACACCAGGAATATGGTCGAGCAACGCAGCTATGTTTTGCGCAACATCGTGATCGCGCGTGCTTTCCCAGAATTGCTCGGCATTACGCTCGTAATGGGCGAGCGTAAGCGAGGTGATTTTTGAGAGATCCTGCGGTTCACGCGTCATGGTGTGCGGGTTCTCTCGCTAATGCCCCAGCCTCTGAAGCAGATCGCGGACATGGACCTGATCGGCCTTGTAATTGCCGGTCAGCGTATACATCACGAGATTCACCCCCCCGCGCAGCGCCATTTCATGCTGGCGGTCCCCTCCCGGAACAAGTGTGAAGAGCGGCTCGCCGCTGCGGTCTGAGGCCCAGCCGGCGGCAAGGTCGTTCGAGGTGATGATGATCGGCGAGACGCCGTCGCCTGAGCGCGCCGGCCGCACGCCATCAGCGGGATTGGCGGGCGGCAGGGCTTCGATCCAGGTCTGGCCATCCGCGTAACGGCCGACGAAACGATCCAGAAGATAGAATGTCTTGGTCACCACATGATCGGCCGGAACCGGCTCGAGCTGCGGGACATCGACGCCATTGAGCAGTTGCCGCAACCATTGCGCCTCAGGCGTCGGCGGGCCGTTCTGGCGCGCCGTCAGCGCATCGCGCGTGTCGAAGATGATCGTCCCGCCGTTTTTCATATAGGTCGAGACTTTCGCCACTGTCTCCGGGCTCGGCTGCGGAAGGCCCGCGACGATCGGCCAGTAGAGCATGGGGTAAAAGGCCAGTTCGTCACGCCCCGGGTTGACGCCGACAGGCGTGCCAGGCGTCAGCGATGTGCGCTGCGCCAGGACGCGCGAGAGGGTCGTCAGTCCATCCTTGCTTTCCTGATCGACCTCGGCATCGCCTGTCACCACATAGGCGAGTCTCGTATTCAGGGCCGAGTTCAGATCGCGTTGCGACAGCGGCTGGTCCGCCGGGCGCGGATCGGCCCTCGCCGGCATCGGGGCGAACGCCAGAGCGCCAAGGGCGGCGAAGGTCAGCAAGAATGCCGCCGTGGTCGCGTGGCCGAACCGCCGGCGCAATCCGCCGCCGAGCCACATGGAGAGCAGCGCGTCGAGGCAGAAGAGCAGAAACGCGGCTGCCAGGAGCGGCGGCCGGAGATCGGTCGGCGCCACCTGCCGCAAGGGCTGGACGGTGAAGCCGAGGCCCGAATAATCGGCGGCGTTCAATTTATCGTTGGCCTGCATGGCATTAATCGCAAGAAGCTGCTCCGGCGGCCCGTAAAACCCGGGCGGATGCTCGCTCGTGCCAACGCCCGAGAAATTAACCGGAGCCGGCTTTGCCGTTGCTGGCGGCGGGCCAAGCTGGCCGAAGCCGTCGAGGATACGCGTCGGCGGCACCGTTTCCACCTTCTGGCTGCTTCCCTGCCCCGCCGCGGCGTTCTGGACGGCGGTCTTTCCCGTGGCATTGGAGAGCGCGACGATCCTGCGCAGCATGTCAACGAACAGGCCCGACAACGGCAGGTTCGACCATGTCGTATCGGCCGTGACGTGGAACAGAACGATCATGCCCTCGCCCATCCGGTTCGCGGTCACGAGAGGCGTCCCATCCGCAAGCCGCGCCCAGGTCTTTGCTGCGAGCCCGATGTCAGGCTCGGCCAGCACCTGCCGCCGCACCGTGACCTCATTCGGAACCTTGAGGCCGAAGAACGGACTTTTCTGATCGAAGGGCGCAAGCTTCTTCGGCCGTTCCCAGGAAAGCGCGCCGCCCAGCACGCGGCCGCCGCGGCGGAGCCGCACCGGCACGAGATCGCCCGAGGATGCCGCCAGCCGCGTTCCGGCAAAGCGCAGAAGAAGCCCGCCATTCTGCACAAACTGCTTCAGCTTGGCATGATCGGGACCTGTCACTGCGCCGACATCGGCGAGAATTAACACCGCGACATGATCGGCAAGAAGGCTGGCGATAGGATCCACCGTACCCGGCCGCGGCTGACGCACATCGGCAAAGGGCGAAAGCGCCTTGGTCAGATAATAAGTAGGCGCGAGCAGAGGCAGCGAGCGATCCGCCGTTTCGCCGCTGATGATGCCGACACGGCGGCGCTTCCACCGCGCATCTATGAGGGACACGGCGCCGGCTGAATGCCGCCCGACAATTTCGAGACGCGCGATCTCGTTGCGCAATTCAACCGGCAGATCGAACTGGCTCTTCGTCTCGGTCGTGCTGACGGCCTGCGGCCCGGTGAAGTCGAAGCGCGCTTCGCCCAATGTCAGTCCCTTGCGGTCCAGCGCGCGGACGATGCCCTGCGCCGGCCCCTTGGTCCCGCTGCGCAGGACGCGCACCGCGAACGCGCCGCCCTCGTTTTTCGGCCCTGCCAGCGCATAGGTGGCCTGATCGCTTGTGACCAAAGTGACATGCGGAGCCAGATGCGCGAGGCGATCGGCAAACTGCCGCGCATGTCCGCGCTCCGTCCCGTCCGCGACCCAGACGACATCGGCCTGCGGCCACGCCTTCATAAATTTCTCGATGGCCGGAACGAGCGCCATGCGGTCGGGCGCATAAGGCTGCGGTTTGATCGCTCGCAAATGTTCGAGTGCATGCCCGGCATCCGAAACGAGGATCTCTCGCGCGCCCTGTGAGGCGGCGACGACAGCCACCGTCTCGCCGCCATGACGCGCAGCCGAAATCCACTGCGCCGCGGCGTTGATGCGCCGATCCCAGTCCGGTGCCGCCGGCCAGCCATCATCCAGTAGAAGCAGCAAGGGTCCCTTGTCTTTTCCGCCGGCCGGCAACGGATTGAGGATCGGGCCGGCGACAGCAAAAATCAGCGCCGCGGCGATCAATAACCGCAAGAGCAAAAGCCACCAGGGCGTGAAGGCCGGCGTCTGCTCGCGCGGTTCGAGGTCGAGCATGAGCCGCAAGGGCGGAAACGGCACATGCCTTGGGCGCGGCGGCGTCACCCGCAAAAGGTAATAAAGCACCGGCAGCCCCGCCAGAGCCACAAGAACTGCGGGGACCGTAAAGGCGAGCGGCAAGCCGAACATCAGCCGAGCACTTTCTGAAGCTGCGGGTCCGATCCCGCATCCAGCCGCATGCGCAAGGCAAGCAAGGCCTCCGACGCGGGACGGTCGGTACGGTGCAGAAGCAATGTCCAGCCACGGCGCACCGCAGCAGCCCGGACGGCATCGCGATGCGCTTCGAGCCTCAAAATATACTCATCGCGAAACATTTCCGCCCGCCCGACCCTGAGCCGCGCCGGCGAGTCGATATCGATGAATTCCGTGTGGCCTGTGAAGGGAAAGGTTTCCTCGATCGGATCGGCGATCATGGCAAGATGACCGCGCGCGCCCATGGCCGACAGACGCCGGATCTTGTCGTCAATATCCGCCGGATCGCTGAGAAAATCGGAAATCCAGAGAAGCTGCGCCCGCGCCTGCAAAGGCGCGTTGGGCGGCAGTTCGCCCGCTTCAAACGTCGAAGTCCGCTCCTCCGCTATCATCGTTTCGGCAAAGCGCTCGATGATGTTGCGTGCAGCCAGAGGCCGCGTCGATCCGAGCAGCCCCACTCTTTCGCCGCCACGCATGAGAACATCCGCTGCGGCAAGGCCGATCACCAGAGCCCGGTCGAGCTTGGACTGCAATGCGAGCCTGGAGACGAAACCCATCGAAGCGGAGCGATCGATCCAGACCCATACCGTATGCGCAGCTTCCCATTCGCGTTCGCGCACATAAAGCCGGTCGTCACGCGCCGAGCGACGCCAATCAACATTGGTTGCAGGCTCGCCTGCCACGAAAGGACGGAACTGCCAGAAGGTTTCGCCGATGCCAGCGCGCCTGCGGCCGTGGACTCCATGCATCACGCTGGAGGCCACCTCTTTCGCGGCAACGATCAGGCCCGGCAGCCGCCGCGCAATATCATGCGCCGCATCCTGCGGAGAATGTCCGACACGCCGTTCATCCGCATCGAGAAGCCGTACATCGCTCATACGCCAAACCGTGATGACAAGAAATCCAGTCGCACCGGCATTAGCTCAACCCAACCGCTCGATCAGCTTCGCGATCAGTCCGGGTATCGTCTCGCCTTCTGCGCGCGCGGCAAAAGTCAGGGCCATGCGGTGTTTCAGCACCGGGACGGCAAGCGCGGCCACATCGTCGCGCGACGGCGAAAGCCGCCCATCCACCAAAGCGCGGGCGCGGGTTGCGAGCATGAGGGCCTGCGCGGCGCGCGGTCCCGGCCCCCAGGCGACGTGTTGCGTAATCGCCGGATCGCCGTCGCCCGGCCGCGCACCGCGGACGAGATCGAGAATCGATTCGACGATCGAATCGCCGATCGGAAGACGCCGCACCAGCCGTTGCGTCGCCATAAGCTCATCAGCCGTCATCGCGACCTTGAGCGCAACCTCCCTGTCACCGGTCGTTTCGATGAGGATCTGCTTCTCCGCCTTGCGGTCGGGATAGAGCACATCAATCTGCATCAGGAAACGATCGAGTTGCGCCTCGGGCAGCGGATAGGTGCCTTCCTGCTCCAGAGGGTTTTGCGTCGCGAGTACATGGAAGGGCTGCGGCAGATCGTAACGCTCACCCGCGACGGAAACATGCTGCTCCTGCATCGCCTGCAACAGCGCCGATTGCGTCCGCGGGCTGGCGCGGTTGATTTCATCGGCCATCAGCAATTGCGCGAAAATCGGGCCATGGACAAAGCGGAACGAACGGCGATGATCCGCTGTCTCCTCCAAAACTTCCGAGCCGAGAATATCGGCGGGCATGAGATCGGGCGTGAACTGAACCCGCCGCGCGTTAAGGCCGAGAACGAGGCCCAGAGTCTCGACCAGCTTGGTCTTCGCCAGGCCCGGAACGCCGACGAGCAGGCCATGGCCACCGGACAACAGCGTCACGAGCGTTTCTTCAACGACCTGGGCCTGGCCGAAAATAACGCTGCCGATCGCGCTGCGTGCTGCCGCAACGCGATCGAGAGCGGTTTCGGCCTGGCGCAGAATTGCGGCTTCGAGAGTAGTCATATTGGCTTCAGGCATCAGGGACTCGCTTCATCAGGCAATGATCTGCGCTCGCGCTGCACCGTTCAAGGCATGCGACCTGTTCAAAGTTTATTTTCGTTTCTTATTTTCGACCGAACCGCCATGGATTTCCATCGATTTCGATAAAATGATTTATCCCTGCCAACTGGATGCTTCGCGAGTATGGCGGAAGATGCGCCTTTCGGTGGCAAATCCGCGTCCTGAACCTGTGCGCTTTCGAGCGAAGCGGCTTCCGGTTCGCGTGAAAAAGCGTGTCAAAAACAAAAAAATATAAAGCCCTGATTCTGGTTCCGCCAGAAGTGGAATGGCCTCCGCACCTTTTGGTCAAATCCAGCAAGGCCTCGAAAACATTAAACATATGCAACGTCGGATCCAGGCGCGGCATCGTGACTTGGCTTCGCCCCGGCGGTGGCCAAAACCCGGCAGGCATGAAAGAATGGCCGAAGTACACACTTTTGCTGCTGGCCCGTGTCCACTTCCAAGTCAAAGCCACTCGCATCCTTATACTGGAGCCTCATCGCCACCACGGTTCTGGCGGCGCTGCTGGTCATCGCGACCTTTTGGCTCGCGGCGCGTTCGGAATCCGAAAACCAGTGGGTGCATCACTCGCTGGCTGTCCGCTCGCAGCTCAATCACATTCTCATTCTCGTTCAAAGCGCTGAATCGAACGCGCGCGGCTATCTGCTGACCAGGAACAGCGTCTACCTCAAGAATTACGAAACGCCGACTTCGCAGCTTCCATCAGCCATCGAAAAAGCCGCAACGCTCACTTCGCGTAATCCGCGGCAGCAGAGATTAATCGCGCAGATGCGGCTGCTCGTCGCCCAGAAGCTCACGCAATTGCACGATCTCGTCGGCATGGAAAAATTTACGCAGCCGCCGGCCTCGTTCGGCAGTGAAATCGATGCGGAGATGAAGGCGGATCAGGGTTTCCGCAACCTCGTCAGCCAGATGATGGCGGAAGAAGACCGCCGCCTCTCGCTGCTTCAGAACAATGCCGCCGCGTCGGATACACTGCTACGAACAGGCGCGGGAGCCTCCTTTCTGCTCATCTGCATCGTCGGCCTGCTGGTGGGCTTCGTCACCAACCGCTCGTTCCGTGAACTCGCAACGGCGCGCGACCAATTGCTGAATTCCAACCGCGAACTCATGCAGCAGATCAATCTGCGCGAGACCGCGGAAGCGCAGTTGCGGCAAGCGCAAAAGATGGAGGCGATCGGCCAGCTCACAGGTGGCATCGCGCATGACTTCAACAACATGCTGGGTGTCATTTCAGGCAGCCTCGATCTCATCGCCCGCCGCCTGAAGAAGGGCAATTACGATATCGGCTATTTCGTCGAGGCGGCCTCGAAAGCCTCAGATCGTGCGGCCGCCCTGACCCATCGGCTGCTTGCCTTCGCACGCCAGCAGCCGCTCGCACCGGAACCGCTCGACGCCAACAAAATGATCGTCAATATGTCGGACCTGCTGCGCTCGACGCTTGGCGAACACATCGAGATAGAAACCGTCTCGGCCGCCGGTCTCTGGCGCACGAAGGCCGATGCGCCCCAGCTCGAAAACGCGATCCTGAACATAGCGATCAATGCGCGCGATGCGATGGAGGATGGCGGCAAACTGACGATCGAAACCGGGAACGCCTATCTCGACGCCGCCTATTGCCGCCAGCATGGAGAACTGACGCCCGGACAGTTCGTGATGGTAGCGATCACCGATACCGGAAGCGGAATGCCGCCCGAAATCATCGCGCGCGTCTTCGATCCGTTTTTCACGACCAAGCCGACGGGCATCGGCACTGGCCTCGGACTCAGCCAGGTCTATGGCTTCGTCAAACAATCGCGCGGTCACATCCAGATTTATTCCGAACCCGACACCGGCACGACGGTAAAGATCTATCTGCCGCGCTTTGCGGGCGATGGCGAGGAGTCCAAAGATGCGCTCCCGCAGAAAATCGAGCTTGGCAGCGCCGGCGAGGTCATTCTGATTACGGAAGACGATCCGCTGATGCGCCAGCTCACCGCCGACGCCTTGCGCGAACTCGGCTACAGCGTGATCGACTGCGAAAAAGCCAGCGATGCGCTTGATATTCTTGCGCGCAGGCCCGACGTCCGGTTGCTGTTTACCGATGTCGTCATGCCCGAGGTGAACGGCAAGAAGCTGGCCGACGAGGCGGTTCGGCGTCATCCAGGGCTGAAGGTTCTGTTCACCACCGGCTATACGCCCAACGCCGTGGTGCATGGCGGCGTTCTCAGCCAGGGCGTTCAGCTTCTGGCGAAGCCTTTCACGCTCGAACAGCTTGCGACCAAAATCCGCTCGATCCTCGATAGTTGACGGCAGCGGTCTTTCGCCCATTCTATAACCTGATGGACGCCACAGTCAGGGCCGCAAACGCATGAGCTATGTGCAGCACATATTGCAGCCGGACGAAAAACTCGTAATCGATGGCCGCCTGCACTGGATCATCTATTGGCCGGCCATCGGCTTCCTCATCCTGGCCGCCATCGCAGGCGGCGCCGGCGTCCACTTCAAATACACGAATTATCAGTTGCCGCTGTACATCGCCGCGGCGATTTTGCTGATTTGCGCCCTCCTCTCGGCCCTTCGCGCCTGGTGGTTCCAGTTCACAACCGAAATCGCCGTGACGAGCCACCGCGTCATCTACAAGCGCGGCTTCATCACGCGCCACACCGACGAGATGAATATCGATAAAATCGAATCAGTGATCGTCGAACAGTCGATCCCCGGTCGTATCCTCGGCTACGGGACGATCGACATCCGGGGGACGGGTGCCGGCATCGAGCGACTTGCTCGCATCGCCCATGCGATCGAATTGCGCAACGCGATTACATCGCGGTAGGCCGCAAAGCTCCCAAAGCTCCCAAAGCTCGCAAGGTGCAAAAGTCGAAAAAGATGCGAAAAGAACAAAAAGGGGTATAGGGATTGCAGATTTTGAGCACAGCTTTGACCAGTCGCTGGTATTTTGGGTTTTTAGATGTTTGATCCCGGGCTTTGATGGTGCATTCTTATCTCAGGAATGGAAGGATGCGCTATGGGACAGGTTCTTCACGGCTGCGCCACAACGACGGAGGCTGTCCGTCGAGCAATACAAAATAGTCAAGCGAGCTTGAGAACGCTCGCCA
>SCSF01000089.1 GCA_004298435.1 Beijerinckiaceae bacterium
ATCCCAACTCGCCTGCACGATCGCGGGCAATATCGGCATGAATTCCGGCGGTGCGCATTGTCTCAAATATGGCGTGACCACCAATAATGTGCTGGGCGTGAAAATGGTGCTCGTCGATGGTACGGTCGTCGATATCGGCGGCTCGTACCTCGACGCGGCGGGGCTCGATCTTCTCGGCCTTGTCATCGGTTCAGAGGGCCAAATCGGCATCGTCACCGAAGCGAGTTTGCGTCTGCTGCGCTCGGCGGAAAGCGCAAGGCCCGTTCTTTTCGGTTTTCCAACGAGCGAAGAGGCGGGCGATTGCGTCGCTGCGATCATCGGCGCAGGCATTGTCCCTGTGGCGATCGAATTTATGGACAAGCCGGCGATCGAGATTTGCGAAGCCTTCGCGCATGCAGGCTATCCGCTCGATGCCGGCGCTCTGCTCATCATCGAGGTCGAAGGCTCGCCAGCGGAAATCGATTCCGAACTCGGCCGGATTATTGAGATCGCGAGGGCGCATGGCGTCACGACGATCAGGGAATCGAAGTCGGCAATGGAAACCGCCGCGATCTGGAAGGGGCGCAAATCGGCTTTCGGCGCGACGGGCCGCATCGCGGATTATCTTTGCATGGATGGCGTGATCCCGACCGGTCAGCTCGGCTATGTCCTGAAGCGCCTCGGCGAGATCGTCGCGTCCTATGGCTTGCGCGTCGCGAATGTCTTTCATGCCGGTGATGGCAATCTGCATCCTCTGATCCTTTATAATTGCAACGACCCCGAGGAGCTTCGCAAGGCCGAGGCGTCGGGCGAAGATGTCCTGAAACTTTGTGTCGAAGTGGGTGGCTGCCTCACCGGCGAGCATGGCGTCGGCATCGAGAAGCGCGAGTTGATGAGTGTGCAGTTCAATGCAGACGATATTGCGCAGCAGATGCGGGTTCGCGCCGTCTTTGACGAAGCCTGGCTGCTCAATCGCGGCAAGGTCTTTCCGCTTGCAGCGTATAAGGCGGCATAGGCAGAAGAGTGCTGGAATGGTTATTTAGCACCCATGCCTGCCGCTCCTCTCCCCGCTTGCGGGGAGAGGTAAGGTGAGGGGCCGGGGGGATTTTCTCAACGCCCCAAACATACGAGCTACGCCTATACGATGTGGCGGGGCGGCCAATCACCATGCCCCTCACCCGGCCTCTCTCCACCAGTGGGGAGAGGGGCAAGATCGACGGTTCCAGAAAGAATTCAGCCAGTTTCATGCCGGAAGTTTTGTCTCCTTCTACTGAATCCGAAGCTGCCGAGGCCATTCGTGAAGCGCGCGCTGCCCGCTCCGCTATCGTAGTCGAGGGCGGCGGCACACGCTCTGGCCTCGGGCGTCCAGTCGAGGCGGAGCACGTGCTTTCCACGCGCGTGCTTACGGGCATCACGCTTTATGAGCCGCAGGAACTGGTGATCTCGGCCAGCGCCGGGACGCCGCTCACTGAAATCGAAAGCGCGCTTGCAAAATACCGGCAGCGCTTGCCATTTGAGCCGATGGATCACCGCACACTTTTCGGAACGGGCGGCGCGCCGACAATCGGTGCTGTCGCGGCCTGCAATATCTCCGGCCCCCGGCGTATTCAGTCGGGTGCGGCGCGCGATCATCTGATCGGCATCAGAATGGTCAATGGGTTCGGCGAAATCATCAAATCAGGCGGCCGAGTGAAGAAGAATGTCACGGGTCTCGATCTGGTGAAGCTCGCTTGCGGCGCGCATGGCACGCTCGGACTGTTGACCGAAGTGACCTTCAAGCTTTTGCCGCAGCCCGAAACGTCGGCCACTCTGGCTTTGCACGGTCTTGACGATGCAAAAGCCATCACAGCGCTGTCGATTGGCCTGACGTCCCCTTTTCAGGTGACAGGAGCGGCGCATCTGCCTGCGGGCATCGTTACGCCTGATGCTACGGCAATGACCCTGCTGCGGCTCGAGGGCGCGCATGGTTCGGTCGAGTATCGCGCAGGCGCTTTGGCGAAGCTTCTTGCCGATATCGGTACGGCGGAGATTTTATCGGACGAGGGCGTGGAAACGTTGTGGCGGCAGGTGCGCGATGCGGAGCCACTATCGGAACCGCGCGAGGCTGCCATCTGGCGGATCTCTGTCGCACCGAGCCGTGGTGCCGAAGTCGTCGCGGCGCTCAAACGCAAGCTCGCGGTGCGCGTCTTTTATGATTGGGGTGGTGGCCTCATCTGGGCCGCAGCGCCATCCGATGGCGATGCCGGTTCGGTCGCGATTCGAAAGGCCCTATCTGAAGCCGGGGGCGAGCAGGGGGGGCATGCGACCCTTGTGCGGGCTCCCGTAGAAATCCGCAGCTGCGTCGATGTGTTCGAGCCGCTTGCCGAGCCGCTGATGCGGATCAGCGCCGGCATCAAGGCAAGTTTCGATCCCGATCGCATCATCAATCCGGGCCGCATGTATGCGGGGATATAAAGGGCAGAGTGTCATTGCGAGCGAAGCGAAGCAATCCAGGGATCGAACGGAAGACATGGATTGCTTCGTCGCAAGCTCCTCGCAATGACGAAATGTCAGTAACGTTTGGACATCGTCATGCAGACCTCATTCGCCGAAGAGCAGCTTGCCGACAGCCATATGGCGAGCTCCGAGAAAATCCTGCGGAGTTGCGTCCATTGCGGCTTCTGCACAGCCACTTGCCCGACCTATCTGCTTGAAGGCGATGAGCTCGACTCCCCGCGTGGACGCATCTATCTCATCAAGGACATGCTGGAAGCCGACAAACCAGCGACAGCCGAAGTTGCGAAACATATCGACCGCTGCCTCTCCTGCCTTTCGTGCATGACGACCTGTCCTTCGGGCGTGCATTACATGCACCTTGTCGATCATGCGCGCAGCTATATCGAGAAGACTTACCGCCGGCCTTTCGCGGACCGCTTCATCCGCGCGCTGCTCGCGGGCGTATTGCCTTATCCGAAACGATTTCGTCTGGCGCTTGCCAGCGCAGCTTTGTTGCGGCCTCTGACCGGTCGATTTTTCAGTGATCTGCCGCAGCGCGCGAACGGCGTTCCATCGCTCTTCGACAGGCTTTCCGCAATGTTGAGCCTCGCGCCGCGCCGCGTCCCCGTGCCCACGCAAACGACGGGCCACTATCCGGCGCAGGGCCAGAGGCGCGGCAGGGTGGCGCTTCTCTCGGGCTGCGCCCAACCCGTGCTGAATTCCGGAATCAATGCGGCGACGATCCGATTGCTGACGCGGCTCGGCATCGAAGTGGTTCTGCCGGAGGGCGAGGGCTGCTGCGGCGCCATCGTCCTGCATATGGGCCGCGAACAGGAGGCGCTCGCCTTCGCGCGCCGAAACATCGACGTATGGACGCGCGAGATCGAGGCTGAGGGCCTCGATGCCATCCTCATCACTGCGTCAGGCTGCGGCACCTCGATCAAGGATTACGGGTTTCTTCTGCGCGACGATGCCGCTTATGCCGAAAAGGCTGCGCGGATATCGGCTCTCGCCAAAGACATTTCGGAATATCTCGCGGGCCTCGATCTGCCCGCATCGGCGCCGAAAAACATTACGGTCGCCTATCATTCCGCCTGTTCACTCCAGCACGGGCAGCGGATCACCGATCTGCCGAAACGCCTGTTGCAGCAGGCGGGATTTACGCCGCGCGACGTGCCGGAAGGGCATATTTGCTGCGGCTCGGCCGGCACTTACAACATCATGCAGCCGTTCTTCGCGCGCCGGCTGAGGCAGCGCAAAGTGACCAACATTGAGCGGATCAAACCCGATGTCATCGCCTGCGGCAATATTGGCTGCATGGTGCAGATCGCGAGTGGCACGGAGCTGCCGGTGGTGCATACGGTCGAATTGATCGATTGGGCGATGGGCGGCCCGAAGCCTGCGGCAATCCAGGCGCATTCGCGCTGACCGCCAATTCCGCGCCGCGTTTTTCGACGATCATGCGTTCACGCCAGCGCAGTCCGCGCAGGTGAACTTTCCTTGTCTGAAGCATGTGAGCGTGGCGCGATCCAAATATTGCGTTCCCCCAAGAAAACCAGGCTCGCCCTTCAACCGGCCATTAACCTTAACGAATTCAAATCGAAATTCCGATTCGCCCCATCTTCTGCTGCCGTAACAGGGGAGTGCCCCCAATTGACCCCCATATTTTCCCATGATATCCCATGATTTCCCGGTAACGGAGAAGGATCCGTCGAGAGTCGCGTCGACGCGCGGAGCGGGTGGTGAGTGGCATGTGCTTCCTCGCCCCAACGGCGGGATTCAAACGCGTGAACCCGGGCAGCCTGAGGTTGCGTTTTTCGTAGGTGTGCGCGGCGTCAGGGCAGGCAGGGCCGAGGGGCGGGATTGTGGATCGTTTCGTCTCGCAATTCACAAATCGGCTGGATGCGAAGGGCAGGGTGTCGATCCCTGCGAGCTTCCGGGCAGTGCTCGCGCGGGACGGGTTCGAGGGGCTTTTCGTTCATCCCTCTCTGGATGCGCCGGCAGTCGAGTGCGGCGGCAATGCCTTGTTGCGGGAGATCGATCAACTTCTGGCGCTGCACGCGCCTTATTCGGAGGAGCGCAGTTCCTTCTCGATGGCTTTGTTCGGGGCGAGCGAGATCCTGAAAATCGATTCGGATGGCCGCGTCGTTCTCTCGGAAAGCATCAAGGAATTCGCGGGAATCACTTCGGAAGTGAGTTTCGTCGGGCAGGGGGAGAAGTTTCAGATTTGGGAACCGGGCCGTTTCCATGCGCATTTCGAAGAGGCCAGAAATCGGGTGCGCGATTTACGCAAACAGCTCAATTCCCTCTACGCAGGGCCAGGTGGTCCGCGGTCGCAAGGAGCACGGGAATGATGACGGGCTGCGGCGAAGGAGAAATTCTCGCCGCCGGCGGACCAGCCCGCCACCTTCCCGTGCTTCGCGACGAAATTCTGTCCGCACTCGCCCCCAGGACGCACGAGGTCTTTCTCGACGCAACCTTTGGCTATGGCGGCTATAGCCGGGCTATTCTTTCCATTCCCGAAACGCGTGTCCTCGGCATCGATCGCGACCCGACAGCCATCACAGGAGGGCAGCGGCTTGTTGCCGAAGCGGACGGCCGGCTCACGCTCGTTCAGGGGCGTTTCTCCGCGCTTGAAGACCTCGCCCGCGCGAACGCCTTAAGCCGTTTCGACGGAATCGTCTTCGATATCGGCGTCTCATCCATGCAGCTCGACGAGGCGGAGCGCGGCTTCTCGTTCCGGCAAGATGGGCCGCTCGACATGCGCATGGGGCGTGAAGGGCCGACTGCGGCGGATATCGTCAATACTGCGGAAGCCGACCATCTCGCCGATATTCTTTATACGTTTGGTGAGGAACGCGCCTCCCGCCGCATTGCGCGGGCCATCGTCGCCGAGCGCGCGCGCGCCCCCTTTACGACGACTTTGCAGCTTGCCGCCGTCATCGAACGTGCCGCGCCGGGCAAGCCGGGGGCTATCCATCCCGCGACGCGGAGCTTTCAGGCCCTGCGGATCGCCGTCAACGATGAACTCGGCGAACTTGTGCGGGCGCTTGCGGCGGCAGAACGCATGCTTGGCGAAGGCGGCCGTCTCGTTGTCGTCAGCTTCCATTCGCTCGAAGACCGGATCGCCAAACAGTTCCTTGCCGCGCGCTCGGGTCATGGTGAGGCGCGCTCGCGGCTTCTGCCCGGTGAGCCGCAACGCGCCTTGCCGAGCTTCGTTGTTCCCGGCAAGCAACCTGTCGTGCCAGGCGAGGCCGAGATGCGACTCAACTCGCGCGCCCGCTCGGCGAAATTGCGTTTTGCGATACGCACGGCTGCGCCGGCGCAGGCTGCGGATCCTGCGCTCCTGCATCTTGCCGAATTGCCGCCGCAGAAAGCCAAGCACGTCACGCATACGAAACGGAAGGGCGGCCGATGATCCGTCTCCTCAATGTGGCTGCGATAGCGGCGCTGATCGGCTCGGCGATTTACGCCTATTCGATTAAATATCAGACGATCTTCTATGCGGAAGAAATCGTGAAATTGCAGCATGACATCCAGATGCAGAAACATGCCATCGGCCTCTTGCGCGCCGATTTCGCGCATCTGTCGCGGCCCGAGCGGATCTCTGTTCTGACCGATCGCTTCCTCAATATGCAGGAGCCAGGCGCAATGCAGATCGTGCCGATCAACGCCTTGCCTGAAAAGCTTGCCAATGACGATCTCATTGCGCGCAAGCTTGAGGCGCTCGGTTTGGCCGCGCCGACCAATACGCCGCGCGACGCGAGCGATAATGATCCCACAACGCCCTCGGCCAAACCCAGGTGAGGGAGCGCCATGAAGGCTGAAATCGATCCCCAGATGGATGATGGCTCCGGCGGAGCCGGCGGATCGCCGCACATGCGGCACTCAGCAAGGGGCCTGCTCCACCGTATTTTCTCGACCAAGCTCGACAAATGCACGCGGCGGACCAAGCTGATCATTGGCTTGTTCATTCTGATTTACGGCGCTATCGCCGGAAAGTTGATCTATTTCGGCCTGCTGCCGGCGCAGCCTGCCAACAGTTACAGCGGCGCATCGGATACTGTTGCAGCAGCGCGCCCCGATATTCTCGATCGAAATGGACAGATTCTGGCGACCGACATCAAGGTCACTTCGGTTTATGCAGATCCTCGACGCATCATCGACAGGGATGAGGCTGTCGATCTTTTGACGTCCATATTGCCGGACGTGAACGCGAAGGAATTGTGGCAGAAGCTTGGGTCGCGCAAAGGGTTCGTCTGGGTCAAGCGCGCCATAACCCCGACGCAAAAGCAGGCGATCTATCATCTTGGATTGCCCGGCATTGGCTTCATGCAGGAAAACAAGCGCGTCTATCCGGACGGGAATGTTGCTGCGCATGTGCTGGGATATGCCAACATCGACGGCAGAGGCATATCGGGGCTCGAAAAATATATCGACAGCCAGGGTCTGTCAGATCTGAACACGGCCGGGTTCAAGCTCACGCGTGATGATCTGAAGCCGATCGTCACTTCACTCGATCTGCGTGCGACTTATGCCGTGCGCGATGAACTCGAAAAAGGGATCGAACATTTCAAGGCGAAGGCGGGCGCGGCCGCCATTCTCGATGTGAATACAGGCGAAGTCGTCGCCATGGCCTCATTGCCTGATTTCAATCCCAATCAGCCGGTATTGGCGCTCGACCCGAACCGGATCAATCGCATGACGGTCGGCGTCTATGAAATGGGTTCGACATTCAAGGCGCTGACGATCGCCATGGCGCTCGATGCGGGTAAGGTGACGTTGAATTCGAAAGTCGACGCACGCCAGCCGCTGCACTACGGCCATTTCACAATCCATGATTTCGATGCGACGCACAGGATTTTGACGGTGCCGGAAGTTTTCGTCCATTCTTCCAATATCGGCGCGGCGAAACTGGCGCTGATGGTCGGAGTAGACGGCCACAAGGCATTCCTCCGGAAAATGGGACAATTGACCCGTTTGCGCACGGAACTGCCCGAATCGGCTGCGCCGATCATTCCGAAGAACTGGGGTGTGCTGAACACGATGACGATCGCCTTTGGCCAGGGCATCAACGTGGCGCCGCTGCAAGCGATGATGGGGGTGGGCGCCCTCGTCAACGGCGGCTACATGATCAAGCCAACCTTCCTGAAGCGCAGCGAAGCCGATGCCATGAAGAACGCGAAGCGCGTCATCTCGCCCCTGACGTCGGAAGAGATACGCTATATCATGCGGCTCAATGCGGAGATCGGTTCGGCCAGAAAGGCGAATATCAAAGGCTACTTCGTCGGTGGCAAAACCGGCACCGCCGACAAGATCATCCATGGCCGCTATTCGAACGACAGGGTGTTCACGACATTTATGGCGATCGTTCCATCCGATAAGCCAAAATATCTCTATCTGACATTGCTGGACGAACCGCAGGCTCTGCCGGAAACCTATGGCTTTCATACCGCTGCCTGGAATGCCGGTGTGATTACCGGGAAGATCATCACCCGGACGGCGCCTTTGCTCGGTATCGCGCCGCGTCAGGAACCACCGCCGATGCCCTTCCCGCTGCTGGCAAAGATAGGCTATGCCCAGGCTGAAGTACCCCAAACGTCCACCGCGGGCGGGCTGCATTGATGCGACTTGATGATCTTTTGAGCGATGTCCCGGCCGATGCGACGATTGCCGGTTTTGATGCGAGCGCCGCTGGACGTGAAATCGTTGGGCTCAGCGCCGACAGCCGCAGGATCGGGCCGGGATTTGCGTTTTTTGCTTCGCCTGGCAACAAGACTGATGGGCTTTCTTTCGTAGCCGAAGCGGTCGCGAATGGCGCAGCCGCGATTATCGCAGAGCACTTGCCGGAAGCGGCGTTTCCCGGCATCGCCTCCATCAAAGTCGCAGATGCGCGGCGCGCGCTCGCGTTTGCTGCCGCGAAGTTCTTCGGGCTTCAGCCCGAGACCATCGCCGCCGTTACCGGAACCAGCGGCAAGACCTCTGTTTCTGTCTTCCTGCGGCAGATCTGGCAAGCTTGCGGCTACCGCGCCGCTTCGCTCGGCACGATCGGCCTGATATCGCCCTCCGCCGTCACCTACGGCGGCTTGACGACGCCAGATCCGGTCAGTCTGCATCAGACGATTGCGACGCTCGTGGCAGATGGCGTAACGCATCTCGCACTCGAGGCTTCGTCGCATGGGCTCGACCAACGCCGGCTCGACGGCCTCCGCCTCAAGGCCGCAGCTTTCACCAATCTGTCGCGCGATCACCTCGACTATCATGCCGATCTCGAATCTTATCTCGCCGCCAAAATGCGCCTCTTCGAGGTTTTGCTGCCGGAGGGCTGCCCCGCGGTGATCGATGCGGACAGCGATGTCGCGCAGCGGGTCGAATCGGTTTGCCGGGCGCGCGGGCTTGAAACGCTTACGGTCGGACGCCGGGGTCATTTTCTGCGTCTGATCGAATCGCGGCCGCAAGCGCTTGCAAGCGAATTGCTGCTCGACTACGGAGGCCGGAGAATTTCGCTCCGCCTGCCGCTGGCCGGCGAATTCCAGGTCCACAACGCGCTCGTTGCTGCTGGTTTGGCGCTCGCGACCGGCGCTGCCCCCGATGCGGTCTTTGCCGCGATCGAAGCCTTGCAAGGCGTGCCAGGCCGCCTCGAACTTGTGGGCCGCCATAAAGACGCGGCGATCTTCGTCGATTATGCGCATAAGCCCGACGCGCTCGAAAAAGTCCTTGCGACCCTGCGGCCGCTTGCTTCCGGGCGGCTCATTGTCGTCTTTGGCTGCGGCGGCGATCGCGACAAGGGCAAGCGGCCGATCATGGGCGAGGTCGCGGCGCGTCTGGCGGACGATGTGATCGTGACAGACGACAATCCGCGTTCCGAAGAGCCAGAGGCCATCCGCCGTGAGATTCTGGCTGGAATTTCAGGCGAAACCGGAGATGTGCGCGAGATCGGCGATCGTGGCGCGGCCATTACACAGGCCATTGCCGCGCTGGCTCCGGGAGATGTCCTGCTGATTGCGGGCAAAGGTCACGAAACGGGC
>SCSF01000090.1 GCA_004298435.1 Beijerinckiaceae bacterium
GCCGCAGGCACAGGCTTCTGGGCGTTGGCATCGGCAAAAGCGGACACCGGCCACAGGGAAAAACCGCTTCCGGCAGCGAGGCTGCCGAAGGTCAATTTCAATACGTCGCGACGCTCGAACATTCGTGGCTGGGTGTCCCGTGCGGGAGCGGTTGCTTTGAGTCGACGGGATTGGTCGTGTATATCCCATTTACCGACATGCTGGCATGGCTTTTTCAGGACTTTCGTCGTAGCCGATCGTCAACACTTGGCCAGCGTCTCTCCCTGGCCACAGATTTTCATGTTCGACAGCGTTCGATGCGGGCCGGTTTTTGACCAGGAACATAAACACGGGGTTCTGTGGCGAATCGCATGGCCCTTATGGGATCGTGGTAGGAAAATTTTTCCGGCCTGAGACGATTATGCGTAAGAGGAGTCGCGAATGAGGATTTGCGCGCCATGATTCTTGTGGATGCGCCGCGGCGGCGCTGCCTTGCTGTCGTTCTTGCCGCAGGCGAGGGCAAGCGCATGATTTCGGGCAAGCCGAAAGTTCTGCACGAACTTGCCGGACGCACGATGCTGGCGCATGTGCTCGCGGCAATCGCTGCGGCTGGCGCCGACCGGATCGCTGTTGTCGTCGGCGTCGGACAGGAGGCGGTCGCCGCCGAGGCGAAACGTGCTGCTCCCGAGGCTCAGATTTTCGTTCAGGCAAAGCCACTTGGGACCGCGCATGCCGTTCTCGCCGCCAAAGCGGCATTGGCCGAAGGCTTCGACGATGTTCTGGTTGCTTTCGCCGATACGCCGCTGGTGCGGCCTGAGACGTTCAGGGGCTTGAGAACCGCATTGGCTGAAACGGGCGCGGCTGTCGTGGCGCTGGGGTTCGATGCAGCCAGACCTGAAGGCTACGGCCGGTTTATCCTTGAAGGAGATGCCCTCGTCGCGATCCGCGAGCATAAGGATCTGGCCGCAAGCGAGCTTGGGCTCAACCGTTGCAATGCCGGGTTGATGGCGCTGGCCGGAGCTTCCGCCCTCCCGCTGCTTGAGGCGATCGGCACGGCCAATGCCCAGAAGGAATATTATCTGACCGACGCCGTGGGCCTTGCCCATGCGCGGGGGCTGAAGGCGGCGGCAGTGACGGTCGCCGGAGAAGAGGTTCTGGGCGTCAATGATCGCGAGCAGTTGGCGACCGCCGAGACGGTTCTGCAAACCCGGCTGCGCCGCGCGGCGATGCTCGCTGGCGTGACATTGCTCGATCCCGGCAGCGTGCATTTCTCTTTCGACACAGAACTCGCCGCCGATGTGACGGTTGAGCCGAATGTCTTCTTTGGTCCGGGGGTGCGGGTTGCCGGTGGCAGCACGATTCGGGCATTTTCACATCTCGAAGGAGCCAGCGTCGGGGAAGGCTGCATCATCGGGCCGTTTGCACGCCTGCGGCCGGGCGCGACGCTCGAACGGGACGTTCACATCGGCAATTTCGTCGAGGTGAAGGCGGCTATGCTCGGAGCCGGCGTCAAAGCCAATCACCTCGCCTATATTGGCGATGCTACAATCGGCGCCCGCAGCAATATTGGTGCGGGAGCGATCACCTGCAATTACAATGGCTTCGCAAAATTCAAAACGGAAGTAGGCGAGGCCGTCTTCATCGGCGTGAATTCGGCGCTCGTCGCCCCCGTGAAGATCGGCGCGGGGGCTTATATCGGCACGGGCTCCGTCATTACCGAAAATGTTGAGGCCAACGCTCTGGCGCTGGCGCGGGAGAGGCAAGTCCAGAAGCCGGGCTGGGCTTCGGCTTTCCGGGCCAGAAACAGGAAGTAGAAGCGGGCAGGCCGCGAGGAACGTTATATGTGCGGAATTGTCGGCATATTAGGGCATGAGCCCGTCGCGGGAGCGCTGGTCGAAGCGCTGAGGCGGCTCGAATATCGGGGCTATGATTCAGCCGGCGTGGCGACTCTCGAAAATGGCCGCCTTGCGCGTCGGCGCGCGCCCGGCAAACTCAAGAACCTTGAAGCCGTCCTCGCGGCGGAACCTTTGCATGGCACGTCCGGCATCGGCCATACGCGCTGGGCGACGCATGGCAAGCCGACGGAAACGAATGCGCATCCGCACGCCAATGGCAGGCTGGCCGTCGTCCACAATGGCATTATCGAAAATTTCCGCGAGCTGCGCGATGAATTGCGTGGCAAGGGGCATGCGTTCGAAAGCGACACCGACACGGAAGTGGTCGCGCATCTCATCGCCGACGCGATGGGGGGCGGTTTGTCCCCCGTCGATGCCGTAGCGGCGAGCCTGCCGCGCCTCAAGGGCGCCTTTGCTCTCGCCATATTGTTCAACGGCGAGGAGGATCTTCTGATTGGTGCGCGCGACGGTGCGCCGCTCGTCGTGGGTTTCGGCGAGCGGAACGGCGACATCTATCTTGGCTCGGACGCACTGGCTCTCGCGCCTTTCACGGATGAACTCGCCTATCTCGACGATGGCGATTTCGTCATTCTGACGCGTCAGGGCGCCGAGTTCCGCGATGCACGCAATCAGCCGGTGGAACGCCGCCACGTCAAAACGCCGACCTCGGTGCTGCTCGTGGACAAGGGCAATTACCGGCATTTCATGGCCAAGGAAATCCACGAGCAGCCGGAGGTCGTCGCCCGCACGCTCGCGCATTATCTCGACATGTCGGAAGGCCGCGTGGCCTTGCCGTTCGCCTTGCCGGTCGATGCCGCGCAACTGCCGCAACTCACCATCGCAGCCTGCGGCACGGCCTATATAGCCGGACTCGTCGCGCGCTACTGGTTCGAGCGTTTTGCGCGTCTTCCGGTCGAAATTGAAGTCGCGTCCGAGTTCCGCTATCGCGAACCGCCGATGCGGCGCGGCGGCATGACTTTGCTGATTTCGCAATCGGGAGAGACAGCGGATACGCTCGCCTGCCTGCGCTATGCCAAGGCGCAGGGGCAGAAGATCGTAAGCGTGGTCAATGTTGCAACATCGACGATGGCGCGCGAAAGCGACATCGCGGCCCTGACACTTGCAGGACCCGAGATCGGCGTCGCCTCGACAAAAGCCTTCACCTGCCAACTGGCGTTACTTGCCTGCCTTGCGCTCGCCTTCGGCCGGGCGCGCGGGGTTCTCGACAAGAAGCAGGAAGCCGAACTCGTAACAGAGTTGATGGCCATTCCCGGTCTTATGGCGGAAGCGATCAGGCGCGAGAACCGCATCGAGATGCTCGCGGGCAATCTGAGCCGCGCGCGCGATGTGCTTTATCTCGGCCGTGGCACCTCCTATCCGCTGGCGCTCGAAGGGGCGCTGAAGCTGAAGGAAATTTCCTATATTCACGCCGAAGGCTATGCGGCGGGCGAGCTGAAGCACGGGCCGATCGCGCTTGTCGACAAGGATCTGCCGGTCATCGTCATCGCGCCGCATGATGGCGTCTACGACAAGACCTTATCGAATATGCAGGAGGTTGCAGCGCGCGGCGGGCGTCTCATCCTCATCACCGATGCCGACGCGCCGCATGATTTCGGCGGCGATATCGAAACCATCGCAATGCCGGCGATGAATGTGGCCTTCTCGGCGATCGTCTATGCCGTGCCTGTGCAGATGATCGCCTATCACACGGCTGTCTTCATGGGCAAGGACGCCGACCAGCCGCGCAATCTCGCAAAGAGCGTCACTGTCGAATAGA
>SCSF01000091.1 GCA_004298435.1 Beijerinckiaceae bacterium
AGTCGCTCACGAGGCTTGCATGATCGCTATCGAAACGTTCGTGCATGTTCTCGATCTGGGCGGCACGTTTGTCTTCGCAATCAGTGGGGCGGTTGCGGCAGTCAATCGCCGCCTCGACATTTTTGGTATTCTTGTCCTGTCTTTCGTGGCCGGAAATGTAGGGGGGATCACGCGTGATGTGCTCATTGGCGCCGTGCCGCCAGCCGCCCTGACCGATTGGCGCTACCTGCTGGTTTCCGTCCTTGCCGGACTCATCACGTTCTTTTCGTATGCCGGCGTCGACAGGCTCCACACTCCCGTGCTCCTGTTTGACGCGGTGGGATTGTCATTCTTCGCCGTCGCAGGTGCGGAGAAGGCGCTCGAGTTCGGATTGAGCCCGATCATGTCAGCTCTTCTTGGCATGTTGACCGGCATCGGCGGCGGAATGATGCGCGACGTTCTTCTGACAGAGATCCCGCATGTGCTGCGCTCTGACTTATATGCCGTTGCGGCACTCGCGGGCGCCTCGCTCGTCGTTATCGGCCATGTGCTCGGTATCTCCTATGACATCTCGGCGCTGGCGGGAGGCGTTGTGTGTTTCGGCCTTCGCTACATGGCCATCTGGCATGGCTGGCGCCTGCCTGTCGCTCATCTTTCCGCGCTGCGACGGGCTGAAACGAGCTCTTCGAAAGACAAGCAAGAGCACTGAAGGATTGCCGTTGTCTGCCTTGGAATCGTTCGGCTCTGATGGAATCAGAACCGCAACTCTATCGCCTGTTTCAAATAGCCGGGCAGGGCGGCTTGCACGCGGTTGCGACCGGAACGCTTCGCGGCATAAAGCGCGGTATCGGCAGCGCCGATAAGCGCTTCTGCGGTGTTCAACCCCTTGCGCGCTGCGATGCCGATGCTGATCGTGACGTTCACCTGCTGGTCTTGTACGACGAAACGCAGAGCCTGCACTGCTTCGCGTAGTCTCTCAGCGGTCTGGATCGCTTCCTCTGTCATCGCCTCCGGCAACAGCACGGCGAACTCCTCGCCGCCAAAGCGGACGAGCAGGTCACCGCGCCGCAGACGCGACGACAGGCATTGCGCAACCTGGCGCAGGCACTCGTCACCGGCGAGATGACCATAACGATCATTGAATGCCTTGAACGTGTCGATGTCGGCCAACAACAGCGCCCCCGACGACCCAGGCGCGGTCAAAAATACAGCCAACACCTCGTCGAGCCTCCGCCGATTGGGAATGCCGGTCAGGGAGTCAGTGTAGGACAGGCCGGTGAGGGCGGTATTTTTTGCCGCGAGTTTCTCGTTGCGCAAGCGGTCCAACAATCCGTGCAGATATATTCGGCGTGAGGCGTGCTCGAAGGTATGCGCGCCGACCAGTGCTGGAAACAGAAGGACCGCCATGAAGCCGATCAGAAACGTGGAATCGCTATCGTTTATTTCCGGGCGGCTGAACAGGGCCAGCGTATAAACGATGATGTTGAGCAAAGAGAAAACGACTGCCTGCTGAAAGCGCAGTCTCACGAAGATCAGCACGAAAATAGCCGGCGGGATGGCCAGGAGAAAATCATGTAAGTCGGCGAGAGCTGGTTTTACGGCGACGACAAGAATCGCAGCCAGACTGCCAAACAGGCAGCAAGCCAATAGCGCCGTCTCGCGCATGGCGGCGGCGACCCCGTCGCGTAGCCAGAGATGACGCATGACGAGGGCGGCAAAGCTCGGAACGGCCAACTGGACAGCAACTTCGCGCCAGTCGGGATTCTGAATGATGATCAGGTTCAGCAATATTCCGAGGCAGAAGTAGAGCGTCGCACCCCAAAGAATGATGAAACGAAGCTCCCGGACACGGTCGGCGGCAGTGTCGCGCCAGTAGCGAATTTCAAGCGCTTCAGGAAACGCCAGACGAAAGCCGGAACGGCTCAACTCCGACTCGGCCAATACATCGAGGCGCGGCTCTCCTTCATCGTGAGCAGTGCCAGAATGCTCCATTCCGTTTACCCTTGTGCCGCAAGCCGTCGTGCATGTGCAGCACGGCACGGAATCAGCCGATACGCCGATTCCGCTCATCAAACCCTTATGCGGTTAATTAAGTGCTTTGCGTGCTGACGATTGAGGCGGGCGCTTGTCGGCCATACGCGTCGCGCAAGACGCGCAAAAGCCACCGGACCGAAAGTCCCTTCTTGCGAAAGAGCTTTCGGCCCGACGGCCCGGCAATCAATGCTGTCTGAAACCTACTGCGCGGCCACGGTTTTGCCGAGTATGGGCTGTTCATCAGCTTCGAGCGGCTGCTCGGGATGCATCATAAAGGTGCAGATCGCGCCCACGAACATCACGAAGATCGACACGATGAATGGCAGGTACCAGTTGTGTGTCTTATCGATGATGATGCCGGCCACAATAGGCGAGGCGATGGCGGCAAGCGCCGAGCCGGAATTCATAATGCCTGCCGCCGTTCCGGCAAACTTCGGCGCGATGTCCATCGGAATTGACCATATCGGTCCGATGCACATTTCGGCGAAGAAGAAACCGGAGGAAAGGCAAATCGAGACGATCGTGAGGCCGTGAAAGAAGAAGATCGGCACCAGCGACGACAAGGCGCCGACGAACGCCACGAAGACGACGCTGAGCCGTGAGAAGCGGACATTATGCGTCCGATGCAGGAGATAGTCCGAAATCACGCCGCCGAGCGTATCGCCGACGACTCCGGCGAAGAAGGCAAGCGAGGCGAAGAGCGCCGTGTGCTTGATGTCGAGGTGATAGTTGCTTTTGAAAAACGACGGAATCCAGTTGAGATAGAGCCAGAGACACCAGCCGTAGCAGAAATAGGTGAGCGTCACCGGCCATAGCCGCCGTATGAGCTTGCCCCAGGGCGCCTTCGGTTTCGGCCCTGTTGCGGGGGGCGGGAGAATTTTCAGTTCCTCCTCCGTGATTGCAGGATGATCAGCCGGTTCATTGCGGAAATACAGAACCCAGACGACGCCCCAAAAAAGGCTGACGATACCGAGGATGATGAATGAGCCGCGCCAGGTGAGGGCGATCATCAGCGCGCCGACGATCGGCGGCGTGACGGCGCTGCCGAGGCGCGCGCAGGAGTGCGTTACGCCCTGTGCGAAGCCGCGTTTACGAATCGGAATCCAGCTCTGCTGGGCGCGTGTCGAAGTCGGGAAAGTCGCGCCTTCGCCGAAGCCAAGCAGGAAGCGGGCGAGAAAGAGGGTGATGAGGCCGTTGACAAGCCCTGTCAAAATCGTCGCGATCGCCCAGATGACGCCGCACCAGAACAGTGTCTTGCGGGGTCCGAATTTGTCGCCGACCCAGCCGCCGATGATCTGGAAGAGGAGGTAAGGCCAGGCGAAGGCCGAAAAGACGAAGCCGAGCTCAGTGTGACTGAGGCCGAGATCCTTTTGCATGACGGTGGCCGCCATGCCGATGTTCACCCTGTCGATGTACGTTATGAAGTACATGATGCAGAGCAGTCCGAGAACGCCCTGCGTCGGCTTCAGCCTAAACCCCATATCTTCCTCCCAACTTCTTTTTTAAGTGCGGTGTATCGCTTGTCGTGAGCCGTGCGTTGTCCCGACGCGGAAGGATCCTCGACGTCCGGTTCAAGCCGCGAATATGCAGAAAATGGCGTTTTGCCTGCGCGACCATCGGCCCCCGGGGATGGCTCGGCGCCCACGAATGATCCGGAAGCGCAACCCCAACAAAATTGCATTCATTTTATGACAAGGCAATCCGGGCGTCGTCATTAGGCTTGGATACATTGGAAACCCGATGCTGTTCGTCCGCCAGAGACTGCCCGGCTCGAAAACGCTACGGCCAACCGTTACAACCTTTCCTGAGCCGGACGGCGGGTCTGTTTCCAGAGGTGACTTTCCAGGTCAAACCCCTCCTTTTGGCAGGGATTGCGAGCCCCCAGACTTTGATTCAAAAGCTAACTAGAAAAATGAACGCAAAAACGCCAGAAGTAATTTCTTGAAATCAATAGTTTTTAATTCAAAGTGCCACCCGCCGCCGGGAATCACGGCGGAGACGCATGGAAGGTCTGCGGCAAAGCGGTGTCGCTTTGCACGAAAAACGCTGTAGAGGGGACGAAATGGCCGATTTTGCGCAATCGCGGCTTGCGCGGCGCCTCGGGAACGAAGTGGATGGCGACATTCTCTTCGATGCGTTCAGCCGCGGGCGCTATGCGACCGATGCCTCGCATTATCAGATGATGCCTTTGGGCGCTGTTGTGCCGCGCAGCATGGCGGCCGCGCGCTCGGCGCTCGACATTGCGCGTGATGAAGGCATCCCGGTGACGGCCCGTGGCGGCGGCACCTCGCAATGTGGCCAGACCATCAATCGCGGTCTCGTGATCGATGGCTCGAAATATCTCAACAAGATCGTTTCTCTCGATGTCGAGGCGCGCAGATGCGTGGTCGAGCCGGGCATTGTGCTCGATCAGCTCAACCGTGCCCTGAAGCCGCACGGGCTCTGGTTTCCAGTCGATATTTCGACTGCCTCGCGCGCGACTATAGGGGGAATGGCCGGCAATAATTCCTGCGGCGGCCGGTCCCTGCGCTTCGGCACCATGCGCGACAATGTGCTGGCGATTGACGCCGTTCTGGCGGACGGGACAGCGGCGCATTTCGGCGAGATTTCCGCCGATCTTGCCGAGCTTGATGGTCAACCCCAGAAATCACTGGCCGATCAGTTGCTTGCAATCGGCAGGCGTGAATCAGCGGAAGTCGCGGCGCGTTTTCCGAAGGTTCAGCGGCGCGTTGGCGGCTATAACCTCGATGCGCTCGATCCCTCGCGCAATCGCATCAATCTGGCGCATATTCTCGTCGGCTCGGAAGGCACGCTCGCCTATACGACAGGGGTGGAACTGAAGCTCTGGCCAGTGCTCGGCCGGCGCGCTCTCGGCGTCTGCCACTTCGGTTCTTTCCATGCGGCGATGGATGCTGCGCAGCACCTCGTCAAATTGAAACCCATCGCCGTCGAGCTTGTCGATTCGACCATGATCGAACTCGCCAGCGAAATCGCCATGTTCCGGCCGACGCTCGATGCGATTTTGCGTGACACGCCGGAGGCGCTGCTGCTGGTCGAATTTGCCGAGGATGACGACGAGAACAAGGCGCGCATGCGCCAACTCGTCGAACTGATGGGCGATCTCGGTTTCGGTTTCGATCGCGACCGCGCGCATTGGGGCGGCGTCGTGGAGGTGTTCGACCCCTCGCTGCAAGCGGCGGTCACCGAACTGCGCAAGTCGGGCCTCAACATTATGATGTCGATGAAGGATCAGCGAAAGCCGATCTCCTTCGTCGAGGATTGCGCGGTGCCTCTCTCGCATCTTGCCGAATATACGGAAAATCTCACCCGCGTTTTCGAGAAGCATGGCACGCGCGGCACATGGTATGCGCACGCCTCGGAAGGCTGTCTGCATGTGCGCCCGGTCCTCAATCTGCGGCTTGAGAAGGATGTGAAGGCGATGCGCGCGATTGCCGAAGAGGCTTTTGCGATGGTGCGGGCCTACAAGGGATCGCATTCCGGCGAGCATGGCGATGGGCTTGTCCGCAGCGAGTTCCACGAGCCGATGTTTGGTGCGCGGCTGGTGCGGGCCTTCGAAGAGGTGAAGGATGCCTTCGACCCGAAGGATCTGTTCAACCCGGGCAAGATCGTGCGGCCGACGCGTTTCGATGAGCGGAGTTTGTTCCGCTATGCGCCGGACTATCGTGTCGAGGATTTCACGCCGCGTCTCGACTGGTCGGACTATCCCGGCGCCATCGGCGGTTTTCAGGGCGCCGTCGAGATGTGCAACAACAATGGCGCCTGCCGGAAATTCGATGGCGGCTCCATGTGTCCGTCCTATCGCGTGACGCGGGATGAAAAGCACGTTACGCGGGGCAGGGCGAACAGCCTGCGTCTCGCGCTGTCCGGCCAGATCGGCAAGGATGCTTTCACTTCGGACGAGATGGCCGAGACGATGAAGCTTTGCGTCTCCTGCAAATCCTGCCGGCGTGAATGCCCGACGGGCGTCGATATGGCTCGCATGAAGATCGAGGTGCTGGCGGCGCGCGCGGCGCGTTATGGCTACTCGCTGCGCGATTGGATGATTGCTTATCTGCCGCGCTACGCTCGTTTTGCCCGGCATCTGGCGCCTCTGCTCAATCTCCGAAACCATCTTCCGCCAGTCGCCTGGCTCATGGAGAAGACGGTTGGGATCAGTGCCCGCCGTAGTCTGCCGCGCTGGCGGCGTGATGCCTTCAGGGTCCCTGCGCTACCGGTTGGACCCGAGGGAGGCCACGAGGTCGTTCTCTGGACCGATACGTTCAACGCGGCTTTCGAACCGGAGAACATAAAAGCGGCGCTCGCTGTGCTCGCAGGCAGCGGCTATCGTGTCCACTTTGCGAAGCCGCAGGATGGGAGCGCCCGATCGCTTTGCTGCGGGCGGACGTTTCTTTCGGTTGGCAATGTCGCAGCGGCGCGCGCCGAAATGTCCCGCAGCCTCGCGGCTTTGAAACCTTTCCTCGTGCGCGGTGTTCCAGTCGTCGGCCTGGAGCCGAGTTGCCTTCTGACGTTTCGCGATGAGATCACGGCTGTCCTTCCCGGCGAGGAAGCGCGCCGCGCGGCAACTCATACTTTCCTTTTTGAGGAGTTTATCGCGCGCGAGGCCAAAGCAGGCCGGTTCGTGCCTACTTTGTCGCCCGTTTCAGGCAAGGTGTTGCTGCATGGCCATTGTCATCAGAAAGCCTTCGGCGCGATGGGAGCCGTCGAAGAGGCGCTGCGCCTGATCCCCGGTCTCGATCTCGAACTCATCGAATCGAGTTGCTGCGGCATGGCGGGGGCCTTCGGCTATCAATCCGAGACGATCGACGTTTCGAAGGCGATGGCTGAGCTGTCTCTGCTGCCGGCGGTGCGCAAGGCGCCGGATGCGATTGTGGTTGCAGATGGAACGTCTTGCAGGCATCAGATTCAGGATGGCGCGGGACGTGAGGCGATTCATGTCGCGCGTGTTCTCGCCGCCAGTCTTGCTGCCAGTAGTGGCATGCCAAAGATGCTGGTTCAAAAGGAGATCGTTCAAGGATGAATCTGGATAACGCGCGCCGCCTCGTCGACGCCGCTCTCATCAAGGCTGAAGCATTGAAGTTGAAGCCCCTGGCCATTGCCGTCTTCGACGCGCGCGGCTGTCTCAAGGCATTCGTTGCGCAGGATGGCACCAGCCTTTTGCGGGCCGAGGTTGCGCAGGGCAAGGCCTATGGCGCTTTGGCGCTCGGCGTGGGATCGCGCGCGCTTTTCAAGCGGGCGCAGGAGCAGGCCTTTTTCGTCAGCGCCGTGAATGGTCTGGCGCAGGGCAAGGTCATCCCCGTTCCCGGCGGTGTGCTCATCCGTGATTCCTCCGGCGCATTGCTCGGTGCGGTCGGCATCAGCGGCGACACATCGGACAATGACGAGGCCTGCTGCATCGCCGGAATCGAAGCAATCGGCCTGCATGCGGACCCCGGCTGAAACGTGACTCACAAACTTGCGGACCTCGGCCCAAACGCGGCGCTCATCGGAATAGCCGGCAGCCGTGCGCAACTGGCGACGCCTTGCCTCGTGCTGGATCAGCAGGCGCTCGCGCGCAACATCAAAACCGCGGCAGATTTCTGCCGCGACCACAGGATTGCGCTGCGCCCGCATGGCAAAAGCCACAAATGCGGGACGATCGCTGCTTTGCAGATCGAAGCCGGGGCCGCCGGGCTTTGCGTCGCGACGGTCGGCGAGGCGGAGGCGATGGCGAGGGCAGGGATCAGGGATCTTCTGATCACATCGACCTTCACCCAGCCGAACAAGTTTTTGCGCGCCGCATCTCTCGCGGCTCAAGGCTGTCGCCTTTTTGTCGTTGCCGACGATCCTGATATGGTCGATCAGCTCGACAAGGCCGCCGCACAAGCGGGCGTCGTGATCGAGGTGCTGGTTGACGTGGATCTCGGCCGGCGTCGCAACGGCGTGGTGTCAGCGGCGCAGGCGGTTGCGGTCGCAGATCGCATTGCCGCGAGTGGCAATTTGCGCTTCGGCGGCATGCAGGCCTATGCGTCGCATATCTCGCATGTGCCCTCCTACGCAGAGCGCTTGCGGGCATCGCGCGCCTGCGCCGACGTCATTATGGATGTCAGGAGCGCACTCATTGCGGCGGGCCATAATGTGCAGCGCGTCAGTGGCGGCAGCACAGGCACATTGTTCATGGATCCCGGGCTTGGCTGCTACACTGAACTGCAATGCGGCAGCTATGTTTTCAGCGATGTCGAATATGGAAGCCTCGACCTTGATGAAATGAACTCTTCGCCCTTCGCGGCGGCGCTCTTCGTCAAGGTTTCGGTCATCGGGCGGAATGTCGAAGGCCGCGTCACCTGCGATGGCGGCAACAAGCATTTTTCGGCGAAGGAAACGCTGCCGGCTTTTCGCATCCTGCCGGCGGAAGGCGCCATCTATCGCCCGGACAGCGACGAACATGGCATTATCGAACTGCCGAATGGCGCGCCGCAGCCAGCCTTGGGCGCCTCATTCGAGATGATCGTTCCGCATTGCGATCCGACGGTCAATCTCTACGACCACTTTCATGTCGTCGATGGCGACAAGCTCATCGATATTTGGCCGATCGAGGCACGCGGCGCGTTTTAAGTCTACAGTCTAAAATTTATAGCGGCGTTTCCAGCGCGCGTGTCTCAGACGTGTCTGCACGCTCAAGCGCCGGCGCGGCATCGGAAAAGTGCTCCACGGCGGCGATGCGCTTGTTGCGCAAATGCTTGAAGAGAATGTCGCTCAATTCCTGCGGCGCGCGGCGGCGCAGCGCATCGAGGATCGCCTCATGTTCGCGCATGGCCTCGCCCCAGCGGTCGCGGTGGCGATCGAGATTGGCGGAATAGCGCAAGCGCCGCATGCGGTCAGCGAGGCTGAAATAGGCCGTCTTCAAGGCATTGTTGCGGGATGCCTCGACAATCATGCGATGGATGTCCTGATTGCATTTGAAATATTTGCTCAGGTCCTTGCGCAAATAATGGCTGTACATCTCGTGATGGATTTTCTCGATGCGGAGAAATTCAGCCTCTGTCGCCTTTTCGCAGGCAAGCCGGCCGGCGAGCGCTTCGAGGCCGCCCATGAGATCGAATAAATCGGCGACTTCCTGCTTGTCGAGCGGGCGGACGCGCGCGCCGCGGTTCGGAAGGAGATCGATCAGACCCTCGGAAGCGAGGACCTTGAGAGCCTCGCGCAAGGGTGTCCGGGAAATGCCGAAGAGCGCGCAAAGCTGCTTTTCGGGCACGCGCGCGCCGTCGGCGATATTGCCTTCGACGATATAGTCGCGCAGCCGGGTCAGAACCTCTTCGTGCAGGGATTGCGAAGCCGGTTCATCCGCTTCGAAGACCGTTGCCATGACTTCAGAGCTATTCGTCATCATTCGCTGTAAAACGTCCGCCGCCGGGGCGGAAACAGTTCAACTGCATCCTGCTCAGGGTTTACCACAAAATATCGCTCCCGCCAGCAGTTGCGGCAGGATTTCCGGCTTACGGCCAGGCGCGCTTGACTTTGCGGCCCTGGCTCAACATAAGGCGGCGGTTTGCCGGGCGTCTGTACAGTACAGGGCGGCAGACGGGGGTCACATAGCTTGAAACGACGGGATGCGTGTCGATGGCCAAGGAAAAATTCAACAGGACGAAGCCGCACTGCAACATAGGGACGATTGGGCATGTTGATCATGGCAAGACGTCACTGACGGCGGCGATTACGAAGATCTTGGCGGAGACTGGC
>SCSF01000092.1 GCA_004298435.1 Beijerinckiaceae bacterium
CAGGACGGCAGCTATGTCGCCGAAGTCCTGATCGAGCGCGGCTACGATGTCACAGGCGTCGCGCGGCAAGACAGCTCACGCTGGATCGAACCCGGACGCTTTCGCTACAGAACGCTCGATATTGCCGATGCCGGCGCGCTCGATGCGCTGCTGGCTGAAACGATGCCCGGCGAAATTTACCACATGGCGGCCATTCATGGCGCTTCGGGCTATTTTTACGAGCTCGTCTGGCGCGAGGCGCTTGCAGTCAATGTCGCCAGCGTCCACACATGTCTCGAACATATGCGGCTGCGTGACAGCAACGCGCGGCTTTTCTACCCGAGCTCGCTCAAGGCTTTCGGCGCGCATCCGCCGCACCTCATCAGCGCGGCGACGCCACGCGTTTCGGATTGCCTCTACAGCATCACGAAAAACGCAGCGGCTGATCTCATCCAGTTTTACCGTGCGAAACATGGAAGCTTCGCCAGCATCGGCTATTATTTCAACCATGACTCGCCGCGCCGGCCCGACAATTACTTTCTGCCGCGGCTGGCCGCGCGGATCGCCGCCGGCGTGTTACGGAAGCATGCTGCGCCGGAGATTGCGAGTCTCGATTTCTGGTGCGATTGGGGCAGCAGTCGCGAATTCGCCGAACTCAGCGTGGATTTGCTGCACGCGGATCAGCCTGGCGACGCCGTGGTGGCGACCGGCCATCCTGTTTATGCGGGCGCGCTCGCGGGAGAGCTTTGCACGGCAGCAGGCTTGCCGACACCGCAAATTCAGGCGCCTGCGTACAATGCGCTAGTCCGCGCCGATATGACGGACCTTAAGAGAATGATTGGCCGCATACCAAAGATGCAGGCCTTCGACGTTGCCGCGTGGATTCTGCGCGAACGGCACGGGATTGCCTTGACGGCGACAAAGGAGATGCCATGACCCGCGTTCTCATCGGCATGCTCGGCTCCAATGGCGACTGCCTTTATGCGACCGCCATCGCGCGCCAGATCAAGCGCGATTTTCCCGGCTGTCATCTCACATGGGCAATCAGCAGTCTCTGCACGAAAGTTCTCTGCAACAATTCCGATGTTGACGAGATCTGGGAAATTCCCGTCGCGAACTGGCCGGACGTGGCGCGCGCCTGGATGCTCTTTGAAATCGAAGCGCATCAGCTTGCGGCGCAAGGCATGTTCGATCACGTCTTTCTGCCGCAAATCTGGCCAGCGCGTTTTGCGAATTACGACGGAACCATCCGCCCCTCGATTTTCCGCAATTTCGGCCGGCCAATCACCGTGCCGGTGGATGTCACGATCGATCTCGACGAGGCCGAGATTGCAGCGGTCGATGAATGGTTCGGGCAATCCCCTGCCGCCGACGCTTCGCAGGTCGTGCTGTTCGAATCCGCCTCGAAATCCGGTCAATCTTTTATGACGACCGACATCGCGATGGAACTGGCGGAAGCGATCGTCGCGGCGCAGCCGAACTCTGCCGTCATTCTCTCAAGCCATGATGCGAAGCCGACAGACAATCCGCGCATTCTTTCCGCCGCTCATCTCAGCATACGCCAGACGGCGCGGCTCACGCATTTTGTCGATCTCTTCGTCGGCAGCGGCAGCGGCCTCACCGTCGCCGCGACATCGGGCGCGGCAAAACAGGGCCTGCCGAACATTCAGGTGCTCAATCGCCATACCTCCGTCTATGCCTCGTTCCGGCATGATTTCGCTTATTTCGGCAAGCCGACAGAGCAGTTCATGGAGATCACGTCGACTGAGGACGGGCATTTGAAATCCGCCGTTCTCATGGCAGTCAACGACGGCTTCGCGGCGGCGAAAGCGGCCTATGACGATCCCGTGCCCCTCACCTTCGACTGGTATTATCATATGCTCAAATCGATGCTTATCGATCAGGGGCGGCATGTGGAGGCAATGCACTCGGTCCTGATCACAGCGGCACGCTACGGCTGGCATCCCTCGCTCAAGCTGATTGGCGGCCGCATCGTTCTGCCGGCGTTGCAAAACGACCCGCGCAGCGTGTTGCCGCATCACAAGGCAGAGGCTGAAAAGCTGCGGGCGGGCGTGACGGATTGACGCCGCAGTTGCGGATGTAGGGACCCGTCATTGCGAGCGAAGCGAAGCAATCCATGGATTGCTTCGTCACTTCGTTCCTCGCAATGACGCGGTGCTATCTATGAGTGCGTCATGCGCGGACTTGATCCGCGCATCCAGGCACAACATTCGACCAAGGAGTCTGGATGCGCGGATCAAGTCCGCGCATGACGGAGGAAAGGCATCACGCGCTTGCCTTGTCGAGCATATCGAGCGCATCGGCATCGAGCGCGATTTCGGCAGCGCCAAGGATTTCATCGAGTTGCATCAAGCTCGTCGCGCTGACGATCGGCGCGGTAATGCCCGGCTGCGCGAGCACCCAGGCCAGCGCGATTTGCGCGACGCTCGCATCGAGGCGCGCCGCGATCTTGTCCATCGCGGATAAAATCTGAAGCCCACGCGGATTGAAAAAGCGTCCGATCGTCTCGGTGCGCGCACGGCCCTTGATATCAGACTCTTTCCGGTACTTCCCCGTCAGAAAGCCTGCGGCCAACGCATAATAGGGAATGACACCGAGGTTTTCCCTGATGCAGAGGCGCTGCAACTCGCCCTCGTAAAGCGAGCGCGTCACAAGGCTGTAATTCGGCTGCAAGGAGACGAAAGCGGCAAGCGCCTTTTCTTTCGCTACGCCAAGCGCTTCGGCAAGCCGTGGCGCGATGAAGTTGGACGCGCCGATCGCACGCACCTTGCCGGACTTGAGAAGCTGCATAAAGGCTTCCAACGTTTCCTCGAAAGGCGTCGCCGAATCGTCGATATGCGCCTGATAAAGATCGATATAATCCGTTCCGAGGCGCTTGAGCGAGCCTTCGACAGAGTGAAGAATATGCGGGGCTGATAGCCCCTTGCCCTCCGGCATCTGCATGCCGACCTTCGTCGCGATAATGATCTTGTCGCGCTGGCCGCCGTGTTTCAGCCAACGGCCGATCATCTGCTCGGACTCGCCGCCGCGATGGCCCGCAACCCAAGTGGAATAGACATCCGCCGTATCGATGCAACTGAAGCCACGCTCGACGAAAGCCGAGAGGAGTGACAGTGATGTCGCCTCATCCGTCGTCCAGCCGAAGACATTGCAACCGAGAACGATAGGCGCGAACGAAAGCCCTGAAGTGCCGAGAGCGCGGTGGTGCATGGAAGTGCCTGAGCGGCAGGAAAACGATCGGAAGGCTTGGGAAGACTGCAAGCGGACTACGATCCGAATCCGGCCGCCGTCAAGGGGAAAAGCATCTGAGCGTCAACTTCCGGTGCTTCACCAAAGACTTCTATGCCAGCTTCGCTTCGACAATAGCGAAAAATTGGCGTTTGTCGTCTCCGGCGGCTATGGCCGCTTCATAGATTGCTTCACGTAAAGCATCCGGCGAATTGCCGGCGGCAAAAGACAAGGCAGCCATTGCGCGCGCCTTTGCGAAGATATGAAGATAGTTGGTGGCTGTTGTCTCACCATTGTCCACCGCGTCTTGCATATCGAGATATTCCTGATCCAGGCAGGCGGCCTGCGCGTCGATCTGAGCTTTACGTTCCGGCGTAAAGCTCTCTCCTGCCCGGAATTGAAGTAACGCCTCGCGAGCAAGCGGATCCTCGGTCTTTGACGCTGCAATCGCGATCTCGCATGCGGCAAGGCACGCGGCGCGCTGCCTTGATATAGGTGCGAGCCGAAATTTTTCGGACACTCTTGAGGACAGGATTTCAAGTCTATCCATATATCAAGCTTGCATCCCTCGGCGGGTCGGATCGGTATCCAGAACAGATTCGTGAAGGCCACCCAAAACTGCAATTGGTTGCTCATTGCCATCAACTTCAAATAGACGCCACGCTATGGAACTCACCTCCTGTTCAAGATTGCCGGGATCGTCGAGCAGATAACATAACCCCGTCAGCAATTGCCATTGCATGACACGGACAACAGTGGTGAGGTCACTTTCACTGGCGCCCTGCGCCAATAATCGTGCAAGAGCCGAACTGATGGCTCCGCCCGGCGCATTTCTATCTGTGCTCACATGATCACGGATCCACGTTCGATCGTCTTCCGAGACAATAAGTTTCCATGCTTGCCGCAAGAAGAGAAAGCGAGCGAGCTGCGGGATGCCTTCCAGAATTTCCGAACGCGCCCATTGCTCCGGATCGCGTGCGCCAAGCCGCGCAAAAAGGTCTGTTAGTGCTTCTTCGTCCATTCAATAACCCTCACCAGTGGATCTGAATCAGGGAAATCCTCCGCTCTTTAGGCGACTTTTGATCGTGCCTAATATACGAATTACGTCATCTTGAGATTTCGCGTTCGCAAGAGCATTGTTAACGGCGTTATAATAGGCGTTTGTATGTAACCTTGCATGTTGTTCCGCTGGCAGAAAGACACCATTCTCAGCATCGTTTATTCCGATCCCATAATTTTGCAGAACCGTGCGAGCTGCTAAAGCATCGGGTGCGGAGCCTGCAACGATGTGATGTGCAGCAGAGCCTGCGGGCCGCACTTCACCGGCGGCCTCTAAAGCTCGTGCCAGAACTTTTGAGGAAGAGTTTGCTCGCGCCAGTTCGTCAACTGGCGGGGTTTCGCTGGACCACCCTCCGCCGCCACCCTCGCTGCCACCGACAGGGAGCATTTGATAAGGTAAATTAGGATTCCGCGGCTTCATCTGCGCGTATTGCTGGCCACTGGCGCCTGGAGGAGCCTGAGCAGCAGGCGTCTCGAAGTGCGAGGAATCGTCGCCCGGTCCTTGCCGCCCTCGCCCTTCGAGACGCGCGCTTCGCGCGCCCTCAGGTGAGGGCTTTGCCGCAAAACCCCAAGTTCAGCCGATGCTCCCGCTTCCCCAGCGCTCTCATCCCCGCGCCTCGACAGGGGCCATCAAAAGCCCCACATTGCGCCTATGATTCGTCTTTCGTTCCCTCTCGGACTTCGTGCGGAGGCCTCGCGCCTTGGTTGACCCTCATTTCCGCGATTCCGCCCGCGAGCCTGCCGGGCTCGAGGAAGAGCGCGGCCGTTTCGATGCACCGGAAATCCGCCCCGGCGGCATAGCCGCGCGCGCCCGCGCCGCAGCCTCGCCCATCCGCTATCTCGATGGCCTCAATGCCGAGCAGCGCGAGGCCGTCGAGGCGCTCGACGGGCCGGTTCTCGTGCTGGCTGGCGCCGGCACCGGCAAGACCCGCGTGCTGACGACCCGCATCGCGCATATTCTGGCGAGCGCCCGCGCCTATCCGAGCCAGATTCTCGCCGTCACCTTCACCAACAAGGCGGCGCGCGAGATGAAGGAGCGCATCGCGCTGCTCGTTGGCGCGGCGGCGGAAGGCATGCCCTGGCTCGGCACCTTCCATGCGATCTCGACCAAGATCCTGCGCCGCCATGCCGAACTCGTCGGCCTGAAATCCTCGTTCACGATTCTCGATACGGACGATCAGATCCGTCTGCTGAAGCAGGTGCTGCAAGCCGAAAATGTCGATGACAAGCGCTGGCCCGCGCGCAGCCTCGCCTGGCAGATCGATGCGTGGAAAAACCGCGGGCTCACGCCTGCGCAGGTGCCCGCCGGTGAGGCGGCGAGCTTCGCCAATGGCAAGGGACAGAAGCTCTATCAAGCCTATCAGGAAAGGCTAAAGATTCTGAACGCCGCCGATTTCGGCGATCTCCTGCTCGAATGCCTGCGGCTGCTTCGCGAAAATCCGGATGTGCTCAAGGATTATCAGGAGCGCTTCCGCTTCATGCTCGTCGATGAATATCAGGACACGAACACGGTCCAGTATCTCTGGCTGCGATTGCTCGCGCAGGGGCGGCACAATGTCTGCTGCGTCGGCGATGACGATCAGTCGATCTATGGCTGGCGCGGCGCCGATGTCGATAACATCCTGCGCTTCGAGCAGGATTTTCCGGGCGCGAAAGTCATCCGGCTCGAACGCAATTACCGTTCCACAGGCCATATTCTCGCAACGGCCGCCGGTCTCATCGCGCATAATCAGGGGCGGCTCGGCAAAACGCTGTTCACGGATGGCGAAGACGGCGAGAAGCCAAGCGTCACCGGCATCTGGGATAGCCAGGAAGAAGCGCGCCTGGTCGGCGACGAGATCGAGGCTTTGCAACGCAAGGGGCACGACCTCGACGAATTCGCCATTCTCGTGCGCGCCTCGTTTCAGATGCGCGAATTCGAGGAACGCTTCATCACGCTCGGCCTGCCCTATCGCGTGATCGGTGGTCCGCGCTTTTACGAGCGCGCCGAAATCCGCGATGCGCTCGCCTATCTGCGCTGTGTCGCGCAGCCTGCCGACGATCTCGCTTTTGAGCGCATCTTCAATGTGCCAAAACGCGGCCTCGGCGAAGCCACTTTGCAAGTGTTGCACGATCATGCCCGGCGCGAGCGCATCAGCCTGATGCAATCGGCGCAGATCATGGTCGAGACGGAAGAATTGCGGCCAAAGCCGCGGCAGACGCTGCG
>SCSF01000093.1 GCA_004298435.1 Beijerinckiaceae bacterium
CGACTGACCCGCCCGATAGAGGAAGCGCAAAATCGCGGTTTCCTTTTCGGTGAGACGAAGCTTGCCACCCTTCTCGTTGATGAGATGCTTCGAGCCAGGCTGGAAGGTGAAAGGGCCGATTCGGAACATCGCATCGTCGCTCGCCTCATGCTGGCGCAGATGCACGCGCATGCGCGCGAGCAGCACCGAAAAACGGAACGGCTTGGTGACGTAGTCATTCGCACCCGATTCAAGACCGTCGATTGTGTCTGCCTCGGAGTCATGCCCCGTCAGCATGATGATCGGATTTTTGAATCCCTCGCTGCGCAGAAGCTTGACGGCCTCGCGCCCGTCCATATCCGGCAGCCCGACATCCATGATGACGAGATCGGGAGTCTCCTCGCGCGCGAGATCGAGCGCTGCCCCGGCTGTCGGCGCGTGCATTGCCTCGAACTCGGCATGCAACGCCAGTTGCTCGCCAAGCGCGCCACGGAGATCCTCGTCATCGTCGGCAATAAGGATCTTGCGAACCTGCATAACGGCTTGTCCTACACCATAATCGGTATTTGCAACAGCTTGCGGCGATGTCTCGGCAAATCTACTCATTCTGTTCACCCGGTCTGGATCGCAATGCGTTCAGGCCGAATCGGCCTGAAGCATGTAACGTGATCGGTTCCAATAAATCAGAGCGGAATTTCTGCGAAAAACCGGTACCCTCTTTTCGCATCCCGCTCCAGTCGCTTTGAATAATGCACCACTGGATCTGATAGCCTTGACCCAAACTCAACAATCCGCACAGCGGAGGGCCAACTCACTCAAACGTCTCAGTCAAGCCGGGCTGACCGCCAAGCCTGCCCCGAAAAAGCTCCGCCGGCTTGTTGTCACGGTCCAGCCGAAAATCCCCTGTGGAGCGCCCTCGCGCGGCCGATTCTTCGCAGGGGCGACCAGCTTTCCTTGCGCCATCGGCGCTGCCTCCGTGAAACAGCGCAAAAAAGAGGGGGACCTCGCGTCCCCGGCTGGGCAATTCCGGCTGCTCGGCGGCTTCTTCCGCCCGACCGGACAGCGCCCCATAGCACCCTGGCCGCTGCGGCCGATCAAGGAAACCGACGGTTGGTGCGACGATCCGCAATCGCCGGCCTACAATCGACTCCTGCATTTGCCCAGTCGCTACAGTAACGAAAAATTGTGGCGCAACGACGGTCTTTATGACCTCGTCATCGTGCTTGACTACAATCTATGGCCGCAGCGCAAGCTGGGCGGTAGCGCGATCTTCCTGCATTGTGCGCGTTCGGATCTCGCGCCGACCGCCGGCTGCATCGCGCTAAGGCAGGACGATCTGCGCAAGCTTCTGCCACGGCTTGCGAAGAGTTCAGTGCTTATCGTCAAGTAGATAATGGGCTGAGATTTTTCATCTCTTCCCGAAGATCGCTGTGCCGACCCTCACATGGGTCGCGCCAAGCTGGATCGCAAGCTCGAAATCCGCGCTCATGCCCATCGACAGTTCAGCGATGCCATTGCGTTTCGCGATCCGGTTCAAAAGCGCGAAATGCGGTGATGCCTGCTCATCGACCGGCGGAATGCACATGAGGCCCGCAATTTCGAGTCCGTACTCTTTCCGGCAGTTCGCTATGAACGCATCAGCCTCTTGCGGAACAATGCCTGCCTTCTGCGACTCCGCGCCGGTATTCACCTGCACATAAAGCTTGGGGTGTCTGCCCAACCGCTCAATCTCACTCGCGAGCGCCGCGGCCAGCTTCGAGCGGTCCAGCGTTTCGATGCAATCGAAAAACGCGACGGCCTGGCGCGCCTTGTTCGTTTGCAGCGGTCCGATCAGATGCAGTTTCGCATCTGGATAAAGCTCTTTCAGTTCAGGCCATTTGCCGAGCGCTTCCTGAACCTTGTTTTCGCCGAACACACGCTCGCCGGCAGCCAGCACGGGCTTGATCGTTTCGGCCCCAAAGGTTTTCGAGACGCAGACGAGCGTGACATCCTCCGGCGCCCTGCCGCCATCGCGCGCCGCGCGGGCAATCCGCGCCCGGATTTCGGCCAGATGTGCCACTACGTCTGCTTCGGGAGCCTGATGGCCGATCGCTTCCACATGATTTCCTTTGCTGTGCAAAACATTGACCCTTAAAGAGCGATCATGCTGTATCGGCACAATTCCCCAAAAGGTTTCAACGAAAAGCATGGACGCTCAGCGCTATAACGCCCGCGAAGCGGAAGGGAAATGGCAGAAGGCCTGGGACGCTGCGGAGATCTTCCGTACACCCAATGACAGCCCGCGGCCGAAATATTATGTTCTTGAAATGTTCCCTTATCCGTCCGGGCGGATTCATATGGGACATGTGCGTAATTACGCGATGGGCGACGTGATCGCCCGCTTCATGCGTGCGCGCGGCTACAATGTACTGCATCCAATGGGATGGGACGCTTTCGGCATGCCGGCGGAAAACGCCGCGATGCAGAACAAGACGCATCCGGCAGCCTGGACCTACGCCAATATCGCGACCATGCGCGGGCAGCTTCAGTCCATGGGGCTGTCGCTCGACTGGTCGCGCGAAATCGCGACCTGCGATCCGGCCTATTACAAGCACCAGCAGAAGCTGTTTCTGGATTTTTACGCGGGCGGGCTCGTCGACCGAAAGAAATCCAAGGTGAACTGGGATCCCGTGGACCGCACCGTTCTGGCCAATGAACAGGTGATCGACGGACGCGGCTGGCGCTCAGGCGCGCTCATCGAGCAGCGCGAGCTCACCCAGTGGTTCCTGAAAATCTCGGATTTTTCCGAGGATCTGCTGACCTCGCTGGACGGGCTCGATCGCTGGCCGGAAAAAGTCCGCCTGATGCAGAAGAACTGGATCGGGCGTTCGGAAGGCCTTCTGGTGCGCTTCGAACTCGCGGCATCGAAAGCCGAGGCAAGCGAAATCGAGGTCTATACGACACGGCCCGACACGCTCTTCGGGGCAAAATTTCTGGCTCTCGCCCCTGATCATCCGCTGGCGGAAAAGGCGGCGCAGCGCGATCCCAAACTGGCGGCCTTTATCGCGGACTGTCGGCATCGCAGCACCTCTGCCGCCGCGATCGAGACGATGGAGAAGCGCGGCTACGACACGGGCCTGCGCGCGCGCCATCCCTTCGATCCCGATTGGCTCCTGCCCGTTTATGTCGCCAATTTCGTTCTGATGGACTACGGCACAGGCGCGATCTTCGGCTGCCCCGCACATGACCAGCGCGACCTTGATTTCGCCAACGCCTACGAGCTTGGCGCGACACCTGTCGTCTGCCCACCCGATGTCGATCCGGAGCAGTTCACCATCACCGACACGGCTTATGATGGCGACGGCGTGCTGATCAATTCGCGTTTTCTCGACGGGCTATCGATCGAGGCGGCGAAGGAGGAGGTCGCGCGCAGGCTCGAAACAGCTCGGATTTCCGGCAGGCCGCAAGCGAAGCGGCGCGTGAATTTCCGTCTGCGCGACTGGGGCATTTCCCGCCAGCGCTATTGGGGCTGCCCGATCCCGATCATTCATTGCGAGCGCTGCGGCTCGGTGCCTGTGCCGGAAGCCGAGCTGCCGGTCACTCTGCCGGAAGACGTGACATTCGATCAGCCGGGCAATCCGCTCGACCGGCATCCCACCTTCCAGCATGTGAACTGCCCGAAATGCGGCGGCCCCGCCCGGCGCGAGACGGACACGATGGACACGTTCGTCGATTCGTCCTGGTATTTCCTGCGCTTCACCGATCCTTGGAACACCGCCGCGCCGACAACCGCTTCGGCACTCAAAACCTGGCTGCCTGTCGATCAATATATCGGCGGGATCGAGCATGCGATTTTGCACCTGCTCTATTCGCGCTTCTTCACCCGCGCCATGCGAGAGACCGGCCACGCCGACGATCTGAAGGAGCCCTTCGCCGGCCTCTTTACCCAAGGCATGGTCGTGCATGAAACCTATCGCGCGGCAGATGGAAGCTGGATGGCGCCTTCGCAGGTCCGGATCGAGCAGACGCCTGATGGCCGCGTGGCTTTCGCGAGCGATGGCGCGCCGGTGGAGATCGGCCCCATCGAGAAAATGTCCAAATCGAAACGCAACACGATCGACCCGGACGAGATCATCGACACCTATGGCGCCGATACGGCGCGCTGGTTCATGCTGTCCGATTCGCCGCCGGAGCGCGATGTGATCTGGACGGAAGAAGGTGTGCAGGGCGCCGCCCGGTTCGTCCAGCGCGCCTGGCGCCTGACAGGTGAATTGGCCGGGATCGCGGCCCCTTCTGAAGCCCCCGTCCCCAACCAGTTTTCCACGGCGGCCCTCGACGTCCGCAAGGCGGCGCATGGCGCACTTCTCAAGGTCGGCGAGGATATCGCCCGTTTGCGCTTCAACCG
>SCSF01000094.1 GCA_004298435.1 Beijerinckiaceae bacterium
CCGTCGGGTTGCGTCACCGGAAATCCATCGTCGAACATGACGATATTTCGAATGCCATATCCGTTCTGCGCATTGGACCCGCGAATCGAAATGCCGACATCGCGCGGGCCATTGCCCTGCTTCAGGGAAATGCCGGGACTGTCACTGAGGAGATCCGTTACGGAAAAGGCGCGGGTGTTTGTCGTTCGATCCACCGGTATGGTGGTCTGGACCTGCCCGATTGGCGCAGCCGTCATCGTGGAAGGTGTCGCTTGGCTCTCGGCGGATGTCGCCGCCACAACAACTTCCGATAGCTCCACTGTATCAGGTTGCTGACTCTGCGCTTGAGCCTGGCAAGCCCAAAGCGCCAAGGGCGATATCGCGTAAGCGCAAAGGCGTGCGGAAGCGCGCCGTGAATTTCGATGTGTCATATTGGCCTGACTGAATTTCAGGTGATCGTATGGATCGCCACGCGCAGACGGCATCGCAGCAATGGAGTGCTGCCGATCGGTCAATGCGGTCGATGACGATTGTGACTCTGGCGAAGCGTGCGGCTTCGCGGATCAGGCCTGAAGGGGCGGGCCACGCGGCGCGGCGGCTAATAATGTCGCGCCATGCGAAACCAGATCGTCGAACAGATCCGCGACGATGGTGGTTGAGTCGAGCGCAGGATAAAGTCCCGCGGCGGCAACTGACGGCGCAAGGCCCGTAGCGCCTATGGCGCAGCAGGCATTATAGAAGCTGACGAGAGGACAGTTATTGTCATGGCCGGCAGGCGCGTGTTGCGGCTGCCCCTTGTGATGACAGATGTCATAGGTCGAGGCTGCAAGATCGAATTGCGCGCTCGTGGGCATCGGCACGAAGGCCACGATGAGCGCATGCAGGAGGACGACATAAGCAGCGATCACGGCGATAAGCCGTCGCTCCCCACTCGTATCGTATTGCCCCCGCATGTCCACGTTCACCGTCCCGTTTGAGGTAGCTTACGATTGCCGCGATTGCGCCTCAATGTGGCAACGCGCCACGACATGCGTGTTTAGATGCGGACCGGAGGTCCGCGTTCCCGACCGCGAACCTCCGGTTCGCAGATGTCAAACGCTTTTGCGCGAAAGAAGCCGGCGCAGCTTGGCCAGTCCCGAAGCCGGCGTGTCCTGCGGGCCGATCGTGCCGGCGAGGCTTCCATCGGAATTGATCAAAAAAATCGATGCGGTGTGGTCGATGCTGTACTTGCCGCCAGCTTCCGCAACATGCTGATCGACGACATGATACGCGCGGAGCATCGCGTCGACGCGCTTCGGCGATCCGCTGAGCGCAATGAAATGACCGGAGAAGTTTTGCAGATATTTGCGCAGGACCTCAGGCGTATCGCGCGCTGGATCGACCGTGACGAAAACGAACTGGATGCCTGACGGCTGGCTGCCGAGTTCGCTTTGCCAGCGGCTCATATCCGCGAGCGTCGTCTTGCATATGTCCTGACAGTTCGTATAGCCGAAAAAGATCACCGTCGGCTTGCCCTTGAACGCCGCCTGCGTGACCGTCTCGCCCTTTTGGTTGACCAGGCTGAAGGGGCCGCCGAAATGCCTGACGGCTGCCGAGCGCAAGGCGTTGCCGTTCATCAGAAGCGCAGCAAAGGCCACTCCCCCTATCGCAAAAACGAGGCAGGCAGCCCATAAAAGGAAAAGCTTCCGCAACGGCGGCCGCGAATTCATCGAATGGTCACCATGACGCATGATTAAACCGCGTTCGATTTGGGGCGGGCTGGCAAGGACGGCGCGCCGCCAGCCCCGGCCTCTCGCCCTATCTCTATAGCTTCTGCTGATGCGCAACGCCACAGCGGGTCCGGCCAGACGAGGGGCATCCGCGGCATAGATCCCGGTTGACCCTTCCGGCCCTATCCATTATGTATGCCGCACTGAAAATCTCAGGGGACCACCTTGACTGGACGCCTTATCGTATGTTCGGCACCGAAGCTGGGACGGAGCTAGAGGCTCTGCTTTCCCATAATCGGTGCTTGCCCAGGCCCTTCACGGGCCTTTTTTATTGCCCAAAATTCCAATCGGTCTCAAAAGGGGGCCAAGGAGGACGAAAATGGCGGATGTGATGACCGGCGCGGATATGGTCGTCGAGGCTCTGAAAGATCAGGGCGTCGAGACGCTTTTCGGCTATCCGGGCGGCGCCGTCCTCCCGATCTATGATGCGCTTTATCAGCAGAATGCCGTGCAGCATGTTCTCGTGCGTCACGAGCAGGGCGCCGCTCATGCGGCGGAAGGCTATGCGCGATCGACCGGCAAGGTGGGCGTTTTGCTGGTGACCTCTGGCCCCGGCGCAACCAATGCGATCACAGGCCTGACCGACGCCTTGATGGATTCGATCCCGGTCGTCTGCATCACAGGGCAGGTGCCGACGCATCTGATCGGCTCGGACGCTTTCCAGGAGTGCGATACGGTCGGCATCACCCGCCATTGCACGAAGCACAATTATCTCGTCCGCTCGGTCGATGATCTGCCGCGCATTCTGCACGAAGCCTTTTATATCGCCCAGCACGGCCGCCCCGGCCCTGTTGTCATCGACATTCCGAAGGATGTGCAATTCGCCCGCGGCGTCTATCAAGGGCCGCCGGAGATCGGCCACAAGAACTATCACCCGCAGGTGAAGGGGCCTGCCGACAAGATCGAGCATGCGGTGATGCTGATGGCCGCGGCGAAGAAGCCGGTCTTCTACACCGGCGGCGGCGTGGTCAACTCCGGGCCGGAGGCATCGCGCCTGCTGCGCGAGCTCGTCGCCGCGACGAATTTCCCGATCACTTCAACCTTGATGGGCCTTGGCGCCTATCCGGCAGCCGGTCCGAACTGGCTTGGCATGCTCGGCATGCACGGGACTTTCGAGGCCAACAACGCCATGCACGATTGCGATCTGATGATCGCCATCGGCGCGCGCTTCGACGACCGCATCACCGGCAGGCTCGATGCCTTTTCTCCCGGCTCGACCAAGATCCATATCGATATCGATCCTTCCTCGATCAACAAGAATGTGAAGATCGATATCGGCATCGTCGGCGATTGCGCCAATGTCCTGTCGGATATGCTGGCGATCTGGAAGCAGCGCCAACTCAAGGCCGATGCTCCGGCCTTGCAGAAATGGTGGGATCAGATCGCCGTCTGGCGGGCGCGCCGCTCGCTCTCCTACAAATATTCGGACAAGATCATCAAGCCGCAATGGGCGATCGAGCGGCTCTATGCGGCGACCAAAGATCGCGACACCTACATCACGACGGAAGTCGGCCAGCATCAGATGTGGGCCGCGCAATATTATCATTTTCAGGAGCCGAACCGCTGGATGACCAGTGGCGGTCTCGGCACCATGGGCTATGGCCTCCCGGCGGCGATCGGCGCGCAAATGGCGCATCCGCATTCGCTTGTTGTCGATATCGCGGGCGAAAGCTCCATCCTGATGAATATTCAGGAGCTCTCGACCGCCGCACAGTTCCGTCTGCCGGTGAAGATCTTCATCATCAACAATGAATATCTCGGCATGGTGCGGCAATGGCAGGAATTGTTGCACGGCGGCCGCTATTCGGAGAGCTACGCGCATGCGCTGCCGGATTTCGTGAAGCTCGCGGAGGCCTATGGCGCGCACGGGATCAGATGCTCGGACCCGGCGGATCTCGACGCGGCGATTCAGGAAATGATCGACACGCCGCGCACTGTGATCTTCGACTGCATCGTCGATAAAACCGAGAACTGCCTGCCGATGATCCCGTCGGGCAAGGCGCATAATGAGATGATCCTCCCCGATACGGAGGAGGCGCTTGAAGCGGCCATCGATCAGGCCGGCAAGATGCTGGTGTGACATCGCAACGAAGGAATGATGAAATGAACGCGCCTGCTGCGCCGCTTTCGCCCTATTCCTCGGCGATCGGCAAATCCAACATCGAGACGCATACGCTTTCGGCGCTCGTCGATAACGAACCGGGTGTCCTCGCCCGTGTCGTCGGGCTCTTTTCGGGACGTGGCTACAACATCGAGAGCCTGACCGTCGCCGAGGTCGCGCATGCGGAGCGTTTTTCGCGCATTACCATCGTGACGTCAGGGACGCCCGAGGCGATCGAGCAGATCGGGCATCAGCTCGAGCGTCTTGTGCCTGTCCGCAAAGTCACCGATCTCACCTTGCGCGGCAGTTCGGTCGAACGCGAACTGGCGATGATCAAGGTCGCCGGTCACGACAACAATCGCATCGAGGCGCTGCGGCTTGCTGAAGCGTTCCGCGCCCGCGTGATCGATGCTTCGATGGAAAGCTTCATCTTTGAAATCACTGGCAATGTCAGCAAGATCGATCAGTTCATTGAGCTGATGCGGCCTATCGGCCTTGTCGAGGTCTCGCGCACGGGCGTCGCAGCCATGTCGCGCGGCAAGGATCCGATTTGAGGAGACACTCTCGACATTTGGCTTTATTGGATATACATTGTATATCCAATAGAGGTTAAGCTATGCGTGTGCAGATTTCGAAATGGGGCAATTCCGCAGCCCTCCGTCTGCCTAAAACAGTCGTGGAGGAGCTGGGCCTCAAGCCCGGCTACGAGGTGGAATTGACCGTTGAAAAGGGGGAAGCGCGGCTGAGGCCGATGCCCGGAACGCCATTCTTTCGGATCGAAGACCTCGTTTCGGAGATGAAGCGCCTGGGAGCGGAAAATGAGCCGCCCCTCGAAGATTGGGGAGCGGATGTCGGCGCCGAGATCATCAATGACGCCTACAGCAGGAAATAAACCCATCCCCCAAGATGGAGATGTCGTGTGGGTTGATTTCGACCCGGTGAAAGGCAAGGAACAGGCAGGTCCCAGGCCGGCGGTAATCCTGTCCACCGCTCCAATGCATGAAGCGAGCAGGATGGCCATCATTTGCCCCGTAACGAGCAATCTCAATCCCTGGCCTGCCAAGGTTTTTTTGCCGGAGGGCTTTTCGGTCAAAGGTGCAATATTGGTTGATCAGGTGAGATCCGTAGATCGGACAATGCGCGGCTTTCGGTTCATCGCCCGGATTCCGGATGAGATCCTGGCCGAAGCACGCTTCAAACTTGCCGCTCTCATCGGCATCGACCTTTTCGCAATTGCGCGCGGGGCGGGGCAAAACTAGGGCGCATTTCAGATGCGCTGGTCAGCGATGGGCTCCTCGCAGCAAACATGGGCAGCAAACAGCAGTAGGCTGCCGAAGCAATCACTCAAGAAGGAATTCATGAAACATGCGCGTCTATTATGATCGGGATGCCGATATCAATCTTATCAAGGGCAAGAAGGTTGCCGTCATCGGCTATGGCAGCCAGGGGCACGCGCATGTGCTCAATCTGCGCGACTCGGGCGTAAAGAATGTCTGCGTCGCGCTGCGCGAGGGCTCGACCAGCGCCAAGAAGGCGGCGGCCGAAGGGCTCGAAGTGAAATCCGTTGCAGCCGCGGCGGCCTGGGCCGATGTCGTTATGGTGCTGACGCCGGATGAGTTGCAGAGCGACATCTATCGCGAGCATCTTGTGAAGAATCTGAAGCAGGGCGCGGCGCTGATGTTCGCGCATGGCCTCAGCATCCATTTCAACCTCATCGAGCCGCGCCCGGATCTCGATGTGCTCATGGTTGCGCCGAAGGGTCCCGGCCACACGGTTCGCTCCGAGTATAAGCGCGGCGGCGGCGTGCCCTGCCTTGTCGCGATTGCGCAGGATGCCTCGGGCAATGCGCATGAGCTTGCGCTCTCCTATGCTTCCGCCATCGGCGGCGGCCGCGCCGGCATCATCGAGACGACCTTCCGCGAGGAGTGCGAAACCGATCTCTTCGGCGAGCAGGTCGTCCTCTGCGGCGGTCTTGTGGAGTTGATCCGCAACGGCTTCGAGACGCTGGTCGAGGCGGGCTATGCGCCGGAAATGGCCTATTTCGAGTGCCTGCATGAAGTGAAGCTGATCGTCGATCTCATCTATGAGGGCGGCATCGCCAACATGAACTACTCGATCTCCAACACGGCGGAATATGGCGAATATGTCAGCGGCCCGCGCATCGTTACGCCGGAGACGAAAGCCGAGATGAAGCGCGTCCTTGGCGATATCCAGTCCGGCCGCTTCACCCGCGACTGGATGCTGGAGAACCGCGTCAACCAGACGTCTTTCAAGGCCACACGGGCAAAGTCCGCTGCGCATCCGATCGAGGAAATTGGCGCGAAACTGCGCGCGATGATGCCCTGGATCGGCGCCAACAAGCTCGTCGACAAGGCGAAAAACTGAGGCGAAGATAACCTGTGTCCTAGCCAAACGTAGGCTCCTTCTCCTGCTTGCGGGAGAAGGTGGCTCGCGGAGCGGGCCGGATGAGGGTGCTTGCAAGCGGAACCATCCCTCATCTGTCATGCCATAGCCCGTTGCTCGCGACGGGCGTCGCTTCGCAACGCCCTATGGTATGACATCTTCTCCCGCAGGCGCGAGAAGAGACGCGCGGCCATTTTTCTTTTCGCTTTCGAGTTTCGGGTTTCATCCATGTCCAAGCTTCTGTCGTCAGATCTGCAATCGGGAGCATTGGCTTATCATCGCGCGCCGCGCCCCGGTAAACTCGAGATCCAGGCGACGAAGCCTCTGGCCAATCAGCACGATCTGGCGCTCGCCTATTCGCCGGGCGTTGCTGCGGCCTGTCTCACCATTGCGGACAATCCGGCGGAAGCGGGCGAACTGACGATCCGGCAAAATCTCGTCGCGGTGATCACCAATGGCACTGCTGTGCTCGGCCTCGGAATGATAGGACCGCTCGCGGCAAAACCGGTGATGGAAGGCAAGGCTGTTCTTTTCAAGAAGTTCGCTGGCATTGATGTCTTTGACATCGAGGTTGCGGAAACGGATGTGGATCGCTTCGTCGATGTCGTGGCCGCAATGGAGCCGACCTTCGGCGGCATCAATCTTGAAGATATCAAAGCGCCGGAATGTTTCGAGATCGAGCGCAAGCTGAAGGAGCGCATGGCTATTCCGGTCTTTCACGACGATCAGCATGGTACGGCGATCATCGTGGCGGCGGCGATTCTGAACGGGCTCGAGTTTGCCGGCAAATCGATTGCCAATGCAAAGATCGTGACCTCCGGCGCGGGGGCGGCGGCTCTCTCTTGTCTCAATCTGCTGGTGAGTCTCGGCGCAAAGCGCGAGAACATCTTCGTGACGGATGTGGCTGGGGTCGTTTACAAGGGCCGCGCCGAGCTTATGGATCAGTGGAAGGATCCCTATGCGAAGGACACCAATGCGCGCAAGCTGGCCGATGTGATCGGCGGCGCCGATGTCTTCCTTGGCCTTTCCGCCGGCGGCGTTCTGGGCGCTGACATGGTGAAGGCGATGGCAGAGAAGCCGCTGATCATGGCGCTGGCCAATCCCGACCCTGAAATCGAACCGGAGCTTGCCCTGAAGGCGCGCGCGGATGCGATGTTATGCACCGGGCGTTCGGATTATCCGAACCAGGTCAATAACGTTCTCTGCTTTCCCTATATTTTCCGCGGCGCGCTCGATGTGGCGGCGTCCACGATCAATGAAGCGATGAAGCTCGCCGCCGTCCGCGCCATCGCGCAATTGGCGCGCGAAACTCCGTCCGATGTCGTGGCGAAAGCCTATGGCGGCCAGACGCGGGTTTACGGCAAGGACAATCTCATTCCTTCGCCCTTCGACCCACGCCTGATCCTGCGGATCGCGCCCGCCGTCGCGCGCGCCGCGATGCAAACGGGCGTGGCGCAAAAGCCGATCTCCGATTTCGCCGCTTATGAGGAGAGCCTGTCGCGCTTCGTTTTCCGCTCGCGGCTCATTATGAAGCCGCTGATGCAAGCCGCCAAGGCGGACCCCAAGCGCGTCATCTATGTGGACGGCGAAGACGAGCGGGTTCTGCGCGCGGTGCAAACGGTGGTTGAGGAAGGCATCGCCCTTCCGATCCTCATCGGCCGCCCGAACGTAGTCGAGACGCGGCTGAAGCGCTTCGGGCTTTCGATCAGGCCGGGCCATGACTTCGAGCTGATCAATCCGCAATATGATCCGCGCTATCGCGATTATGTCGCGACCTATCTTGAAGTGGCTGGCCGGCGTGGCATCACGCCGGATGCGGCGCGCAACGTCGTACGCACGAGTTCCGCCGTGATCGGCGCGCTCGCGGTGAAGCGCAACGACGCCGATGCCATGCTGTGCGGACTCGAAGGCCGCTTCAACTCGCGGCTTCGCCATATCCGCGACATCATCGGGCTTGCTCCGGGCGTCTCGGATTTCGCGACCATTTCGCTGATGCTCGCGAGCAAGGGCTCCTTCTTCTTCCTGGCGGATACGCATGTCCGGCAGGATCCGAGCGCGGAGGAGGTCGCTGAAATCGCGATGATGTGCGCTGAGCAGGTGCGCCGCTTTGACGTCGAGCCGAAGATCGCGCTCGTTTCGCATTCGGATTTTGGGTCTGATGATACGCCGTCGTCATTGAAGATGCGTGCGGCTGTCGAGATTTTGCGCAAGCTCGCGCCAGATCTCGAAATCGACGGAGAGATGCAGGCGGATTCCGCGCTCAGCCAGGCGATGCGCGATCTCGTCTTTCCGGCGTCGCGGCTGAAAGGCGATGCAAACGTGCTCGTCTTTCCAAATCTCGATGCCGCCAACGTGGCTTATCAGATGACGAAGATCGTCGCTGACGCTCTGCTTGTAGGCCCCATTCTGCTGGGCGCGGCAAAGCCGGCGCATATATTAACGCCCTCGGTCACCGCCCGCGGCATCGTCAATATGACGGCTTTCGCCGTCGCCGAGGCGCAGGACAAGCAGAGGGCCGAGGCGGAAGCGGCGCAGGCAGGTATCTGAGATCACTTGCGGCAGAGCTTGCGTTTCGCTCAGGCCATGCTCAAATTGAGCCCTACTAATCCGTTTTCGATGGTGCTCCGGTCTTGCACCAATGCCACCTGTGTGAGCGTCCGCGATGCGTGTCAGTGGCAGAGGCATTTCGTTGCGCTTCGCGCTGCCACCCGAGAACGCGGAGCGATTTGCGCAGCGGCTCGACCAGCAAGGCGGAGTTGCCGCATCATCCTCGGCTTCCAGCACAATTTATCTCGATACGGCGGCGTTTGACTTTGCAGCATCGGGAATGAGCTTCGGCATCGCGCGCGAAGCTCAGAGCGGCAGGCGAGGCTGGAAGCGATTTGTCGCGCCACTTTCAGCGACAACGCCGGGGGCGGCCCTGCATGGGTTCAAGAGAAAACTACGAGACGCCGCCGATATTCTCGTTGTTGCGCGTGCCGAGACGCAGCATCGGACATGGGTCTTGGCGCTTGGTGATGACGAAGCGCAACTGCGTCTCGATAATGCGAAACTGCACATTGATGGTAGAGAAGTTGCGCTTGCCACTGTGACTTGCACGAGCGATGCGCTGGACGCAAACCTTGTTCATTTTATCGAAAGAGCCTGCCAGTCAGATACCCTGCGATTGACGGGCGACTCCGATGCACAGAGCGTCTATCGCCTCTGCGGTGCGTTGCCGCCTTATGTTACGGCTTCCACGCCTGATCTCGATGCCGGCATGGGCGCGGCGCAGGCTTTTCGCGTCATTGCGGGGAATTGCCTCGATCAATTTCTGCTCAACGAGGCCGCAATCCGTGCGACCGGCGATCGCGAGGCCGTGCATCAATGCCGTGTTGCGCTACGTCGCCTGTCGGCTTGCTTCGGCTTCTTCAAGGCTTTTGCCGATGGTGCGGATTACCGCGCGCAGCGACAAGGACTGAAAAAGATAAATCGGCATCTCGGCGTGGCGCGCGATCTCGATATATTGATTGATGATGTGATTGCACCGGCGCTCGCTGTCGATCCTCCGCCCGGCGCCGATGCCTTGATGCAGGAACTTGGAGCGCGGCGCGCGCAGGCTCATGCAGATCTTGCCGCCGCGCTCGATGATCCGGCCTCTGCCATTCTGTTCCTGCGCCTTGCCGTCTGGGTGCAGGCGGGTGAATGGACGCGTTCCGCGGATAGCAAAGGCATCCGCCGGCGCTCCATGCCGATTGCGGATTACGTCCAGCGCAAATTCAAAAAGCTCGATCGAAAATTCGCGTGTCGCTGCGCCACTCTTGAAGAGGCCACTCAGGAAGAGCGCCATCGCACGCGCATTCAAGCCAAGAATCTGCGCTATGATGCGGAGTTTCTGCAAAGCCTTGCGCGCCGCAAAGCAGGACGAAAACGGCTGCGCCGTTTTGTGGACGCCACGAAAGAGTTGCAGACGGTTTTGGGAGACTGGAACGATGTCGCAATAGCGCGTGGCTATCTGGGCATCCTGGCTGCCGAAACAGGCGAAGCCGGCAGCATGACGCGCGCAGGTAAGGCGGGGAAAACCAATTCGCCAAAGCGCAGCGCTCTTCGTGCTGCCGCAGCGGAAGCTTTGGTCCGGCGCATCGAACCCGCTTCCGAAACGGAATTTCGTGAGAAATCTGCGAAGGCCGGCAAAGCGCTTGCCAAGCTGAGGCCCTTCTGGACCCGGCTCGTCTGAAGCGAGGATCAGAACGAACTGCCTTAAACGTCCGGTAATGATTTCGCCGGAGCAATGTGGCGAAACAAAATGTGAAAGCTATAGTGTTTAATGCCCAGTCGAAGCCTTTTAGAGATAGAGTATGGGCGAGCGATCCGAAGCCGCCGGCGCGGCTGCCCTGGGGGAATAGGCATTGAAAATCCTTCCTGTCATCATGTGCGGCGGCTCAGGCACAAGGGTCTGGCCGGAATCGCGCGAGAGTCTGCCAAAGCAATTCATCCCTTTGATCGGAAGCCGCTCGACCTTCCAGTTGGCCCTCGAGCATGTCGCTGACGATCTTTTCGACACGCCAATCGTCATTTCCAACTGCGACTATCGTTTTCTCGTTTCCGAACAGATGCAGGAGATCGGCCGCACCGCGCATATCGTGCTTGAGCCGATGCGGCGCGATTCCTGCGCCGCAGTCGCTGTCGGCACGGAGCTGGCTGCGCAGATCGCTCCCGATACCATCGTTGCCATTCTTGCCGCCGATCATATCGTGCGCGATCGGGCGGGCTTCATCGAATCCTGCCGGCAAGCGGCAGCCGCTGCCGAAAAAGGCTATATCGTCACGCTTGGCATCAAGCCGAGCGAACCGACGACCGGCTACGGCTACATCAAAACCGGCAAGACTGTCGTCGATGGTGGCACTGTTTTGAAGGCCGAGGCCTTCGTCGAGAAGCCTGATGTCGCGACGGCTACGCGTTATGTCGCGGAAAATTATCTCTGGAATGCCGGCAATTTCTTTTTCCGCGCCGACGTAATGCGGGAGGAACTGCGCCAGCATGCCCCCACCGTGCTTGACGCTGCGGCGGCTGCCGTGCTGGGAGCGCGTAAGGATCTCGAATTTCTCCTGCTCGATCAGGAACAATTTGCGCGCGCACCGAAAACATCGATCGACTACGCGGTAATGGAACTGACCGACAAGGCCGCGGTAGTACCCGCCGATATTGGCTGGTCCGATGTTGGAACCTGGTCGGCGGTCTATGAGCTTTCGCAACACGACGCCAATGGCAATTCGATCCGCGGCCACGGCGTCATCATGGAAAGCTCGAACGTCCACATAAGATCGGACGAGCATCTGACGACAGTTGTCGGCGTCGATAATGTTATCGTCGTCACAACACAGGACGCGGTGCTGGTTCTTGATCGCGCGCATGGCGACAAGGTCAAGGAACTCGTCGATCAATTGAAGGCGCAGAACCGCCGTGAAGCGCTGGAGCACAAGCGCTCCTATCGTCCGTGGGGCAATTATCAATCGATCGATCATGGCGAGCGCTATCAGGTGAAGCGCATCACGGTGAAACCCGGCGCCAAGCTATCATTGCAAAAGCACTTCCATCGCGCCGAGCATTGGATCGTCGTGCGCGGCACAGCGGAGGTGACGCGGAACCAGGAGGTTCTGCTGGTTCACGAAAACGAGTCGATCTATCTGCCGATGGGCACCACGCACCGCCTGTCAAATCCCGGCAAGATCGCGCTCGAACTGATTGAGGTGCAGACAGGCTCCTATCTTGGCGAAGACGACATCGTGCGCTTCGAGGATGCCTATAACCGCGTGTGAGAGGCGACGCGGTTAACGAATTGCTTCAGTCTTCGATCAAATGCTTTGCATTTTGTTTACGCGATGACGCGCCGTTATCGCAGCGCTAACCACAAAGCCAAGGACATTTACCATCGCGCGCGGCTTCCGGCCTATAATCCGGCAGTTCTGGGTGGTTAACGCGCGCGGCGAAAAATGACGAAACTTTTTGTAAACCTTGGGCTCGCTTCAGTTTGCTTTCTCGGCGCTGTCGGCTTTGCGTTTCCAACACAGGTCCGGGCTGATCCCTATGGCGGCGGTCTGCTTGAATTTCTCCTGACCGGCCATGATGGTTCGGCCGCGCAAGCTCCCCGGCCGGCAGTTCGAACGGATGCGCGCGCTGCGTCCCACCCGCACCAGATGGTCGCGACCATCTATAACGGTGTGCCGGGCGCCGCGCGGGATACCGCGGCGTCCCGCGAACTGCATCGGCCGGTCAACCCCATCTACGAACGCCAGGAGGTCGCCTATAGCGGCGGCCAGAAGCCGGGTACGATCGTCATCGATACGAAGCGGAAGTTCCTCTTTCTCGTCGAGAAAGACGGCAAGGCTCTGCGCTACGGCATCGGAGTCGGGCGGCAGGGGTTTACCTGGGCCGGTGTGAAGACGATCACCCGCAAGGCGGAATGGCCGGGCTGGACGCCGCCGCCGGATATGCTGAAGCGCCGGCCCGATCTGCCGAGGCATATGGCGGGCGGCATTGGCAATCCGCTCGGCGCGCGCGCGCTCTATCTCGGCTCATCGATGTACCGGATCCACGGCACCAATGATCCCTCGACGATCGGCACCAATGTGTCGTCCGGCTGCATCAGACTGACCAATAAGAATATCGAGGATTTATACAGCCGGGTGGGTGTCGGCACGAAGGTCGTCGTCATGTGACGCGTCGTAAGGCACGCCGCGCAACGTCTCCAGAAAACTGTGGCAATAGGTGGCCGCGGTTGTCTGGCAGATCTTGTCGTAGAGCTTTTCGTGGCGCGCCTTGCGTTCCGAGCGTGACATGGTCAGCGCCTGATGCATGGCCTCCGCGATCTCGTCCGGGTCAAGAGGGTTGACGATCAGCGCTTCCGTCATCTGCTCCGCTGCGCCGGCAAACCGCGAAAGCACGAGAACGCCTGGATCGTCGGGATCCTGAGCCGCCACATATTCCTTCGCGACGAGATTCATCCCGTCCCGCAGCGGCGTGACGAGGCCGACGCGCGCCTTGCGGTAAAATCCCGCCAGTGTCCCGCGTGAAATGGCGCGCGTGATATAGCGCAAAGGCACCCAGTCGAATTCGGCATGGCGGCCGTTGATTTCGCCGGCGCGGCGGTCGAGGTCGCGTTTGAGCCTTTGGTATTCGGTGACATCCTCACGCGAACGCGCCGCCACCTGAAGGTAGCTGACCTTGAGGCGATGTTCCGAAAATCGGTCGAGAAGCCGTCCGAACGCCTCGAACCGATTGGGCAGACCTTTCGAATAATCGAGCCGATCCACGCCTATGATCAGGGCGCGTCCTTGCAGGCTTTCATCGAGTCGTTTGGCGGCAAGGCTTTGCGCTGAACGTTTGGCCTGCCGCGCAAAGGTGCGGGCATCGATGCCGATCGGCGTTGCGATAGGCAGGACGGCATGATCGTCAATGACGATTTCTGCACCGCCTTCCGCCGGAATATTCAGAAAGCTGCGCACGCAATCTTCAAAATCGCGTAGATGCTGCTGCGTCTGAAATCCCACCACGTCGTAATCGCAAAGCATGCGCAGCAGCTTCTCTGCCCTTGGCAGAACATTCAGCACGCTCGCCGGGACGAAGGGAATGTGAAGAAAAAATCCGATCCTGTTGCGGACGCCAAGCGCGCGCAGCGAGGATGCAAGCGGGATGAGATGATAGTCATGCACCCAGATGAGGTCGTCTGGCTCGATCAGCGCCGCGAGCGCGCGGGCGAAGGTGCGGTTGACGGAGAGATAGCCTTCGAATTCGCCGCGGTCGAACTCGACGAGCCCGGGCTGGAAATGCAG